>DASZUN010000278.1:0-19452 GCA_035547615.1 Gemmatimonadaceae bacterium | reverse complement strand
GATGGTCGGCATCGTCGCGGTGGGCACGCTGTTCAGCGCGATGGCGGTGAACACGCGCATGGCGGAGCTGCTGCTGCCCATGCTCAGCCTGCCGTTCTTCGTTCCGATTCTCATGAACGCGGGGCAGGCCACGGTGCGCGTGTTCGCCGAGCGCCCGTACGCCGAGTGGTCGTCGTGGTTGAACATCCTCATCGCGTTCGACATCGTGTTCGTCGTCGCGTGTACGCTCGCCTTTCCTTTCACGCTCGAAGAATGACATCGATTCCGGCGCGCCACGCCGACGTCGCTCCAGCTGCCGCCGCCGAGGTGAAGCCGGTCTTCGGCTGGTTCACCGCGCTCGCGGTGCTCGCGGTGGCCGGCGTGTACATCCGCGCGATCTACTTCACGCCGATCGAGGCCCTGCAAGGCGCGGCGCAGAAGATCTACTACCTGCACGTGCCCGCCGCGCTCGGCGCGTACATCGCCGTGAGCATCACCGCGCTCATGTCGATCGTCTACCTGTGGCTGCGCGACGAACGCGCCGACCGGCTCGCCGAGGCGAGCGCCGAGGTGGGCATCGTGTTTCTGAGCGTCGTGCTGACCACGGGTCCGATCTGGGCGCACCGCATCTGGGGCACGTGGTGGGCGTGGTGGGACATGCGCCTCACGCTCACGCTCTTTCTCTGGTTCGTGGTCGCGGCGTATCTCATCCTGCGCGGCGGCATCGAGGATCCCGCGATGCGCGGCCGATTCTCCGCGGTGCTCGGTATCCTCGGCGCGCTGCTCATCCCGTTCATTCATCTCAGCGTCTATCTGTTCCAGGCGCGGCTGCACCCGATGCCGGTGGTGCTCAAGCCGGGCGCGCCGTCCATGCCGCCGGAGATGCTCACGACGTTCCTGCTCTCGTTCTGCGCGTTCACGCTGCTCGACCTGGCGCTGATTCGCGCGCGGTATCGTTACGGCGTGCTCAAGGAGCTCGCGGCCGAAGTCGAGGCGGAGGGTGGCACATGGTGATCGACACGACGGCCGAGTTCCACGCCGGCTACATCGCCGCGACGATCATTTACCTCGGCTACATGTTCTCGATCTGGTCGCGTGCGCGGAAAGCACGCGAGCGGCTCACGCGCAGGCCCCCGCCCCCACCGCCGCCCGCATGACCGGGACGGTGTATCTCGTCGGAGCGGGGCCGGGCGACCCGGGTCTGCTCACGCTCCGCGGCGGCGAACTGCTCGTCACCTGCGACGCGATCGTGCACGACACGCACGTGAGCCAGGCGATGCTCGCGCTGGCGAGCGTGGGCGAGCGCGAGACGCCGATCGAGATACACGACGTGGGCCGCCGCGACGAGCAGGACTCGGCGCGTCAGGAGGAGATCAATGCGCTGCTCGTGCGCCTCGCGCGCGACGGGAAGCGCGTCGTTCGTTTGCGGGTGGGCGATCCGTTCGTGTTCGGACGCGGCAGTCAGGAAGCGCTCGCGCTCGCCGAAGCGGGCGTTCCGTTCGAAATCGTGCCCGGCGTGACCGCGGGCGTCGCCGCGCCGGCGTACGCGGGGATACCACTCACGCACCGCGGCACGTCGCGCGTGGTCACGTTCGCGAGCGGACACGCCGACGTCGCGCGCGGCGAGACGGAGGTCGACTGGCGCTCACTCGCGCGCGTGGGTGGTACGATCGTGGTGTTCATGGGCGCGAAGATGATCGCGCGAATCGCGTCAGCGCTCGTGGAGGGCGGCCTGCCCGCGTCCACGCCGGCGGCTGCGGTTCAGTCGGCGACGGAACCGTCGCAGCGCACGATCGTGGGCACGGTCGGCACGCTCGCCGATGACATCGCGCGCGTGGGGCTCGTGTCGCCGGTGCTCATCGTGATCGGCGACGTGGTCGCGCTTCGCGAGCAGCTTGCCTGGTTCGACACCCGCCCGCTGTTCGGGAAGCGCATCGTCGTCACGCGCGCCCGCGCGCAGGCGGGAGAGTTCGTCGCGCAGCTCGCGGCGGCCGGCGCCGAGGTGCTCGAGATGCCGGCCACGCGCATCGAGCCGCTCGTCGCGGCGCCGCTCGCCACGGCGATCTCGCGCCTTCGGGAATACGGCTGGGTGATCTTCACGAGCCAGAACGCCGTGCGGATCTTCTGGGAGGCGCTGCGTGCGGCGTCGCGCGATGCGCGCGCGCTTGCCGGCGTGAAGGTCGCCGCGGTGGGATCGGCGACGGCGGCCGCGCTGCTCGACTGCGGGATCGCGGTCGACCTGACGCCGGAGCGCTTCGTTGCCGAAGGGCTGTTGGACGCGCTCCGCGAGCGCCGCGACGTGCGGGGCGTGCGCGTGCTGTACGCCGCCGCGGAAGGCGCGCGCGAGACGCTCCAGGAGGGGCTCGAAGAGCTCGGGGCGGTGGTGGAACGCATGACGTTGTATCGTTCAGTACCGGACGGGACCGGCGCCGCCGAGCTGCGCGAGCGATTGCTGCGCGGCGAGGTGGATCTGGTGACGTTCACCGCGCCGTCCACGGTGAACGCCTTCGTGCAGGCGGTGGGACCCGAGGCGGCGGCGCGCGCGCGCGCGGCGTCGATCGGGCCGGTCACGTCGGACGCGGCGAGAGCCGCGGGGCTCGAGGTCGTGGTCGAGGCTGGCGAATCCACGATTCCGGGCCTGGTGCAGGCCATTTGCGATCACATGGCGCCCGGTGCGGCGCCGACTTCATAGGAGCCGACCGTCATGGCGGCGAATACCAGAACTCTCATCATCGGTACGCGATCGTCGGAGCTCGCGCTGCGGCAGGCGCACATGGTGCAGGCGGCGCTCGAGGCGCGCGGCATCCCGTCCGAGCTCAAGAGGTACAAGACCGTCGGCGACAAGCGGCTCGACGAGCCGCTGAGCGCGATCGGCGCCAAGGGACTGTTCACGAAGGAGCTCGAGTCCGACCTCGCCGACGGCACCGTGCATCTCTGCGTGCATTCGTTCAAGGACCTGCCGACCGAGAATCCCGAAGGGCTCGAGGTCGTGGCGCTGCTGCCGCGCGAGGACCCGCGCGACGTGCTGATCGTGAATCCGATCGTCGGCGCGACGACGCTCGACGAGCTGCCGCCGGGCACGCGCATCGGCACCTCGAGCCTGCGCCGCCGCGCGCAATTGCTCGCCGCGCGGCCGGACGTGGAAGTGGTGGAGCTGCGCGGCAACGTGCCGACGCGCGTGCGGAAAGTCGACGAGGGCCACGCGCATGCGGCGATTCTCGCCGCGGCCGGCATGCGTCGCCTCGGCATCGCGCAGCGGATCACGTCATACCTCGACGCGCCGCAGTGGCTGCCGGCGGCGGGGCAGGGTGCCGTCGCGCTCCAGATCCGGTCCGACGACGCCGAGACGCGGGCGCTCGTCGCTCCGCTCGGCGACGCCGACACGATGATCGACACGGCGGCGGAACGCGCATTTCTGGGCGCGCTCGAGGGCGGCTGCCAGGTGCCGATCGGCGCGCTCACCGTGCACGACGGCGACACGCGCGTGCTGCACGGCTTCATCGCCGACGTGAAGGGCGTCCGCGCGCTGCGCGGAACGATCGCGATCGACTCGGCCCATCCCGCCGACGGCGGCCGGCGGCTCGCCGAGGAGCTCCGGACTCGCGGCGCGACGGAGATTCTCGAGACGCTGCGCAGCGCGGAGAAGGTGCCCTCGCCACAGCCTGAATAGGCCTGACAGCGGTGTAGGGGATCCGCACGTCCAGGAATCCCCGTCAGGCGCTTAGCTTTCGCGCATGCCACAGTTCCCCGCCTATCGTCCGCGCCGGCTTCGTCGCACGGCGGCGCTCCGCCGTCTGGTGCGCGAGACCACCCTCCAGCCGTCGCAGCTCGTGCTGCCGCTGTTCGTGCGCTCGGGCACGGGGATTCGCCAGCCCGTCGAGTCGATGACGGGCGTCGACCAGACGTCGGTCGACGAGCTGCTGAAGGACGCGCGCGAAGCACAATCGGTGGGCGTGGGCGGCGTGCTGCTGTTCGGGATTCCCGATCACAAGGACGCGATCGGCTCGGAAGCGTGGAACGACCAAGGGCCGGTGCAGCAGGCCGTGCGCGCGCTCAAGCGCGACGTGCCGGAGCTCGTGGTGATCACCGACGTGTGCATGTGCGAGTACACCGAGCACGGCCACTGCGGCGTGATCAAGGACGGCGACGTGGACAACGACGAGACGCTGGAGCTGCTCGCGCGCGAGGCGCTCTCGCACGCGCGCGCCGGGGCGGACATCGTGGCGCCGAGCGACATGATGGACGGCCGCGTGCGCGCGATCCGCACGACGCTCGATGGCAACGGCTACGCGAACACGCCGATCCTGAGCTACGCGGCGAAGTTCGCGGGCCCGTTCTACGGCCCGTTCCGCGACGCGGCGCAGTCCGTGCCGCAGTTCGGCGATCGCCGCAGCTACCAGATGGATTCGGGGAACTCGGACGAAGCGCTGCGCGAGGTGTGGCTCGACATCGAGGAGGGCGCGGACATGGTGATGGTGAAGCCGGCCGGTCCGTTCCTCGACATCATCCAGCGCGTGAAGGCCGAGACCGGCTACCCGCTGGCCGCGTACCAGGTGAGCGGCGAGTACGCTATGATACAGGCGGCGGGCAACCGCGGGTGGATCGACCGCGAGCGCGTGATGCTGGACTCGCTGCTCGGGATTCGCCGGGCGGGCGCGGACGTGGTGATCACGTATTTCGCGCGCGAGGCGGCGCGGCTGCTGGCGGCCGGCGCGGCGTGACCCGTCGCTACATTCGCGTTTGGTAATTCAAAAATAAGAATGATCAATCTCTGGCGCGATCTGCCGCCGGGCCGTCATCCGCCGGAAGAAGTCACGGCGGTGATCGAGATCCCGTTCGGCAGCCGCAACAAGTACGAGCTGGACAAGACGACCGGGCTGATGAAGCTCGATCGCGTGCTGTATTCCGCCGTGCACTATCCCGGCGACTATGGCTTCATCCCGCGTACGCTGCACGAGGACGGGGACCCGCTCGACGTGCTCGTGCTCGTCAAGGAGCAGACGTTCTCCGGGTGCATGATCGACGTGCGCCCGCTCGGCGTGCTCCGGATGCTCGACCGCGGCGAGCCCGACGACAAGATCCTCGCCGTGCCGCTCCACGATCCGTACTACGAGGAGTACTTCGACATCGCCGACATCCCGTCGCACCAGCTGCGAGAGGTGGAGTACTTCTTCCTCACGTACAAGGATCTCGAGGGCAAGCGCGTACAGATCCGCGGCTGGGAGAAGAGCGAGATCGCGATGCGGGTGATCATGGAGTCGATCAAGCGCTACGACGAGGCATATCTCACCGTCGGGCCGTAGCGCTCCGCTCGCCTGGTCAGCAGGTTGAACCGCAGAGGCCGCGGAGGGCGCAGAGGGGAACGATGTCATTCCGAGCACCGCGAGGAATCTGCTCCAGCGGTCGCGATCTCGGCCAAGCCGGGTAGATCCCTCGCTACGCTCGGGATGACACACCGCCGTTCCTCCGCGCCCTCCGCGATCTCTGTGGTCAATGCCGTTCCGTGCTTTGCAATGAAAAGTACTTGACGATGCCGACCGAGCCGACGATATTCGGGAAGTACCCGTGCTTCGGAGCACCGATGCTCACCCTCGGCAACGTCCTCTTCCCGCCGGCCGACTACCGGCGCACCGCGCGCTCCCGCCTCGTCTGGTGGGAATCCCGACGCCCCACGTACAACCTCATCGTCGGCGCCACCGGGCTCGTCACGCTCGCCGTCGTCAACCTCATCGCGCTCATCCCGCCAGGCTTCCCCGGCCCCCGGCCGCCCTGGATGGTGATCGTCGCGTACGGCGTCCTCGCCAACGTGTGCTACACGCTCGGGTGGGGCATCGAGACGGTGATGCACTTCGCCTGGAAAGAGAAAGCGCCGGACATCGGGCCGGCGCTCTTCAGGCAGGGACTCGCGTTCTCCGTCGGGCTCACCGCGCTCCCCATGCTCATCGCCTCGATGACTTGGGTCGCGCGCCTCGGCGCCCTCGTCCTGCACCTGCGCTAATCGTCGTCGTCCTCGCTGAGGTACTCCCGGCGGCGCACCCGCACGCGGACCTCGGCCATGAAGGCCGTGCCGGTCAGGCGCACCACCGGCAGCAGCCCCTCGCGGTCGCCGGGACGCGGTAGCTCGTCCGCGTTGCTGTTGACGCTCGCCATGATCGCGTGCATCTCGTTGATCACGCGCATCCCTTCCGGCACGGTGATCTTCACGTTGCTCATCACCGCGCTCACGTGCAGGTCCACCACGCCGGCGGGCAGCACGGCCTGCGTGAGATCGAGCTTCGTGTCGGACATCACCGCGAGCACGCGCGTTCGGCGCGGCACCGCCCAGCGCCCCATGCGCCGCGTCTCACCCATGATCGCGAGCAGGCGCGTCTCGTTGGTCGCCGCATCCGGCAGCGCGGCGGGGAGGGCGGCGGCGTCGCTGCGCCGCGCCACCGCCGAGCCGGCCGCCGGCACCATGGCGCGCAGATCGGCCGTGATCGCGTCCAGCTCGACGAGGTTCGTTGCTTTGTAGACGCGTTCGATCCGCCGCTCGAGGTCGTCCAGCGACAGATCGTCGTTCGCGAAATGCGATGAGAGTTCCTCGATCTTCTGCTCGCGCGCGCGAGCGAAGTTGGGAACCGGGGGCGTGGGGGAGCCGTCGCTCATAGGCGTAACATACTACGACGGCCCCCGCGAGAAGTTACGTCGTCGGTGCCACCGCGCCGTGATCCACGGGCTCCGGCTCGCGCGGCAGGAAGAGCCGGTCGTAGAGCAGCGCCGCCACGATGCCGCCGATGAGCGGGCCGATGAAGTACGCCGTCTGTCCCTCGAAGATGTGCCCCACCAGCGCCGGGCCGAACGACCGCGCCGGATTCATCGATCCGCCGGTCAGCGGTCCAATCGCGAGGATGCCCGCGGTCACCGTGAGCCCGATCGCGAAGCCGCCAACCTTCGGCGCCTTGGGATCGACCGCCGTGGCGAACACGACGAACACGAGGAAGAACGTCGCGATCGCCTCGAGCGAGATCGCCTGCAGCATGGTGATGTCCGACGAGATCGACTGGCCGCCGAGCCGCGTCGCGGCCACGATGTTCGCCGGGTAGAGCGCCTTGAGCAGGTAGGCGGCGATGATCGCGCCCATGAACTGCGCGATCCAGTAGACGACCGCCATGATCGGCTCGATGCGCCGCGTCACGAGAAAGCCCGCCGTGACCGCGGGATTCAGGTGTCCCGAGATCCGCATCGTGGCCGTGACCATGATGGCGAGGATCAGGCCGTGGGCGAACGCGATGTTCACCACGGCGACCTGCATCGACAGCATGGGGCTCGTGATGATCGTCGCGCCGCCGACGAACACGAGCGCGAACGTGCCGATGAACTCCGCGGCGAAATGACGCCAGGCGTCTTTCATGAGCGAGCGGGGTTGGGGGGGAAAGAGGACAACCACTGCGAGCGATCGGCGTGTAAGCTGACCGGATCCGCTCGCGAGCGCCAGCGGGGCACACCCCGCCGGCGCGTGCATTACACCCGACCGAGGACCAGCGCCGCGTTGATGCCGCCGAAGCCGAACGAGTTGGTGAGGATGTAGTCGACGCGCGCGTCGCGTCCCTGGCCCGGGATGTAATCGAGGTCGCAGCCGTCGGCCGGCGTCTCGAGGTTGAGCGTGGGCGGGAGCCACTCGCGCTCGAGCGCCAGCGCGCAGATCGCCGTCTCGATTGCGCCGGACGCGCCGAGCGCGTGGCCGTAGTACGCCTTCGTGCTGCTCACCTGGAGCTTGGGCGCGTACTCGCCGAACACGTTCTTGATCGCGAGCGTCTCCGTCGGATCGTTGAGCGGCGTGCTGCTGCCGTGCGCGTTCACGTAGCCGATCTCGTGCGGGGCCACGCCCGCGTCCTTGAGCGCGCCGCGCATCGCGCGCGCGGCCTGCGTGCCGTCGGGGCGCGGAGCCGTCATGTGGTGCGCGTCGTTGCAGAACGCGTAGCCCAGCACTTCGCCGTAGATGTGCGCGCCGCGCGCGCGGGCGCGCTCGTATTCCTCGAGCACGAGGATGCCCGAGCCCTCGCCCATCACGAAGCCGTCGCGGTCGCGATCGAATGGACGGGAGGCGCGGTGCGGCTCCTCGTTCCGCGTCGACATCGCGCGAATGATCGCGAACGCGCCGAAGCACAGCGTGTTGAGCGGCGCTTCCACGCCGCCGCAGATCATCACGTCCGCGTAGTCGTCGCGAATCTGCCGGAACCCTTCGCCGATGCCCATCGTGCCCGAGGCGCAGCTCATCGCGTTCGTGCTGTTCGGCCCCTGCACGCCGAACTCGATCGCGATGTTGCAGCTCGCCGCGCCGCCGAACACGTTGGTCGCCAGTGCGGCGGACACGGCGCGCACGCCCTCCGTGCGGAACAGCTCGAACTGATCCTCCGCGTACGCGGAGCCGCCGAGGGCCGTGCCCATCGTCGCTCCGATGCGCTCGCGATCCTCGGCGGCGAGATCGAGCGCCGCGTCCTCGATCGCGAGCCGCGCGCACGCGACGGTGAACTGCCCGAAGCGGTCGAGCCGCCGCGCGCGCCGCGCTTCGATGAAGTCCGTGGGGTGAAATTCGAGCTCGGCGGCGATGCGGCTGTGAAACACCGACGCGTCGAACCGGGTGATGGGACGCACCGCCGAGCGTTGCGCCCGGATCCCGTTCCACAATCCGTCACGCGAGATGCCGATCGGCGTCACCGCGCCGATGCCCGTGATCACTACCCGCCGCCGATCAGTCACTCGACTCCGCCTTGGTGGAGATGCTCGATGCTGCCGAACGTTCGGCCGCGTGCGCGAGACCGGCAAGGGTACGCCAGGCAATCCCGTGCACGAAAACCGGACCGATGATGCCGCGCGCGGCCAGCGAACCAATCAGCGGCCACGGCGGGCCGTTCCACACGTGCACAATTCGGACGAGCGTGGCGGCCGGCTCCCTGACGTCGAACGTCCACTCGACTTCCATTCCGGTGGTGACGCCGCCGACGTGGCGAAACCGGATCGCCGGGCGCGGCGCACCTGGCTCCGTGACGGACATCAGCGACGTCCACCACGTGGGCCACCGCAGCACGCCGAACGGGCGGTTGGCCGACATCGCCACGAGGCCGCCGCCATCCGCGCGACGATCGTGAAAACGCACGTAGCGATAGTGCGGCAGGTGCACCGGCCAGTGCTCGACCTCCGCGGCGAGGCGGAAGATCACGTCGAGCGGCGCGCGGACGAGCCGCTCGTCGACGGTGGTCATCCGCCAGCCGGTGGGCATCGGGCCGAGGGCGTGTGGTTCCGTCATTGTCATGCGTTCGCCGGCGACCATCGTGCGGTGATCCGGTAGCCGAGCCGGCGCCGGAGCCGCGGATGTACGCCCGACGCGGCGTGCACGAGACGGTCGAGCTCGTCCGCCGTGAAGCCGCGCAGCACGGAGACCACGCCGTCGTGCCGCGTCACGGGATGAAAGCGCAGCGGAAACGAGACGAGCCAGAACCCGGCCGCTGCGAGCCAGCTTCGCCGCAGGTCGCACACGATCACGGCGCGCCGCGCGACGCGGCTCATCTCGCGCAGCAGGCGCTCGGCGTCCGCGTTCTCGAAGTGGTGCAGCACCTGCGAGCACATCACGACGTCGATGCTCCGGTTGCGGAACGGCAGCGCCAGCGCGTCGGCGCACACGCCGGCGTCGAGGCGCCCGCGCGCGGCGGCGAGCAGCGAGCGCGCTTCATCCACGCCGATGATGGTGAGCGCCGTGCCGTCGCGCTCGGCGGCGCGGCGCGCCCGCGCGGGGATGTCGGCGAGACCCGTGCCGACGTCGAGCAGCGTCGCGGACCCGAGCCCGCGCAGCGCGTCGCGGAGCTCGAGCGCGGCCGCGCGCAGGCCGCCGAGCCAGCGATTGGAGCGCGTGACGTCGCCGATCGACCGGCGGCGCACCTCGGGATCGACCGCCGGATCGTCGAGGATCTCGATGCCGCGGCGGCGGCGCGGGGTCAGCACGCCGCGTCAGCGCTCGAGCTGCGCATAGCCGCCGCGGTAATAGAGCAGCGGCCGGCCGTCGCGCGGCTCCGCGCGCTCGACGCCGGCGAGGAACACGGTGTGGTCGCCAGCCTCGTGGTGCGCGACGATGCGGCACTCCAGGTGGGCCAGGGCGTCGTCGAGCAGGACCACGCCGCAGTCGCCGCGGGTGAACGCGATCCCGTCGAAGCGCTCGCCGTCGTCGTTGGCGAACCGGCGGGAGTACGCTTCCTGGTTCGATGACAGTATGCTAATACCAATACTGGTATGCTCGAGCAGCAGGTCGTGCATCGACGCGGCGTGGTCCACGCAGACGAGCACGAGCGGCGGCTCGAGGCTCACCGACGAGAACGCGCTCACCGTCATGCCGTGGTCCTCGCCGGCGGCGTCGCGGGCGGTCACGATCGTGACGCCGGTGGCGAAGCGGCCAAGCACGCTGCGGAACGTGTCGGAATCGATCATCACGAGTGCGGTTGAGGCCGTGAGCGGCGCGGGGCCGCTCAGAGGCCGAACACGTTCCAAATGTACCCCGCCCGGACAACCTCGCGGGCCGGCACGAAGTCGCCCGTGACGCCGATCAGCAGGTCGGCGAGGTCCTTGCGCGCGGCGAGCCGCGTGGCGGCGCGGTTGATCAGCGGCGCCGACCCGACGACGAGCCCGATCACGCGCTCCACCGTCCACTTGCCGGAGAACTCGCGCCGTCGCGCCGCGTCGTAGCGCGCGAACGCGTCGTCGGCCGCGCGTTCCTTGCTTGCCCCGAGCGCCTCGAGCACGAAGCCGGCGAGCAGCTCGCCGCCGCGCAGCGCGGCGTAGATCCCCTCGCCGGTGAACGGGTCGAAGAAGTCGGCGGCATCGCCCACGAGCGCGGCGCCAGGCGCCCACGCACGGCGCGCGTGCGACGCGAAGGGCCCGGTCGCGACGACGGGCGAGACGCGCCGCGCGTGCGCGAAGCGCGGCCGCAGGTGCGCGCGGGCGGCGAGCCACTGGTCGAGGAAGCCGGCGCGGTCGCCCGCGATCTCGCGCGAGCGCGCGGCGGGCACCACGAGCGCGACGGTCGTGGTGCCGTGCCCCACGTCGGCGATGCCGACGTAGCCGTCGCGCTCCACGTGCATCTCGCCGTGCTCGCCGATGCCGCCGACGCCCTCGTAGTGCGTGACGAGCGCGAGCCGCCTGGGCCAGCGCGCCACGCGTGCGAGCCCCAGCCGCCGAGCGACGACGGAGCGCAGGCCATCCGCGCCGATGACGATGCTGGCGCGCGCGTCACGACTGGCGCCCTCCTCGAGGAGCGTCGCGCCGATCACGCGTCCATTCGCGCGGAGCAGGTCCGTCGCGCGCGCGCGTTCCACGACGTGGGCGCCGGCGCGGCGCGCGGCGTCGAGGAGCATCGCGTCGAGCCTCTCGCGCCGGACCGAGAGCCCGCGGTCGCGAAAGCCGCGGTAGCCGTGCGACGCGGCGAAGTCGCCGTGGATCACGGCGCCGTTCGGTGCGCGCACGCGGATGCCCGCGAGCGCGGCAGCGCCCGAGCCTTCGACGGCGTCCAGCACCTCCATCGCCGCCAGAATGCGCGACGCCTCCGGGCTCAGGTACTCGGCGCAGGGCTTGGGCCGCGGGAAGCGCGCGCGGTCGACGACGCGCACGTCGACGCCGGCGCGGGCGAGGGCGAAGGCGAGCGACGCGCCCGCCGGCCCGCCGCCGACGATGAGCACTTCTGAATGAGTGTTTGTCACGGGGCGAGCGACGCGGCGAGCGACGCGGCCAGCAGCGCGCCGGCGAGCGTCGCGAGCAGGTTCACGCCGTCATTGTCGAGCCAGGCGATGCCGCGCGCATGCACCGTGGGGGCGCCGCAGTCGTGACGCACGCGCTCGGTCTCGACGTCGCAGGCCGCGCACCGCCGCCGGACCTGGAGCGTCGCGCCGATCACCGAATCCGCGAGCGCGCCCGCCACGCCGCCGGCGAGCGCCGCGGCCGCCGCGCGCGTTCCCCAGTGCAGTGCCAACGCCAGAGCGGCCACGAAGCAGGCTCCCAGTATCGAGGACATCGTTCCAATGACGGAGACCCCGCCGGAGGTTCCCGGCGGCACGCGCCGGAGGGTGACGATCGACCGCGGCGTACCGCCGTAGAGCGTGCCGATCTCCGTCCCCCACGTGTCGCCCGCCGATGCCGCGAGCGCACCGGCGCCGGCGGCCATCCATGCCGCCCCATGGTGCACGATGCCGACCAGCGCCGCCAGCGCGAACACGCCGCCGTTGGCGAGCACCTGCGTCGCGTCGCGCGCGCCCGTCTTGCCGACCACCGAGCGCGTGCGGAGCGTCTTCGCGGCTCGTCCCGCGTGCGACAGCGCGCTCGACGAGACGAAGTACGCGATGAGGAGCACGCCCCAGCCCCAGCCCGCGGCGACCGCGACCGTGCCGACGAGCGTCGCCGCGATCGCGCCGGACGTCGTCAACGAGCGCGCCGCCCGTGCCGCGACGGCGATCGTCGCGGCGAGCGCGAACCCCGCGAGCGTGCGCGCGATCATCTTTGCGTGGCTTGAATGGACTCACCGCCACGGCTAGCTTCGCTGTCTGCCCCGGCCCCTCCGCTGACGCTCATGCTTGCCACCGTTGACGCCCTCCTGCCGCTCAGTCTTCTCGAGGCGGTCCGCAACGTCGACACTCCCAACGATCAATTCGACGCGGAGTATGTCGACGAGCTGCGCAACAAGCGGCTCGGGCTCAGCGACACGATCTACGCGCAGATCAAGCGGCACACCGAAGCCGTGCGCCGCCGGCAGCGGATCGGATCGGACGAGGCGATCGCGCTCGCCAAGCTGATCGGCCGCCGCCCGGACTCGGAAGCGGTGTTCCGCGCCGCGGGCGCCTACATGGCCCGACAGTCGTATCGCACCATCTCGCCCGTCACGCGCAAGCTGATGCGGCTCCTCCCGTCCGCCATGGCTCGGCCCATCGCCTACCGCCATGCGCGGAAGATCGCCGCGCGCTACCTCGGCGGCAACGTGCGGCGCGTCGGGTCGTTCCTGCTCCTCGAGGTTCCACGCTCGATCACGCTCGGCACCGCGCCGGGCGCGATCGGCTGTACATATTATGAATCCACGCTCAAGCAGTTGCTCAAGCTCCTCGTCGGCAGCATCGGCGCGGTGGAGCACGTGCGCTGCTCGGGGCGCGGTGAAGGCAGTTGTGAATGGCGCGCCGACTGGCGCTCCATCGATCGCACGGCAGGCCTGGACTGAACCATGCTCACTCCCGACACACTCTCCGACGTTCAGCGCGCGCTCACCGACGCCGGAATCGACGGCTGGCTGCTCTACGACTTCCGCGGCATGAATCCGATCGCCGCCGGCATGATGCGCCTCGAGGGCATGGTGACGCGGCGCGCGTTCGCCTACGTGCCGGCGCGCGGCACGCCGGTGGCCATCAGCCATGCGATCGAGCAGGGCCCGTGGCACCACTGGCCCGAGAGCTGGACGAAGGAGATCTACTCCTCGTGGCGCAGCCTCGAATCGCTGCTCGCCAAGCACGTGCGCGGCAAGCGCGTCGCGATGGAGTACTCCGCGGGCGATGCCGTGCCGTACGTCGATCGCGTGCCCGCGGGCGTGCTCGACATGGTGCGTGAGGCCGGCGCCACCGTGGTCTCGTCGGGCGAGCTGGTGACGCGGTTCTACGCGACCTGGAACGCCGAGCACATCGCCTCGCACCTCCGCGCCGCGGAGGAGATCGCCCAGATCGCGCGCGAAGCGATGAAGCTCGCCGGTGAGCGCGCGCGCGGCCCCGAGCCGCTCGCCGAGCACGAGCTGATGCTCTGGATTCGCGACCAGTTCACGCGCGAGGGGCTCACGACCGACCACGGGCCCAACGTGTCCGCGGGCGCGAACGCGGCGAATCCGCACTACGAGCCGTCGGCCGACGCGCCGCGCGTGATTCGTCCGGGCGACATCCTGCTCATCGACCTCTGGGCGTACGAGAAGAACGGCGGCGTGTGGGCGGATCAGACCTGGATGGCGTCGCTCGGCAAGCCGTCCGAGCGCGCGCAGAAGATCTGGGAGGCGGTTCGCGACGCACGCGACGCGGCCATTTCGTACGTCGTCGATCACACGAAGGCGGGCGATCCGATTCGCGGCGCCGACGTCGACGACGCGGCGCGCCGCGTGATCGAATCGCGCGGCTTCGGCGAGTACTTCACGCACCGCACCGGCCACTCGATCGACTCGCGCGACCTCCACGGCTCCGGGCCGCACCTCGACAATCTCGAGACGCGCGAGGAGCGCCTGCTCGTGCCGGGCGTGGCGTTCTCGATCGAGCCGGGCATCTACATCCCGGGCGAGATCGGCATGCGCACGGAGGTGAACGTGTTCATCACGCCGGGCGAGGCGGTCGTGACGCCGCGCGAGTATCAGCGGGATCTGCTGATCGTGTGAGCCGGCGCTCGGCGTGAGGCGCGGCGGGCGGCTACCGCAACGCGCGCCACACGCCGGGATCCTCGAGTCCGAGCCGCCAGAGCGCGACCGCGCTGACGCCCGTCGCGCGCACCACGTCCGCGAGCGCGCGGAGCTGCACGGCGTCGCTCGTCCACAGCTCCCACTCGCCGGGCGCGATGGCATGCAGCGAAAGCGACGCGGGATCGCGCACGAGCTCCACGCCGGCCTGCGATGCCGCGCTGCGCGTCTCCTCGAAGCTCACGGGCTGCGCGGGCTGATTCGCGCGCCACTGATACCCGTACACCGGCAGCGCGGCCACGACGTGAGCCGCGCCCACTTCCGCCACGCGAGCGCCGAGCGCGCGGCGCACCCACTCGGGCGACGCGACGGGTCCCGGCGCCGACGTGGCCCAGTGTTCGTCGTAGAGCATCGCCACGATGAGATCGGCCGCCCGGAGGAAGGCGCGCGCGGGATACGCCGTCGTATCCGCCGCGGGCACCGCCATGGCGATCGTTGCCACGCCGTGCGCGCGCGCCGAGTCGCCGAGCGCCCGCACGACGCGCGCGACGAGGGGCACGTCGGACACCGCGCTCCCCTCGAGATCGAGCACCATGCCCGCGTATGCACCCTGCCGGAGGAGCGCGGCGAGCGACGACGCGGTTTGCGCGAGCAGCGCGGAATCATTGCCGAGCCGACGGACGGATTCCGGATGGAAGCGCTGACCGTGCCAGCTCGTGACGAGCGCGAATCGCCGCGTCGTGCCCGGCACCGCCGCATCGTCGCGATACGCCGCGATCGGGGCCGCGGTCGCGCTGTCGAGCTGAATCCACCCGGTCACGGCGGTATTCAATGGTGCGACGTTCGCGCGCAGGCTCGAGTCGCTGCGCGGGTCCCAGGGTGCGGTGAATGCCCACACGACCATCGGTGCGCGGGCCGGCAGCGCCGAGGGTGTGCCGCCCGCGCATCCGCTGGCGGCCACGAGCGCGCCGTAAAGAAATCGAAGAATCGCGTTTTCGTGCACGATGGTTGTATGATGCGTGCTGAACGTCTAAGGTGAGACGATGCCCTCCGGCAAGCCCGCGCGAGCGCATCGCGGTGGCGGCCACGAGACGGCGGAGCGCCGGCTGCGCGCCGCGGTCGAGTACTGGCGCGTCGCTTGCCTTGGCTAGCCGGCGCCCATCCCGCCCGGACTCAACTCGCGACTCGTGATCGAACTCTCGACGCGGCGCAACGCCGCGGCCTTGCTCCTGGTTCTGCTCGCCGCCTGCTCGGGCGGAGATGCGCGCGCCGGCAAATCGGGCGGCGACGAAACCCCGAGCGCCTCGCACTTCACGGAGGATCCCTCCGTGAGCGCGGTGAAGATCGCCTCCGCCGCCTACAAGCCGGCGGCCTCGCTCGGCGCGGTCGGCTCGCTGAGCGGCACGATCACGCTGAACGGCGCACCGCCGCCCGACACGGTGAAGGTGACGAAGGATTCGGCGGTGTGCGGCGCGACGGCCGCCCCGCGCGTCACCGTCGACGCGAAGGGCGACCTGTCGAACGCCGTCGTGTGGATCGACGACGCCACGACCGGCAAGCCGCTGCCGATCGAGAAGCGCGCCGAGCTGTCGAGCAGCGACTGCACGCTCGACCCGCGCGTGCAGGCCGTGGTCGTCGGCACGACGGTGAACGTCTTCAACGACGACAACCTCGTCCACAAGTTCGTGTTTCACCGCGTGGGCGAGAGCGACACGCTCACGAAGATGCCGTTCTTCACGACGGGCCAGGTGGTGGCGAGCGAGCGGCTGGCGACGAAGCCGGGTGTGGTGGAGGTGCGCTGCTCCGAGCACCCGTGGACGCGCGGCTACATCCTCGCGTTCAACCACCCGTACTTCGCAGTCACCGACACCGACGGCGGCTTCTCGATCGATTCACTGCCGCCGGGCAGCTACCACGTGAAGGTGTGGCACGAGGGGCTCGCGCAGCCGATCGACAAGACCGTGCAGATCGCGGCGAACGGGAGCGCGAAGCTCGACCTCGCGCTCACGCTGACAGCGGCTCGCTGACCGTCGGCTCGCTGACCGTCGCCGCGTACTCGAACTCGCCCCCCGCGCGATAGAGCCGCGCGTAGAGGCCGTTGCGCTCGAGCAGCTCGTCGTGCGTGCCCTGCTCGACGATCCGCCCGCGGTCGAGCACGATCACACGATCGGCGCGACGCACCGTGCTCAGGCGGTGGGCGATGATCAGCGTGGAGCGGCCGCGCAGCAGATCCTCCATCGCCGCCTCGACCGCGCGCTCGCTCTCCGTATCGAGGCTCGACGTCGCCTCGTCGAGCACGACGACCGCCGGGTTCTTGAGGAACACCCGCGCGATGGCGAGGCGCTGGCGCTGGCCGCCCGAGAGCTTCACGCCGCGCTCGCCGACCCGCGTATCGAAGCCGCCGGGGAGCCGCTCGATGAACTCGAGCGCGTGCGCGGCGCGCGCGGCGGCGATCACTTCCTGCTCCGTGGGCGCCGGGCCCAGCTCGGCGGGCCGTGCGTAGGCGATGTTCTCGCGGATCGTGCCGCTGAACAGCGCCGGCTCCTGCGGCACCATCCCGATCGCGCCGCGCAGATCGTTGAATGAGAGATCGCGAATGTCGACCCCGTCGAGCGTGACGCGGCCGGCGGTCACGTCCCAGAAGCGCGGGAGGAGCGAGGCGATCGTCGTCTTCCCGGCGCCCGACGGGCCGACGAGCGCCACGACCTCGCCCGAGCCGATGCGGAGATCGACCTGGCTCAGCACCTCGGGAAGATCGGGGGCGTAGCGGAAGCCCACGTGCTCGAACGCCACGTCGCCGCGGACCGGTCGGACGAGCGGCTTCGGGTGCTCGGGCTCGGGCACGGTCGCCGTGGTCTCGAGCAGCTCGAACACGCGCGTGGCCGCGCCGAGCGCTTCCTGGTAGCTGCCGAAGAGCGACGCGAGCGAACCGACGGCGGCGGCGACGGTGATCGCGTACAGCAGGAACGACACGAGCTCGCCGGGCGTGAGCGCGCCGTCGAGCACGAGCTGGCCGCCCTCCCAGAGGACCGCGACCACCCCGCCGAAGGCGATGAAGCCCACGATGCCGAAGAACATCGCGCGGATTTTCGCGCGGCCGATCGCCGCGGTCACGACGTCCGCGAGCTGGGATCCGTACCGCCGCGTTTCCTCGGCCTCGCGATGGAAGCTCTGCACGGTGCGGATCTGCGCGAACGCCTCGTCCGCGTGTCCCATGGCTTCGGCGACGCGATCCTGCACGCCGGTGCTCGCGCGCTTGAGCCGGCGGCCGAAGAGCAGCGCCGCGCCGACGACGACGGGGGTGACCGCGAGCGTGGTGACCGTCAGCCGCGCGTGGGTGAGCGAGAGCATCACGAGCCCGCCGACGAGCAGCAGCGACTGCCGCGAGATCTCCGAGATCCAGGTGCTGAGCAGCGACTGGAGGATCGCGAGGTCCGCCGAGAGGCGGCTCGTGAGCTCGCCGGTGCGGCGCTCGGTGAAGAATCCTGGCGACAGTCGGACGAGATGCGCGAACACGTCCTCGCGCAACGTCGCGATCACGCGTTCGGTCGTGGAGGTGAGGAGATACACCTGCACGAAGTTCATCACGCCCTGGAGCGCGAACAGCGCGAGCAGGCCGAGCGCGACGCGGTTGAGGAGCGACCGGTCGTGATGCTGGAACGCGGCGTCGAGCAGCTCGCGGACGACCTGCGGAAACGCGAGGCCGACGCCGGCGGCGATGACGAGGCAGACGGCGGCCACGGCGAGCCGCCCCGTGTACGGGGCGAGCCGCGGCAGCAGCCGGCCGAGCGGTTTGGGAGAGCGCAGGCGCCGCGTGCGTTCGCGCGGCGCGTCGGCGGCGGGCGCCGTCACGCGAGAATCGCGCGATCGACGACCATCGCGGCGAAGAGCAGGGCGAGGTAGAGGAGCGAGAACTTGTACAGCCGCCAGGCCGACTTCGTCCACTCCGTCGCGCGCATCACGCGCACGACTTCGACGAGGAATTTGGCGCCGAGCAGGAGCGCGGCGACCGCGTAGATGGGCCCGAGCGCGTGGAAGACCGAGGGCAGGACCGTCAAGGGAATCAACGCCACCGTGTACCAGAACATCTGCCGCTTGGTCTCGCGCTCGCCCCAGACGAGCGGCGCCATCGGCACGCCGGCCCGGTCGTAGTCCTTCTGCTTGAGCAGCGCGAGGGCCCAGAAGTGCGGCGGGGTCCAGTAAAATATAATGAGAAAAAGATAAACGCCGAACAGGTCGACGTGGTTGGTCACCGCCGCCCAGCCCACGAGCGGCGGGAACGCGCCCGCTGCGCCGCCGATCACGATGTTCTGCGGCGTGGAGCGCTTGAGCCACCGCGTGTACACGAACACGTAGAAGTAGAACCCGGCGAGCGCGAGCGCCGCCGTGAGCACGTTGGCCGCCTGCGCGAACAGCCACGTCGCCGTGGTGGAGAGCAGCACGCCGAACGCCAGCACCTCGCGCGGCTGCATGCGTCCGCTCGGGATCGGGCGGAGCCGCGTGCGCGCCATGCGGTCGTCGATGTCGCGGTCCATGTACATGTTCACCGCGTTCGCGCCGCCGGCCATCATGTAGCCGCCCGCGAACACGGCGAGCACCAGCGTCCAGCTCGGATGCCCCGCGACGAACATCGGCGCGATGGTCGTGACCAGGAGCAGCGAGATGATCCGCGGCTTGGTCAACGTGACCAGGTCCCGCGCGAACGTCCGCGCGCGGTGCTCGACGACGACGGCTTCGGTCACAGGTCCGCCCCCCGCGCCACGATCACCGCCATCGTCGGCGCAGTCTTGGGCTTCTCGGCGGAAGCCGGCGCATCCGCAAGCGGCATCGCCGTGTCATCCCGAGGGAGCGACGCGACCGAGGGATCTACCGTCCCGGTCGTGACCTCGGCCACGCGCGCAACGACGGCAGATCCCTCGCTGCGCTCGGGATGACCGGGGACCGGCTCGCGTGCCGGCAGCGGCGCCACTTCCGTGTCATCCCGAGGGAGCGACGCGACCGAGGGATCTACCGTCCCGGTCGCGTCCTCGACCACGCGCGCAACG
>DASZUN010000277.1:0-12209 GCA_035547615.1 Gemmatimonadaceae bacterium | reverse complement strand
GTCGCGCGCGGCGTGAGCGCCGTGTAGTAGATGCCGCCCTTGTTCACGACGAACGCGAGCACGCGCTCCGGCTTCCACGCGGCGAACTCGTAGTCGAACTGCCCGCCGGCCGACATCCCCCAGAGGAGCAGGGGAGCGCTCGCCATTTCGGCGTGCCGCGTGCGCACCGCAAACCGTGCGATCGCGTCGAGCAGCGCCTGCCCGGTGCCCTGGGAGACGTTCACATAATTCTCAATGAAGCCCTGCTCGTGCGGCTTGTCGGTGAACCGACACGCGACGATCGCGGCGTCGTGTCGCCGCGCGAACGCCTGCCAGGTGGAATCCTGCGCCATCTCACGCCCGTCGCCGTTCGAGCCGGGCACGAGGACGAGCACGTCGCGGATCTTGCTCACGCCCGGCGGCATCCAGAGTCGGAATTGCGCGAGGTTGTAGTTCGCGCCCGGCGGCAGGGAGTCGTCGAGCGTCTGGCCGGGAAGCGCGAGCGGCAGCGCGAGTGTAAGGAGTGCCCCGGCGAGTGAGCCGATTCGCATGATCGAGGTTGGCTTGGGGGTGTCGCTGGCAGCCTCTCGAATCTGCGACCTCGCCCCGCAAAGCTGCAACTCGCACCGCCGCCGTTCGCCGTTGCGCCGTTACGGGTCTGCCGCCCGGCCGCGCCGTTTGGGAGTCCGCGCTTCTTGGAAGTCCGCGCCGTTTGGAAGTTGGCGCCGTTTGGAAGTCAGCGCCGTTCGGAAGTCCGCGCCCTTAGTTGTTTGCGCCGTTAGTTGTGTGCCCGTATCTTCGCCCCGATGTCCGACCTCCGCGACCAGGTCCAAGACTCGCTTGGCGCCCAGTACACCATCGACCGCGAGCTCGGCGGCGGCGGCATGTCGCGCGTCTTCGTCGCCCGCGACGAGGCGCTCCGCCGTGACGTCGTCGTCAAGATTCTCCCGCCCGACCTGATCGCCGGCGTCAACCTCGAGCGTTTCCGGCGCGAGATCCTCGTCGCCGCCGGCCTCCAGCATCCGCACATCGTCCCCGTGCTGAGCTCGGGCGAGACGAACGGCCTGCCGTGGTTCACCATGCCGTTCGTCCAGGGCGAATCGCTCCGCGAGCGCCTCAAGCGCGGGCCCCTGTCGATTCCCGAGGCCGTGCAGGTGCTCCGCGAGGTCGCCAAGGCGCTCGCTTACGCGCACGAGCACGGCGTCGTCCATCGCGACATCAAGCCGGACAACGTGCTCCTCACCGGGGGCACCGCCGTCGTTACTGATTTTGGTATTGCAAAAGCCTTATCGGCGTCGCGCACGGCGGAGAACCCGAGCGCCACGCGCGGGCAGTTGACGCAGATGGGCACGTCGATCGGCACGCCGATGTACATGGCGCCCGAGCAGGCCGCCGCCGATCCCGACACCGACGCCCGCGCCGACCTGTACTCGTTCGGCTGCATGGCGTACGAGCTCCTCACCGGCCGGCCGCCGTTCGTCGGCATGCCGCCGCAGAAGCTCCTCGCCGCGCACATGAGCGAGCGTCCGCAGAACGTCGCCGACCTGCGCCGCGACACGCCGCCGCTCCTCGCCGAGCTGGTGATGCACTGCCTGGAGAAGGATCCCTCCAAGCGGCCCGCCAGCGCGGCCGACGTCGTGCGGCTCCTCGACGTGGCGACCACGACCAGCGGCAGCGCGGCGGCGACGTCCGCCGTGCTGCTCGGCGGGCGCGTCTCGCTGCCCGTGGCGCTCGGGGTATGGGTCGTGGTCTTCGGCGCGGCGTGGATCCTCGCCAAGGCGGCCATTGTGGGCATCGGGCTGCCGTCGTGGGTATTACCAGGCGCGCTGGTCGTCGCCGCGCTCGGGCTGCCGGCGATCCTCTTCACCGCATTCGTCCAGCATACCGCGCACAGCGCGCTCATTCGCACGCCCACGCTCACGCCGGGCGGCACCGTCGCGCCACAGGGCACCATGGCGACGATCGCCGTCAGGGCGAGCCCGCACGTGAGCTGGAAGCGCACCACCCGGGGCGGCGTCATCGCCTTCGGCGCGTTCGTGCTCCTCGTCGCCGCGTTCATGGCGATGCGCGCGCTCGGCATCGGCCCCGCGGGCTCGCTGCTCGCGTCGGGGCGCATCACCGCGAAGGAGCCGCTGCTCGTCACGGACTTCACCGTCCACGGCGGCGATTCGACGCTGGCGACGATCGTCTCGGAGGCCGTGCGCTCGAGTCTGTCGCAATCGAGCGCGATCACGCTGGTTCCACCAACGCGCGTCGCGAGCACGCTCGCGTTGATGCAGCGGCCCGCGACGTCGCGACTGGACCTGTCCCTCGCTCGCGAGGTCGCGCAGCGCCAGGGGGTGAAGGCGATCATCGACGGCGACGTGAGCGCGCTCGGCAACGGTTTCGTCGTCGCGGTGCGGCTCGTCACGACCGATTCGGCGCGCGTGCTCGCGACCGTCCAGCAGGCGGTGGACGGGCCCAAGGAGCTCATCACGGCGGTCGACGCGATCGGCCGCGACCTGCGCGGCAAGCTCGGCGAGTCGCTCAAGTCCGTGCAGAACGCGCCGCGCCTCGAGGATGTGACCACGCCGTCCATCGATGCGCTGCGCGCCTACTCGGAGGGCAGTCGCGCGTACGACCTGGAAGGCGACTATACGACCGCGATCGCGCGCCTCAAGGAAGCGGTCGCGATCGACTCCGGGTTCGCCATGGCCTGGCGCAAGCTCGGTTCCGTGTACAACGCCGCCGGCTACTCGACCGCGACCGCGGATTCCGTGCTGGAACGCGCATACCGCTTTCGTGATCGCCTCACGCGGCACGAGCGCTTGATGACGACGGGCTCGTATTTCTTCATCGGGCCCGGGCAGGATCGCGCGCGAGCGATGGCCGCGCTGGAGCAGCTCGTTGCCGACGGCGACACCGCGAATGCGGGCGTGAACCTCGCGCTGCAGCTCAGCAGCCGTCGCCAGTTCGCGCGCGCCGACACGCTCTATGCCGCCGCCATGCGCGCTGGCGGCTCGTCGCTGCCGTACGTCGATCGCGCGTCGAATCTCGCGAACACCGGCGATTACGCGAAGGCGCTGTCCATCCTGGACGACGCGGTCAAGCGCTTTCCGTCGGTCAACGGGCGTGCCGCCACGCAGTTCTTCCGCTCCGCCGTCCTCGCGGCCGCCGGCGACTACGACAAGTCCGAGGTCGTCGCTGACTCGCTCGTGCACGGCCCCGCCACGGCAGCGGCCGCCAACGGATATTGGGGGCTGGCCCTGCTCGCCGGCGTTCGCGGGCGCATCTCGCAGATCGGGTCCAACCTCGCGGCGATGGCCGCGGCAACGCCGGCCGGCGGACGGCGCGCGCCGCTGCTCGATTCCATCGAGGTCGCGCTGAGCGACGTGAGCGAATCCGATCAGCCCGCGCGCGCGACGCATCGCGTCGACGCCGCGCTCGCCGTGACGCCGTTCTCCACGCTGGCGTCGCAGGATCGCGACTACATCGATGCCGCCGTCGTGTACGCGCGCGGCGGGCAGCCGGCGAAGGCGAAGGCCATCCTCGCCGAACGCGCCGCCGACAAGAGCGACACCGCGCGGTGGCGCGCGCAGACGCCGTACCTCCACCGCGCGCTCGGCGAGATCGCGATCGCCGAGCATCGGCCGAAGGACGCGATATCAGAGTTCTGGAAAGGCGACTCGCTCCCCGACGGCCCGGTCGACGACTGCGCCGCGTGCACCTATGCCAGCCTCGCCGTGGCCTACGACAAGGCGGGGATGGCGGATTCGGCGATCGTGTATTTCGGGAAGTACTTCACGACCCCGTCGTGGACCCGAATCTTCGGCGTTGACGCTGTCGAGCGAGGGCCCACGGCGCGCCGCCTCGGTGAGCTGTACGAGGCGAAAGGCGATCGCGCGAACGCGGCCAAGTACTACCGCATGTTCGTCGATCTGTGGAAGAACGCCGATCCCGAGCTGCAGCCGCAGGTGAACGACGTGAAGAAGCGGCTGGCGCGCCTGGAGAAGTCGAGCGGCTGACGGCGCGCGCTGCTACGGCAGCCCGGCGAAGACTGCGGCGAGATCGATCGTCACGATCAGTGACTTGCCGGGCACTCTCCAGCGAATCACATCGCTCACCGTCTTGACCGCGCCGCGCGTGCGGCTGACTTCCACCGTCTTCGCGCGCAGATCGACGAGCCAGACTTCGCGGACGCCGAGCGCGAGGTATGCGTCGCGCTTGAATTCACGGTCGTAGATGCGCGACGATCGGCTGAGCACTTCGATCGCCAACCACTGATCGTCGATCTTCGGCCAATCCGTCGTTGGCGAGAAGCGCGCCGGATACACCAGCACGTCCGGCTGTAGCTGTGTATTCGGCTTGCGCACGACGACACCGGGGCCGACCACGTGCGCGATCTTCGTCGGAACGAGCGGAATGCTGAGCTGCACCTGCAGCCGGTTTGCGACGATCTGGTGCCGAGCGGCGGGCGCCGTCGTCACGAGCAGCACGCCGTCGAGCAGCTCGTACCGGTTCCCGTCGTCGGGGAAGCGCTCGAGATCGTCGACAGTGTAACGCGGAACGCTGACGCCCATACCCATAGATTATGCCCTCGGCGGTGGTTTCGTCTACTCGGCATGCCGCACGGTACCGTCCGCCGCCGCCTGACGTCCCATCACTTTCACGCGCATCGTGCAATTCCCGCCCACTCTCACCACTGCACGCCTCACCATGCGGCCCTGGCGCCGCTCCGATGCATCCGCGCTCGCGACGGCACTCGCCGAGAGCGAGGCGCATTTGCGCGAATTCATCCCGTGGGTGGTCGACGGGCGCGTGCCTGGACAATCGCTCGAGGATCGCCTCGCGCAGCACGCGGCGGACTTCGCGACGGGCGCCGCGTGGGTGTACGGATTGTTCGCTAACGAGAGCGGTGCGATCCTCGGCCAGTGCGGTCTCTATCCGCGCGTCGGCCCGGGCGCGTTGGAGCTTGGCTACTGGGTAGCCAAGCACGCCGCGGGGCAGGGGATCGCGACCGAAGCGTCGGAGGCGCTCGTGCGGCTCGCGTTCAGCGTGGATGGAATCGAGCGCGTCGAAATCCACTGCGATTCGCGGAACGTCGCCAGCATTCGCGTCGGTCAGCGGCTCGGCTTCGTGTTCGAGCGAACGGTGCCGGATGCACGCAACCCGGACGTGCTGATCGAGGTGTGGACGCTCGCGCGACGTTAAATGTCATTCCGAGCGAGCATGCGTGTCATTCCGAGCGCAGCGAGGAATCTTTTGTCTGGGTCGAGATCTCGACCCGGGAAGAAGATCCCTCGACTCCCCCTCGCTTCGCTTGGGGTCGCTCGGGATGACAGCTGTTACGGCTTGAGCTTCCGCTGCTCCTCGCTGGTCTCGACCGAGTCCTGCGCCTGCTGCGCAAGCTCGTCGAGCAGACCCCGGAATCGCCGCTGCCGCTTCTTCACGCTGTTCGAAAACGAATACCGGGCAGCGGCACCGAGGGCGCCGACCGCCCCCACCGCGAGCGCCGCCAGTCCCACCGACATGCCCATTCGATCCGGCGTAGCGAAAACGCGGGCGAGCAAGGGTACGGCGCCCGCTATGAGATATCCGCCCCCGACCGCCCCGAGGACCCGCGCGCGCCGCGCGAGTGCTTCCATGTTCTCCGCGATCCGAATCGTCGTCTTCCCGTTCCGCGACACGATCGACACGTGCGCCGATCGATTCCGCGCGAGCGTCGTCCAGGTCAGCGAGCGACCGACCGCGTTCACTGCGCCGGCCATTTCCATCCGCCGCCGGATCGTGTCGACGAGCAGGTCGAAATCGCCCTCGGGCATCTCGCCATTCACGACCGCTTCGTACTCGACGTTCGTCGGCGCGCCGAGGAGCCGCGACGGCGGGGCGCTCCGATCCGCGACCGTCACCGCCGGCGCCGACGGCACGCCGGCGCGAGCCAGCCCGTGCTCCGCCATCGCGTGATCGACGTACTGCGCGGGAATCCCCGCCTCGACCGCCGCGTCGCGCACCGCGCTCAACGCGTACCCCGAGGTGCGCGTCGCGTCGGCGACCAGATCCCTCGACGCGATGTTCGGCGCCGGCCGCGGCACGATGCCGGTTTGCGCCTGGAGCGCCGCGGCGCGATCCCAGATCTGCTGCGCCTCCGTGTCGGACACGAGCTTGGGCGCATACGGCATCGCGTCCAGTCGAGCGGCGTCGCGGGCGACCTCGGGCTCGATGCGCGCGAGTGCGTCCGCCATCTCGTCGCCACTCGCGAACCGCGCCGCCGGGTCCTTCGCCAGACAGCGATCGATGACCTCGGCGAGCGCGCGCGGCGCGGACGGCGCGATGGTGAGCACCGGCGGCGCCGTCTTGTTCACGTGCGCCACGAGCACCGCCGACGCCATCGCGGCGTCAAACGGAAATCTGCCCGTCAGCTCATAGTATCCGACCACGCCGAGCGAGTAGAGATCGCTGCGGCCGTCGATCGACTCGCCCGACACCTGCTCGGGACTCATATAGTAGACCGTGCCGAGCACCTGCCCCGTCGCCGTGAGCGGCGCCGCCTCGGCGAGGCGCGCGATGCCGAAGTCGGTCACCATCGCCCGCCCGCTCGCGCGCTCCACGAGAATGTTCTCGGCTTTCACGTCGCGGTGAATGACGCCGTGCGCGCTCGCGTAGCCCAGCGCCGACGCGACGTCGCGCATGTGCCGCAGCACTTCGCGCGCGTCGACGTGCGTGCGCTCGCGCACGAGGTCGGCGATCGACGGGCCGTCCACGTAGCCCATCGCGAAGAACACGTGTCCGTCGATCTCGTCGGCGCGGTAGATCGGGACGATGTTGGGGTGCGACAGCTTGGCCGCCGTGCGGGCCTCGCGCAGGAATCGCGCGCGCACGCTCGGGTCGCTCGCGAGGTGCGGCGGCAGCGTCTTGATCGCGACCTGTCGGTCGAGGGTGACGTCGCGCGCGAGATAGACGACACCCATGCCGCCGCGGCCGATCTCGCGTTCCAGCTCGTACTGGCCGGCGAGGGCGGCGGCGAGCGAGTCGAATTCTGGCGCATTGGGCATGCGCTCTCAAACTACAGTGCGGGGCGCGCGGCATCAAATCGGGACGCGCGCGGCGCTTGCGCGGGTCGGCACCTTTCACGAGACGGGAAGCCACTCAATCCTCGAGAGCACATGAGCACCCCTCGCATTGCCGTCCTCGGCGCCGGCGGCGTCGGCTCGTACTACGGCGCGCTGCTCGCGCGCAGCGGCGTGGACGTGACGCTGATTGCCCGCGGCGAACATCTCGACGCGATTCGATCGCGCGGGCTCGTCGTCCGCACGCCGGAGGGAGAGTGGACGTCGCAGGTTCCCGCCACTTCCGATCCAGCGGCGGTAGCGCGCGACTTCGGCCGCGACGACTTCGCGATTCTCTCGGTGAAAGCCTACGCGCTCGACAGTGTGTTGCCCGCCGTTCACGAATTCGCCGGCCGTGGCGCGACCGTGCTGCCGCTGCTCAACGGTGTGGACACGACCGAGCGATTGGTGAATGGCGGTGTGGACGCGGCGCGTGTGCTCGGCGGAATCACGTACATCAGCGCGGCCCGCGTGTCACCGGGCGCCGTTGAGCGGAGCGGCGACTTTCAGCGCGTCATCGCCGGCGAGATGGATGCGCCAGCCTCGCCGCGCGTCGACACGATCGTCGGACTCTTTCGCGACGCGGGCGTCGACGCCACCGCGGCGAACGACATCCGCCTGGAGCTCTGGCGGAAGTTCGTCTTCCTGAGCGCGATCGCCGGCGTGTGTGGCGCGGCGCGATTGTCGATCGGGCCGATTCGTGACACGGCGAACGGACTGGAGATGCTGATCCGCGCGGTGCGCGAAGGCGCTGCGGTCGCGCGAGCTGAGGGCGTTGCGTACAGTGCCGACGACGAAGCGGCGGCGATTCAGCGGATCACGGCGCTGCCGGGCGGGATGAAGCCGAGCCTACTGCTCGACGTCGAGGAAGGTCGGCAGACGGAGATCGAGTCGCTGAGTGGTACCGTGTGCGCGCTCGGACGGCGGCTTGGGGTGGCGACGCCGGTGCACGAGGCGGCGATGGCGCACGTTTCAGGCGGGACGGTGCTGCCGGTCGGCTGAGTCGCTAGAGCTTCGCGACGGCGGCCATGGCGCCGACCATGGCAACGAGCGAACCGATCCAGAACATCGCCGCCCAGCGGAAGAGCTCCGCCCGCACCTGCGCGAGTTTCGCGTCGCTGCGAGCCTCGATCGCCGCGAATTGCACGGTCATCGTCGAAATGACGGTGTCGATCTTCGCATTGACCTCGGCGAACCCGGCGTCGAACTTCGCATTGAGCTCAGCAAATTCGGTGTCGTACTTCGCATTGAGCTCAGCGAATCCGGTGTCGTACTTCGCACTGAGCTCAGCGAATCCGGTGTCGTACTTCGCATTGAGCTCAGCGAATCCCGTATCGCGCTTCGTGTCGCCGTCTGCGAACCGGGTGTCGAATCTCGCGCTGAGCTCAGCAATCAGTCGGTCGATCTTTTCATCCAGTTCGCTGATCTGCCGAGTGAACTTGCGGTCGAGCCGCAACTCGAGCTCGGCCAGCCGTTGGCTGAGCCGAGCATCGAAGCGCGCGAAGCTGAGATCGTTCAGCTCGCGGAGTTCGGCGCGCCCGCCTTCCATGCCCTGCATCCAATCGACCATCGCGTCCGCGGCCTCCGTGCCGAAGACTTCCTGGATCCTGCGCGAGAGCTTGTTGGCGATGGGCATGTGTCTCTTGGGCCGCTGTCGCCGACACTCTAACGATAACGCGCGCTCGGCGCGGCATCAAATCAGCGCGAGCGGGAGCGTCGTTGTTCGCGGGTACGGTGGCTCGCTTCGGGTTCGGCCACATGCCGTGCGTGCAGTTGGATGCCCAGGGCCTTGAGCACTCGCAGCACCGTCGCGAGCTCGGGATTCCCATCGCGAGAGAGTGCTTTGTACAAGCTCTCGCGTCCGAGCCCGGCTTCCTCCGCGACGCGAGTCATGCCCTTCGCGCGAGCGATGTCGCCGATTGCGGCGGCGATCACGCCGGGATCGCCGTCCTCGAGCGCCGCCTCGAGATACCCAGCCATGTCGCGCGGGGTGCGGAGGTAGTCGGCGGCGTCCCAGGGTTTGGTCTTGATTCGTTCACTCATCTGGTTCCTCCTTGCGCGCTCGGGCGGCGAGTGCGACCGCCGTTCGGATCCCGGGCCCGACAGGTCGCACGTCGCCCCGATTGCCAAGGGAAAGCCGGCGGAGACGTACGAGAATCCGACTCCTCGCCCGCTCGTCCCGAATCCCGTCCAGCCAGCGAGCAAAGTGCTCCGTCTCACGAACGGAGATTGGCGTTGACGAATTGTATCCCACAGGATACACCGAGTCAAGAGGAAAAACCGTGACGGTGTACAACCTGTGCTAGCGAGTGTCCCTGCGGCGTACCCAATTGATGCGCGCGCAAGCATTCGCGCCTGCGCTGGCCCCGACCCTCACCCCGCCAACAACGCCTCCAGCTCCTCCCGCCCGATCCCCGCCAGCCCACCCTGCTCGCCGCCGAGGATCGCGTCCGCCAGCGCGCGCTTGGAGTTCTGCAGCTCGAGCACCTTCTCCTCGATCGTCCCGCGCGCCACGAGCCGCGTCGCGATCACGCGGCGCGTCTGGCCGATGCGATGCGCGCGATCTATAGCCTGGGCTTCAACAGCCGGGTTCCACCACGGGTCGAGCAGATACACGTAGTCGGCGGCGGTGAGGTTGAGCCCGTGTCCGCCCGCCTTGAGGCTGATGAGGAACACCGGCGGCCCCTCGGCGGACTGAAAGCTGTCGACGCGGCGACCGCGATCGCGCGTGCTGCCGTCGAGGTACTCGTAGCGGATCCCCGCCGCGTCGAGCCGGCGCCGGACGAGTGTTAGGAAACTGGTAAACTGCGAGAACACGACCGCCTTGTGCCCCTCCTCGACGATCTCCTCGAGCGACGGCACCAGCTCGTCGAGCTTGGCGCTCGGCAGGTCAGGCCGCGAGTGGTCGACGAGCACCGGGTGGCACGCCGCCTGTCGCAGGCGGAGCAGCGCCTCGAGGATGTGCATGCGCGCGCCGCCGATGCCGGTGCGATCAATTTCGTCGAACACCGTGCGCCTCGTGGCGGCGAGCAGCTCCATGTAGAACGCGCGCTGCGCCGGCTCCATGTCCACGAGCAGCGTCTGCTCGACGCGTTCCGGCAGCTCCGGCGTGACCTGATCTTTCGTACGGCGGAGGATCACCGGCTTGAGCGCCTTCTTGAGCATCGTACGGACGCCGGCGCCGCCGTCCTCCGCCGCGTCGGACGCGAGATCGGCCATCAGTCCAAAGGTGGAGGCGACGCCGAGCATTCCTGGATTGAGGAACTCGAATATGCTCCACAGCTCCTCGAGCCGGTTCTCGATCGGCGTGCCGCTGAGCGCGAGCCGATGCCGCGCGCGCAGGAGCCGCGCGGCCTTCGCCGAGGCCGTGCCGGCGTTCTTGATCGCCTGCGCCTCGTCGAGGATCGCGTACTCGAACTCGATCGCGCCCAGCTCGGCGATGTCGCGCCGGAGCGTGCCGTAGGTGGTGATGACGACGTCGATCTCGCCCGACGCGATGTCGACGATGCTCCGCCGCGCGCTGGTGAAGTCGAGCATGCGGAGCGATGGCGTGAACCGCTCGGCTTCGCGCATCCAGTTGAACACGAGCGAGCGCGGGACGACGATGATCGACGGCTTGCGCTCCGGCTCACGCGGCAGCGCATCGAGGAGCGCGAGCACCTGCACCGTCTTGCCGAGCCCCATGTCGTCGGCCAGGCACCCGCCGAGCCCGAACTCGCGGAGGAAGTGCAGCCAGCCGAGTCCTTCGCGCTGGTACTCGCGGAGCGTGCCGGTGAACGTCGGCGCGGGATCGACCGGCGCGATCCCCTCGAAGCCGTGCATCCGCGCGCGGGCGCGCTCGAACGTGTCGTCGACGGAGACGTCCGGCATCGCCGCGAGCAGCGCATCGAGCAGCCCGACCTGGGAGAGCTTGAACCGCGTCGTCGTCGCGGACGAGCGGCCCGCCGCCAGCGCGGGCGCGAAGCGCGCCAGCCACTCGACCGGCAGCAGCCCGACGCTCCCGTCAGAGAGCGTGACCGTGGCCTGGCGATGGCGGAGCGCGTCGAGGAGCGCGGGGAGCGTCGCGTACGCGCCGTCGTAGTCGATGCGGAGATCGAGGTCGAACCAGTCGATCCCCGAGCGCACCTGCGCGTGCGCGGTGCCGTTCGCGCGGTAGCGCTTGCCGCTCGCTTCCACGCGCCAGCCGTCGCGCAGCAGCTCGAGGACGAGTGGCCCGAGCTTGGAGCGTGCGACCGTGAAGCGCGGCGCGGCGGGATCGGACTCGGTCGACACTCGCGCGCCCGCGGCCAGTAATCGCTCGCGCGCGGCCTCCTCGGCGGCACGGTCGCGGTGGTGGCGCACGAGTTGAGACTTATCGAATACCAGATCTCGGGGGTCAGTGGCAGCGATCCGCCCGGCGCCGTACTGGAAGCCGTGCGTGAGGACGGGCGTCGGGTCCTTCCACGGCGAGTCGTCGGTGGCGATCGAGAGCCACGGCACCGGCGCGGCGTGGGCTTCGCCGATGGCGACGTCGTCCGGCAGCGAAATGGATGGGCCGTGCGGGAGCGAGTAGATCAGCTCGAGCAGCTCGCCGAGCTCGCCCTCGGCGAGCGGGACGCGGGGGATGTGGCGGAGGGCGAGCGCGATGGCGAAGGCGCCGCCGTGGTCGAAGCGGGCGAGTTTGGCGTCGGAGTAAAGGATGCCGGACGGGTGGAGTACGCTCGGCGCCGAGAGCGGCATCGTCTCGCCGGCGCGGGTCAGGGTGCCGGTGAGTTCTTGTGAGCCCGACTCGTCGGCGTGGGAGACTATCAGGGCGAGGCGCCACGGGCCGGCCTCGTCCCAGCGGGCGGGGTGGGTCGGCGGGTGGCTTGCCGAGAGGCGGACGCCGCACCGGCCGGTGGCGCACAGCTCGGGGAGTACGGTGTCGAACTCCGACGGGTGGACGAGCCGGTGAGACTCGGCCGGTGCGTGGCGCGCGGGCGGCGCGGCGGGGTCGCGGAGGATATCGACGCGGAGCCCGGCGGGGTCGGGGTGGGCGGCGGGATCGATGATGTATAAGAGACGGAGCGTCGGATCCCGCATGCGTGAAAGATACACACGGGATCGAGCCCGCTGCGGGCCGGCGATGTTACGCCGGCTGCGCCATCGCCAGCACCTGTTCGCGGC
>DASZUN010000276.1:0-3223 GCA_035547615.1 Gemmatimonadaceae bacterium | reverse complement strand
CGCTCGAGATGCTGGTCGAGCTCCGCAACAAGCTGATGGATGCCTACAAGACCGTGATGAACCTCGGATGACGCGATAGATGAACGAGCTGCTCTCTCCCCTGTTCGACCGCCTCGGCGGTCCGAAGCGCGCGATGATCCTGCTCATCGGCGTCGCGGCCGCGGGACTGATCTTCGCCATTTCGCAGTGGGCCAGCGCCCCCACGTGGGTGCCCGCCTTCACGGGCGTGCCGCTCGAGAGCGTGGCGGCGATGACCGACAAGCTCGATCAGGCGGGTGTGAAGTACCGCCTCGAGCGCGGCGGCGCCGACATCATGGTCGCGGCGCAGGACCTCGCGAAGGCGCGCGTCGCGCTCGCGAAGGGCGGCCTTCCCAACACCGGCCGCCCGGGCATGGAGCTGTTCGATCAGCCGTCGTGGGGCATGACGGATTTCACGCAGCGCATCAACTACGTGCGCGCGCTCGAGGGTGAGCTGGAGCGCACGATCGGCAAGATGGACGGCATCCAGTCGGCGCAGGTGCACCTGGTGATGCACGAAACGGACAGCTTCGGCTCGGCGGACAAGCCGAACGAAGCGAGCGTCGTCCTCAAGCTCAAGGGCGAGTCCGATCCCGAAGTCGTGAAAGGGATCGCGCATCTCGTGGCATCGAGCGTCGAGGGGCTGACGAGCGACCGTGTCACGATCGTCGACGACACGGGGCGCCTCCTCTCCGAGGCGGTCGAGGAGAATTCGCCGACCGGCCTCACGAGCCGCCAGCTCGAGATGCAGCGCGAGCTCGAGGACTACCTGCGCCAGAAGGCGCAGAAAATCGTTGCCGAGATCGTCGGCCCGAACAACCTGCGCGTGCAGGTGTCGGCCGACATGAGCTTCGATCAGATCCAGCGGACCACCGACGCGGTCGATCCCGACAAGCAGGTCGTCGCCAGCGAACAGAAGGCGCAGATCGTTCCGGGCGCGCAGGGCGGCGCGGGACAGAACAACACGTCGACCACGTACCAGAACACGACGACCACCGAGAGCACCGTCACCGCGCCGGGCACGATCAAGCGCCTGACCGTGGCCGTGCTCGTCGCCGACCGTCCCGCGCCGGCGGGCAGCAAGGCGCAGCCCACGCCGCGCTCCGCGGAAGAGTTGGCGCAGATCGCGACGCTCGTGCGCAGCGCCGTGGGCGCCGACAGCACGCGCGGCGACGTCGTCTCGGTGGTGAGCGTGCCGTTCGCGCCGACGATCGTCCCGGCGCCCACGGCGCCGAAGACCGACATGGTGCGCGTCGTCGAGACGGCGCAGCGGCCGCTGCTCGGGATTCTCGGCCTCGTGCTGATCATCGTGGTCGCGCTCATCAGCCTCAAGTCGCTCAAGCAGGCTGCGCCCGCCGGCTCGCCGGTGATGGCGCTGCCGCGCGGCGATGCCCCGCAGGCGACGCTCGCGCTTCCCGCCGCGCCGCCGCTCGTCATGCCCACCGACGGCGTGCGGCACCGCGTCGCGTCGAGCATCGAGCAGCAACCGGATGTCGCGGCGCGCGTGGTTCGCGCCTGGCTGAAGGAGGCGTAAGCGATGGCGATCACGCTCGCGCGAAGCCACCAGCTCGAACAGCTCAGCGGCGCCCAGAAGGCGGCGATTTTGTGCATGGTGCTCGGCTCCGAGTCGGCGTCGCTCATCACGCAGAAGCTCGGTCAGGAGGAAGTCGAGCAGATCTCGTTCGAGATCGCGCGCATGGATCGCGTCAGCAGCGAAGCCACCGAGGCGGTGCTCGCCGAGTGGCTCGACGTGATGATGGCCGCCGACTCGATCGCCGCGGGCGGTATGGAGTTCGCCCGCGAGGTGCTCGAGAAGGCGTTCGGCACGCAGAAAGCGCAGAACATGTTGAAGCGCATCCAGGCGCAGATCTCCGAGACGGCGGGTCTGCACCGGCTGCGCAACGCCGACCCGCAGCAGCTCGGCAACATGCTGCGCGGCGAGCATCCGCAGACCGTGGCGCTGATTCTCGCGCACCTCGAGGCGCAGCACACGGCGTCGGTGCTCAAGGAGCTCGACCCGACGTTCGGCGCGGAAGTCGTGCTGCGCATGGCACGCATGGAGAAAGTCTCGCCCGACATGCTCGTGCTCATCGAGCGGTCGATCCTCACGGAGACCGATCTCGCGCCCGCGCAGGGACTCACGACCTCCGGCGGACCGGCGGTCGTGGCCGAGGTGCTCAACCTCGTCACGCCGTCGCTCGAGAAGGCGATCATGCGCGGCGTCGAGGACAAGGACCCGGCGCTCTGCGAGCAGATTCGCAACCTCATGTTCGTCTTCGAGGACGTCGTCAGCCTCGACGACCGGTCGCTCCAGCGGCTGCTCCGCGAGATCGACGTCAAGGAGCTCGCGCTCGCGCTCAAGTCGGCGAGCAACGAGGTCAAGAACAAGATCATGGGCAGCATGTCGCAGCGCGCATCGTCGGCCCTCAAGGAAGAGATCGAGATGCTCGGCCCCGCGCGCAAGCGCGACATCGAATCGGCGCAGACGGCGATCGTCGCGATGATTCGCAAGCTCGAGGATGCCGGCGAGATCGTGGTCGGCGGAGGCGCGGATGACCTCGTCGTATAGAGCGACGGGTCACGCCTCCGTTCGGCAGACGCCGCCCTCGTCGGCGGCGCCGATCGACACGTGGTCGCTCACGGAGCTCGCCGCGCCCGATCCGGAGCATCCCGCGAACGCGAAGCCGACGGCGGCGTCGCCGGCCGCGCTCACCGCGGAGGAACGCGCGCGCCTGATCGACGAGGGCTACGCGCGCGGGCTCGCCGACGGCGAGAAGATGGCGCGCGCCGCCGCGCAGGCGCGCGTCGATCAGGCCGTCAAGATCCTCGCGGAGGTCACGCACCAGTTGCACGAGGTCGCGTCGCTCGCGCCCGCCGTGCTCGAGGAGAACGTCGCGGCACTCGCCGTCGTCGTGGCGCGCCAGATCGTCGCGCGCGAGGTGAGCCTCGACCGCGAGCTCGTCGCCGACCTGGTCCGCCGCGCGCTCACCGAATTCCCGATCGAGCAAGCGGTGCGCATCCGCGTGCACCCGCTCGATCTGTCCTTGCTGACGATGAACGATTCGGCGCAGGAGATGGCGCCGATCACGGGCGCGCGCGACGCGAGCTGGCTCGCCGACGCGCGCATCTCGCGCGGCGGCTGTCTCGTCGAAGGCCGCGACCGCATCGTGGACGGCCGCGTCGACGCGGCCCTCGAGCGCGCGTA
>DASZUN010000275.1:0-19320 GCA_035547615.1 Gemmatimonadaceae bacterium | reverse complement strand
GCTCCACTCGCCGCGCAAACGTCAATCGTGCATTCTTGTGGGTGTTCACAGGTCCTCTGGCGGTTGCCGGTTGAGAGTCCAGACAACCCCAGCTTGGTGCTGCTACGACCTGTGAACAACCTCCTCGTCAACTACAGCTAGTCCGCTGAGATCGGCGCGACGCGTGATGGCGCCTCTCTTGCCTTTCATGGTCGCGAGCAACCGAACGAATGGTGGGGATATGGGGCAGACGAGCGCGTCAGGAAGCGCGAGCGCGCCCCGGCAGGCGGGTGGTTGGGTGGTGGTTTGGCTGCTCGGTGCGCTCGCGGTGGCCGGGACGATCGGAATGGTGGCGGAGACGGCGACGATGGCCGTCGGCGCGATCGCGGCGAGGCACGCCGTCGCCCGATCGCGGTACGCCGCGGGCGCACGGAGCGAGTATCTCATCTCGCCGGAGCAGATGGACTCGGCCGTTGCCGCGGTCGAGCAGGCGGTGGACGAGCGGGTCGTGCCCGGCGCCGCCGTCGCGATCGGCGACCGCTCGCGCATTCTCGCCGTCCGCGCGTTCGGACGCATCGGATGGCGCCAGGCCGATGCCGCCGTCACCGATTCCACGATGTACGACCTCGCGTCGCTCACAAAGGCGATCGCGACCACGAGCGCCGTGCTCCTGCTCGTGCAGGACGGCAGGATCCATCTCGACGATCCCGTGCAGCGGTGGCTCCCCGAGTTCGACGGCCGCTGGAAGGATCAGGTCACCTGGCGCGACCTGCTCACGCACTCGTCCGGGCTGCCGCCGGCCGGGCACATGCGCGGCAGCACGCCCGCGGCGCGGCTTCACAGTTTGCTGCGCACGAAACTCGAAAATCCGCCGGGCACGCACGTGCAGTATTCCGACCTGAGCTTCATCGTGTTGTGGACGGCGGCCGAGCGCGTGGCGGGCGAGCCGCTCGAGCACTTCCTCACGCGGCGGCTGTGGGCGCCGCTCGGGATGCGACACACCGCGATGTGGCCGGGCATCGACTGCACGGACTGCGCGCCGACGATGACGCTCACCTCGGGCGAGCCGTATCGCGGCAAGCCGTCCGATCCGATCGCGCACAAGCTCGGCGAGCCGAGCGGGAACGCGGGGCTGTTCTCGTCGGCACATGACCTCGCGCGCTTCGTGGCGATGATCGCGAATGGCGGCGTGATCGACGGCCGCCGGATCCTGCGGGCTGATCTCGTGCGCGCGCTGTTCGAGCAGCAGCCGCACGCGGCACACCGCACGCTCGGCTGGGAGGCGTTCTGCCCCGAGGAGCACCCCACGCAGGAGGACGCGTGCAGGCGGCCGGTGGCGTACGGACACACGGGCTGGACGGGCACGTCCGTGTGGGTCGATCCGGTGCGCGGCGTGTGGGCGGTGATCCTCTCCAACCGCTCGTACGACGTGAAGCATCCGCCGTCGCTCGACGAGCTGCGGGAGGACGTGTTCATGCGCGTGGCGACCGGCGCCGCGCCGCGCGAGGGTGCGGCGGCGGGCGATCTCGCGCGCGACGCCGGCGGCCGGGACGCGGTGGCCCATTGAGCGAGCCGCTTGCTGAGATAGCACCTCGCGGTGCTGCGGTCCGCCGGGCTCGTCTCGGAGCGGCGCGAGGGGCGAGGGGCGAGGGGCGAGGGACCAGGGGCGAAGCATCCACCACCGCGTCGAAGCGCGCGCGCTCACCGACGCGTCGCTCATCAGCGACTGGCGCGCCGGCGGCCCGCCCTGCCTACTGCGGCAGGCGTTGCGACTGCATGATCTCGCGCGACGACACGGACCGGGTGGAGCCCGGAATGGTGACCCGATTCCCGTCGCGCAGCGCCGCGTAGTGCGGCGACATGATCTCGACGCCGGCGGCGTTGAACGTTTCCTGAATGCGCTCGTGGAGCCGCGAGTACGTGTCCGCCATCAGCACCGGCGCGTCCGTGTACGCGTTGATCTCGTAGCTCACGTACGAGTCGTCGAGGCTCGTCTGCAGCACGAACGGCGGCGGCTCCGGGCGCAGGTGCTCCGTGCGGAGCGCGGCCGCGATGAGCAGCTCGTGCACGCGCGGCCACGGTGTGTCGTATCCGATCGTCACCGCGGTGTGCAGGATCAACCCGTGCTCGGCGGCCAGCGTGGAGTAGTTGATCACGTGACTGCTCAGCACCGTGGCGTTCGGGACCGTGACGGCGACGTTCTTGATCGTCCGGACGCGCGTGACGAGCAGTGTCTTCTCGGTGACGTCGCCGACGGTGTCGCCGATCTGCACGCGATCACCGAGCTGGAACGCGCGCGTGTACGTCAGCACCACGCCCGCGACGACGTTGCCGATCGCGGTCGATGACCCGAACGAGAGGAGCACGCCGAGAAAGATCGAGACGCCCTTGAACGCGTCGGAGCTGGCGCCGGGGAGGAACGGGTAGAGCACCGTGACCGCGAAGGCGAGCACGAGCACGCGGACGATCTTGTACGTCGGGTCCGCCCAGTCGGGGTAGAAGCCGCGCACGGTGATCGCGCCGCTCCCGAGCGCATCGAACACGAGCCGCAGGAACGCGAGCAGATAGCGCGTGATGATGATGCCGGCGGCGAGATAGAAAAGGCTCGGCAGATAGGCGACCACCGCCGCGCCGGCGGCGACGAACGGCTGCACCGCGTAGCCGACGACCCGGCGCGACACCGGCGCGGTCCACGGGAAGAAGCTGAGGACGAGCGGGACATAGAAGTAGAGCGCCAGCAGCACGAGCACCACGCGGACGGCGCGGAGCAGCCGACCGAGGAACGTGGCGAGGCCGCCCGCCGAGAGGATCTCCAGCTCCTGGATCCGCAGCGCGGGAAAGTGCAGCTCGCGCAGGCGATCGATGCGCGCGTGCAGCCGGCGCGTGGCCCACGCGAGCGCCCACAGCACGAGGATGAGCGCGGCGGTGGCGGCGAGCGCCTCGAGCGCATCCGCGAGCAGCGATCGCGCGGTGAGCGTGGCGGCCATGCTGCGGACCGCGCTCTGCACCGCGGCGGCATACTCCCCCGCCACCGACGCGCGGGTCCTCCCGAGCGGCTGCGCGTCGGTATCGAGCACGGTGAGCAGTACCGTCTGGCCGGCGGCGATCTCGGAATAGCTGCCGCGATCGACGACGCGCACGGCGGCGTTCACGCGCGACGGCGTGATCGCGAACTGGCGGAGCCGTTCACTGGCCGTCGCGGCGCGCAGACTGTCGGTGAACGGCCCGAGGCTGCCGTAGAGGCGGAACAGCGTATCCGCCCCGAGCACGACGGGCGAGCCGGGGGGGCGCGCCGCCGAGTCGGCGGTGCGCTGCGCGGAAGCACGCGTCGTCACGGCGACCAGCGCGACGACGATGCACACCAACGCGCGCCAGGCGTGGCGGCGCGGCACGCGAGAGGATCGACCGGGCATCTCTGCCTCGCGGATTAGTGCACGGGCGCGTGATGCGCCGCGAAGAAATTCCAGATCACGGAGGTGGCGTCGAGCGCGTGGCTCGGCGCGTCGAGGAAGCGCGCGAGACGCTCGCCGCCGGGCCACGCGTGTCCGCCGCCGACGATCGTGTACAGCTCGACGGCGGTGCCGCCCGCGCACGGAGCATACGTGCGGTGTACGAGCGCGGGCGTCGAGTCGATGCGCGGCGTCGCGCCGCAGCGGTCGAAGCGGAGCCAACGCTCGAGCGCGTAGTGCACCGGCTTCACGTCGTGCTTGTCGAGCGCCTTGCGTCCGACGCCGCCGTCGTACGGCAGGTTCTCATCCGCGGTGCCGTGAATGATGAGCACCGAGACCGGGCGCGTCGGCGCGCAGCGCATCGAGAGCTCGCCCGAGACCGGAGCGATCGCGGCGAATCGATCGCTGAGGGCGCAGCCCATGAGATACGCCATCATGCCGCCGTTCGAGAGGCCGGTGGCGTACACGCGGCCGGGATCGATCGGATACGTCCGCTCGAGCGAGTCGAGCAGCGTGCGGATGAACGCGACGTCGTCCACGCGGTTGCGCTGCGCGTTGCCGCAGCAGCTTCCCGTGTTCCACGTGAGGAGGCGATCGCCGAAGCGGCCGGTACCGTTGGGGTACACGACGATGAATCCCTTCGCGGCGGCGAGATCGCTCATGCGCGTCTGCGTGCGCGCGCTCTGCGCGTTGCCTCCGCCGCCGTGGAACACGAACACGATCGGCAGCGGCGATGCGCGATCGCCCGGCGGCAGATCGAGGATGTACGAGCGGTCGCGCCCGCCCACGTGGATCGTGCGCTGTATGGACGGAACCTGCGCGCCCGCTCCGCGCGGCGCGGCGAGGGCGGCGACCAGGGCGACGAGCGGCATGACGACGCGGTGGACCGTGGGCATGTTTACGAAATTCACCCCGAAACGCGCTGGTGACCAGCCCGTTTCGCGGTATGTTGTCGAGCGAGGGCTCGCGCCCCGACCACCGATCCGCGACACAGAAGAGGAGAGATCGTCATGACCGTGCGCTCCGCCACGTGCGCCTTCGTCATCGGCTGCATCGCCGTGTCCGCCGCCTCCGCCCAGGGCACTCGGCCGCGGCCCGAAGAGACCGAGGTCTACAAGCCGGTTCCGCGCGTGGTCACGCCGGGGCGCACCGATCTCGACCCGCCGTCCGACGCGATCGTGCTGTTCGACGGCACGAGCGAGAACGAGTGGGTGTCGGTCGCCGATCACTCGCCGGCCAAGTGGGACGTCCACGATGGCGTGCTCACGGTGAACAAGAAGACGGGCAACATCGAGACGAAGCGCACGTTCACCAACTATCAGCTCCACCTCGAGTGGCGCGTCCCCGAAGGGATCACCGGCTCGGGCCAGGCGCGCGGAAACAGCGGGGTGTTCCTCGCGTCCACGGGCCCGGGCGACGACGGGTATGAAATTCAGATTATGGATTCCTATAACAACGCCACCTACGTGAACGGCCAGGCGGCGGCGATCTACAAGCAGTATCCGCCGCTCGTGAACGCCATGCGCAAGCCGGGCGAGTGGAACGTGTACGACGTGGTCTGGACGGCGCCGACCTTCACGCCGGACGGCACGCTCGCCACGCCGGCGTACGTCACCGCGTTCCACAACGGCGTGCTCGTGCAGAACCACGTCGCGCTGCTGGGGCCGACGCTGTACATCGGCAAGCCGGCGTACCAGGCGCACGGCCCCGAGCCGATCAAGCTGCAGGCGCACGGAGATCCGAGCGCGCCGATCAGCTTCCGGAACATCTGGGTCAGAGCGCTGCCGGATTCGGCGCAGGTGCACGTGCCGTAACGGCCGGGACCTCCGACCGGCGCATCGCGCGCTCCTTCCACAGGGCGTACACGGCGGGAATGACCACGAGCGTCAGCACCGTGCTCGAGATCATCCCGCCGACCATCGGCGCCGCGATGCGTTTCATGACGCTCGCGCCCGTGCCGTTGCCCCAGAGAATGGGCAGCAGCCCGGCCATGATCGCGGTCACGGTCATCATCTTCGGCCGCACGCGATCCACCGCCCCTGCGACCACCGCTGCATAGAGGAGACGCACGGACGGGGGCTGACCGCCGGCGAGCCGCTCCGCCCAGGCATGGTCGAGATAGATCAACATCACCACGCCCGTCTCGGCGGCGACGCCCGCCAGCGCGATGAACCCGATCGCCACCGCGACGCTCCAGTTGTAGTGCAGCGCCCACAAGCACCAGATCCCGCCGACGAGCGCGAACGGCAGCGAGAGCATCACGATGAGCGTTTCGCCGATATTACCAAAGTTGAAGTACAAAAGTAGAAATACGATCGCCAGCGCAGCGGGCACCACGAGCCGCATGCGCGCCTCCGCGCTCTGCATGTACTCGTACTGCCCGCTCCACACGATCGAGTAGCCGGTCGGGAGCCGCACCATCGCGTTCACCATCTGCTGCGCCTCGGCGACGTAGCTGCCGATGTCGCGCCCCGCGACGTCCACGGACACCCAGGCCGTCGGCATCGCGCCTTCGGTGCGGACGACCATCGGGCCGGCCGCCTTCCGGATGGTGGCGATCTGGCCGAGCGGGATCTGCGCATTGCTGCCGCCATCGCGCTGCGTCGGCACGAGCACCGAGGCCAGGCGCTCGGGCGTGTCGCGGAGCTCCTGCGGATATCGCACGCGCACGCCGTAGCGCTCGCGGCCCTCGACCGTCTGCGTGATCGTCATGCCGCCGATCGCCGTGGCGATCACCGTTTGCGCATCGGCGACGTTGACCCCGTACCGCGCCGCGGCGGCGCGATCGATGTCGATGTCGAGGTAGTAGCCCGAGACCGCGCGCTCGGCGAACGCACTCCGCGTGCCCGGGACCATCTGCACGGCCTGCTCGACTTGTTTCCCGATCCGCTCGAGCTCTCCCAGTTCGGGCCCGAAGATCTTGATGCCGACGGGCGTGCGGATGCCGGTCGCGAGCATGTCGATGCGGCCTCTGATCGGCATCGTCCACGCGTTCGTCACGCCGGGCATACGGACGGCCGAATCCATCGCGGCGACGAGCGCGTCGTACGTCATGCCGCGGCGCCATGCATCGCGCGGCTTCAACGTGATCGTCGTCTCGATCATGTCGAAGCCGGCCGGGTCGGTCGCGGTGTTCGCGCGCCCTGCCTTCCCCCACACGTGCTCCACCTCGGGGAACGACTTCAGGATCGCGTCTTGTTGGCGCAGGATCTCGCGCGCCCGCGCCACGGGGAGACCGGGCAGCGTGGTCGGCATGAAGAGAATCGTGCCCTCGTCGAGCGGCGGCATGAACTCGCTGCCGATGCGGGTGAACGGGATCCACGTGAGCACGACCGCGACCACCGCCGCGAGAATCACCGGGCCCCGGTGGTCGAGCACGAAGTCGATCACCGGGCGGTAGACGCGAATCATCGCGCGGTTGATCGGATTCGCCTGCTCGCGGAAGATGCGCCCGCGAATGCACAGCCCCATCGTCACCGGCACGAGCGTCACGGAGAGCAGACTCGCCGCGGCCATCGCGAAGGTCTTTGTGAACGCGAGCGGCGTGAACAGCCGCCCCTCCTGACCTTGCAGCGTGAACACGGGCAGGAACGACACCGTGATGATGAGCAGCGAGAAGAAGAGCGCAGGCCCAACCTCTTTCGCGCTCTCGACCACCACGCGCCAGCGCTGCTCAGCGGTGAGCTGTCCGGTCGAGAAGTGGCGCCCGGTGGCGCGTCCCGCCGTCGCCGCTGCACGCTCCAGGTGCTTGTGCATGTTCTCGATCATCACGATCGCCGCGTCGATCATCGCGCCGATCGCGATCGCGATCCCGCCCAGCGACATGATGTCCGCGCCCACGCCGACGATGCGCATCGCGATGAACGCCATGAGAATGCCGACCGGCAGCGTGAGCACTGCGACGAGCGCCGACTGTGCGTGGAACAGGAAGATCACGCAGACGATCGCGACGATGATCGATTCCTCGACCAGCTTGTCCCGGAGCGTCGAGATGGCCCGGTCGATCAGCGCGCTGCGATCGTAGACGGGCGTGACCACGACGCCGGGCGGGAGCCCCTGCTCCACCTGCGCGAGCCTGGCCTTCACATGCTCGATCGTCCTGCGCGCATTCTGCCCGAAGCGCATGACCACGATGCCCCCCACGGCGTCGCCGCGGCCGTCGAGATCCGCGATGCCGCGCCGGATCGCCGGCCCCACACTCACCCGCCCAAGCTCGGCGACGCGAATCGGCGTGCCGTCCTTCGTCGCGCCGACGACGACGTTCTCGATGTCCGAGATCGACTTCAGGTACCCGAGTCCGCGCACCATGTACTCGCGCTCGGAGAGCTCCATCGTCGTCGCGCCGACGTCGTTGTTCGCCGACTGGATCGCGCTCATCACGCGCGTCACGGGAACGCCGTACGCGAGCAGCTTCGCCGGATCGACGTCCACCTGATACTGCTTCTCGAATCCGCCGACGCTCGCCACTTCCGACACGCCCGGCACCGCCGTGAGCGCGTAGCGAAGATACCAATCCTGGATTCCGCGAAGCTGCGCGAGATCCAACCGGCCCGTGGTGTCCTCGAGCGCGTACTGATAGATCCAGCCGAGCCCCGTGGCGTCGGGGCCGAGCGTCGGCGACACGGTGGCCGGCAGCTTTGCCTTGATGCCGTTCAGGGACTCGAGCACGCGCGAGCGCGCCCAGTAGAGATCCGTGCCGTCGTCGAAGATCACGTAGACGAACGAGACGCCGAAGAACGAGTAGCCGCGCACCGACTTCGCGCCCGGCACCTTGAGCATCTCGGCCGCGATCGGATACGTGACCTGATCCTCGACGATGCGCGGCGCCTGCTCGCTGTAGTCGGCCTGCACGATCACCTGCACGTCGGACAGGTCGGGGAGCGCCTCGAGCGGCGTGCGGCGCACGGCGACGATGCCGCCGATCACGGCGGCTGCCGCGAGCAGCAGCACGATCAGCTTGTTCGCCACCGACCAATCGATGATGCGTTTCAGCATGGTCGGCTCCTCACGGCGCATGGAGCGGTTGGGGCGGGGTGGTCACGTCCATCCCGGGCATGGTGCCCATGCCACCCAGCGCGGTGCCGAGATTCGACTCGGCGTCGACGAGGAAGTTGGCCGACGCAACCACGGTCTCGCCGGCGGAGAGACCCTTCAGGATCTCCACGCGGTCGTCGTTCCCCTCGCCGACGACCACTTCGCGCGGCGTGAGCATGCCGCTCGCGTCGCGCACGAACACGAGGGACCGCTCGCCGGTGGCGAGCACCGCGGACTGCGGGATCGTGAGCACGTTGCGGCGCTCGACGCCGGCAATCCGGATGGTGGCGTACATGCCTGGCTTGAGCGCCCCGTCGGCGTTCGGGAGCACGACCCGCACGCGCGTCGTCCGCGTGGCGGGGTCGAGCGTCGGATACACGTAATCGATGCGTCCCGTGCGGAACACGCCGGGGAGGGCGTCGAACTCGGCGCGCACCGATTGTCCGACGCGCACGTCGGCGATGTCCTGCTCGAACACTTCCCCTTCGATCCAGACGGTGCGCAGATCGGCGACTTTGTACAGCGCGTCGCCGGCCGAGATCTTCTGCCCCGCGAGGACGTTCTTCTCGAGCACGTAGCCGCCCGCGGGCGCCCGCAGCGTGAGTGTTTTCTGAACTTCGCCGGAATGCTCGATCGCGTCGATCTCGCCCGGCGGAATGTCCCAGTACGCGAGCCGGCGCCGCGCGGACGCGAGCAGATCGGCGGCATTTTCGCGCGCGTCGCCGCTCGCACCCGAGACCTGGCTGGTCAGCCGCTTGGCGAGCAGCAGCTCCTCCTCCGCGCTCACGAGCATCGGCGAATAGATCGTGAGCAGCGGCTGGCCCACGGATACCGACTGTCCGGTCTCGTTCACGTAGAGCGTCTCGATCCAGCCGTCGATCTTGGGCGAGATCGTGCGTACGCGTGTCTCGTCGAGCGTGACCTGCCCGACGGTGCGCACTGCCTTGGCGAGCGATCCGACCTGCGCCGTCGCGTAGGTCACTCCGATGCGCCGTTCGTCCTCGGCCGACAGCATGATCGGCTTGCCGGCACGGGCGTTCGACGCCGCGGCGCCGTGCACGTGTCCCTCGGGCATGGGCGCCGCTTCGCTCGTGCCGCGCGTGCCGGCATACGCTCCGCCGACCGCAAGCAGGATGACCGTCGTATAGATCGCGGCGCGAATGAGATGTTTCATCTGGCACCTCTCGCCGCGGTCATCGTCGCGGCTGTTCGATTCGGGTCGAAGAGCTCGTGGCCGGTGAGCATCTCGAGCTCGGCCCACGCTTTCCCCTGGTCTGCCTCGAGCGCGTAGAGCTCCTGCTGGTATTCATTCACCGTCATGCGGTCGTCGAGCAGCGTCATGAAGTCCACGCCGCCGACGCGATACGCCGCGAGCGCCGAGGCGACCGTCGCTTCGGCCTGCGGCAGCACCGTCGTCCGATACAGGCGCGAGAGATCGCGCGCGCGGACGAGACTCGCGTACGCCTCGCCGATTCTGCCGCGCGTGTCGGCCTGGACGCTCGCGAGATCGGCCTGGGCCAACTGCTTCATCGCACCGGCCTCCTCGCGCATCTCGAGCTGCCGGTCGCGCGCGAAGATCGGGATCGACGCCCCGACCATGAGACTGCCCATGCGCTGCGTGCCGCTCATGCCGTCGGAAGCGCCGCGCTCCGCGTACTGGACGCCAATCGCGAGATCGGGCCAGAACGCCTTCGCGGCGAGCTTCTGGGACGCGTCCGCCGCCTGCAGATCCTGCACGCCGGCGCGAATCATCGGCCGGTCCGCGAGCGCGAGCGATTCGAGCCGATCGCGTGCGGGCATCGAGTCGGGGAAGGCCGGCAACCGAGGCGAGCCGACCGGCGCGTCGGCGTCGCGGTCGAGCAATGCGTTGAGCTTCGCGACCGAGGACTGCCGCATCGCCTGCATGCGCAGCGTGTCCTCCGCCATCTTCGCGATCTCGACCTGTGCGCGGAGCACATCCGTCTGTCGCCCCTGGCCGACGCGATACATCGCTTGGGCGGTCTGCTCGATGTCTCGCAGCAGCTGAATCGTCTGGCGCGCGACGTCGAGCTGGCGGTCGGTCGCATAGAGATCGTAGAACGCCCCCGCCGTCTGCGATCGCAGCTCCCACGGCACGTCGTTCGCACGCTCCGTGCTTGCGGACGCCTGCGCGCCCGCGGCGCGGCCGGCGAGCGTGAGCTTGCCCCCGAGCGGCAGCATCTGCATGAGCTGGAGCTGCGTCATCCCCGTGGTGCTCATCGGCGCGAGGTTCGGCAGCGTGTAGTTCATCCAGCCGAGCTGGATCTGCGGATCCGGCGGCCGCGTGGCGCCGGGGACGCGCGCACGCGCGGCGTCGGCGAGCGCCCGCGCCGCGGCGACGCGCGGATTGGCGCGACTGACCTGGTCGTACACGTCGCCCAGGCGCAGGACGGCGGACGCGTTCGCGGGCGCATTGGCGGCCGGCACCAACTGCTGCGCACGCGCGGTGGCCGCGAAGGCGAGCGGAAGACTCGCCGCGACATTGGCCAGCCGACGTGTCATGCGCCCCATTGCGGATGCACGACGTTTCCGCCGTGATTCAAGAATACTCATTGTCCTGGAAGCCTCCACACAGCCGCCGGCGCGGTGCCGGCGCGCGAGTCAACCGCTCGACTCACCGCACCGGCGATGAGGAGCGCACTCCGAGTGGGAGGTCAGGCCCGCGGAGGGGGCAGCTCGGGCGCGAAGGCGGGTCCGCGCGGCGCCGCGGCGGACGCGACGATGGCTACAGCGTGCGGGGCCACGGTGGCGGCGAAGGCACGCGCGGTGGGCAGCGCAGAGAGCGCCGTGATGCACGACCCCATCGACGCGCATCCACCGCCGGGCGCCCACGGCACCCCACACGAGCCGTTCATGCCGCACGGCCCGTTCGGCATCCCGGCGGGCGTATCCGCGACGCGCATCGTCTCGGCAGCGTGCGGCGCCTGTGCCGCTCGTTGCACATGGCCGCTGTGGCCGCCGGCGTCACGCATCATGTCGCCGTGGCCGGCGTGCATGCGACAGAGCGTTCCGCTCGCCAGCAGCATGAGCTGGACGAGCAGAAGGCTCGAGAGCACGGCGGTGATGCGGGACGCGAGTGAACGGCGCATGGGCGAGAGCGAGACCAACGACTACCGTTGCACTCTAGTCGCGGCGGGGGCCGCGGCTGTCGGGGAGGCGCGGAGATATCGTGGGATATCCCCTGACGCGCGCGTTCGGGTCAGCGCGCCGGGGCGCTCAGCTCGCGGCGAATGTCGTCGGGCCTCGTGGCCATCGTGGCGAGAACGACTCGCGTCGGCCCGAGCGCACGCGCGTCGCCGAACACCAACATGCTCGTCGGCACCGTGACCTTCGCGCCGCCGAAATCGAGAAAGCCGAGCACGTGGTGGTAACCGCCGAGCACCACCGTCGCGCTCGCGGCCTGACCCGACGACGCGGTCGACACGTGATCGACGACGCCGATCATCGTGCCCGCCGCGTTCAGTAGCCGCGCGCCGTCGTAGCCGGAAGGCTCGCTCGGCAGCGCCGCGGTCGCGGCAGGAGCCGCCGCCAGAACGCGGTCCACTGCACGTACGGTCGCCGCGGCGCCGGTCGGGTTGCCATTCTGCCGTTGTGTGCGCGCGCGCTGAATCATCCGAAACGCGCTGTCGAACGCCGTGCGCGCCGCGCCAGCTCCGACGCCGCGACCGACGTCGGCCGCGCGCATCGCGGCGTCCAATGCCACGGCGCCGGCGGTCGTCCCTCCGGCGGTCATCGCCATGGCTGCGGTGTTCGCGCTCGCTGCTACGCCACGAGCGAGCAGCTCGAGCGGATTCGCCGGCGTGGCCGGCGTGTGCGTCGACGATCCCGGCGTTTCGACTTCGCCCGTCGATTCCCTGGTCTGGATGCCGGCCCATTCGCTCGCGTGCGCGTCGCGGTGCGCGATCGCGTCGCCGAGCAGGAAGAAAGTGACCACGGCGATGGTGAAGAGCACGGCGAGCCAGCGAGCGATGCCGCGCCGTTCACCCGAGCCCATGCTTCCACCCCATCTTCACCAGGATCCAGTTCGTCGGGATCGTCGCGATGTATCCGGCAAGCAGGCCGAGCGCGGCGAAGCCCCAGAACGCGGCCGTGTCCGGCTTGGGCTGCTGGCCCACCGCGAGCGGCGTCACGATGCCCATGATCAATCCCATGCCGCCCATCACCGTGATCATGGAAAAGAACTCGGCACGGCCGCCCATCCAGAGTGCCTTCGGCACGCTGTCGGTCATCGAGAGCATCGCCTTCATCTGGAAGATGAACCAGCCGAATGCGAACCCGGCCGCGTACTCGAACCAGAACTCCTGCCAGAAGCTGAGACTGACCAGGCGCGCGATGATCATCGCGGTCACGATGCCGAGCCCGTCGCCGCCCACGCAGTGGACGATCGAGCCGTTCACTTTCTTGTACGTGGGTTTCACGTACTGCTCGAACGCCTGCTTCGCTTCGTCGCCTTCCTTATCGCCGATGTGTGGCGGCCGGCAGGCCCACCAGTAGAGCGCGAGACCAATCACCGAGAAGAACACGACGATGATCGGCATCGCCCACTTCACGGCGGTGTTGAGCGGCGTGTTGACCATGATTTCGTCGTAGATCACCCACGCCGCCGCGAGCACGCCGATAGCGTACCAGGCGATCACGAACCACGGTTGGGCGAGAAATGTGAAGAATCCCAGGTCCATTGCGCTTCAGGTCGGCGACGTCTACGCGTGCCCGACCGTGCAAGCGATGTTCCGGCCGCGGCGCCCGTGCGCGCGGCCGGATCAGTCGAGCCCGTGACTCAGCGCGACCAGCACGCCGATCGCGAGGGCGGCGATCACGACGCTCCCCGCGACGCCGGCGTGCGCGCCGAGGCGGGCGCCCACGTACATAGCCCGCGTCTGGTGCCCCGGCCCGTTCACCACGTCGGCACCCACCATGACCGAGGCAAGATCCGCCACGCCAAGCGCGGCATCGGCGGTCGCGCCGTACGTCTCGTGCACGCCCTGATTGTCCGCGAAATCCTGCTGCGCCATGAGCGGCCCCGCGGCGGCATCGAGCGTGAGTCGGTGCGGCAGCCACACGCGCCCGCGCGCCTTGAGCGCGAGCCGAACGCCGCCGGGGTCCGCGCCGCCGATCTGCGCCGACGCACCGAACGCGTGCGTGCTGTCGACGTTCGCCATCGCGCCAACATCCCTGGCCAGGTAGCCGCCGAGGTCCCGCTGTCGGCAGAGGCTGCCCGGGAAGCACGTGCCGGAGGTGTGGTCCGTGCCGGCGACACGCGCCGCGCCGGTCACCTCGAACACGACGTACCGCCGGCACGCGGAGCGCGGCTGGCCGCGAAAGCAGAAGGCCCGCGGCGGCCGCGTCACGCGGCCGGAATCAGTCGCCTGGGCGCGAAGCGGGCCGCCCGCCGCGCACCCGAGCATGATGAGCAGTCCGATATGAGCATACGCTAGTTTCGCGTTCGCTCCCCCCGCGCGCCGCGTCACGCTTCGCTCCGCAAGGCGACCGTCGGGTCCACGCGCATCGCTCGGCGGGCGGGCAGCACGCATCCCGCGAGCGCCGCGGCGATCAGGATCAGCACCGCCCCCGCGAGCGCGAGCGGATCCGTGCCGGACAATTGCGTGAGCAGATGCGCGAGCCCGCGCACCATCGCCGCGGCCCCGACGAGGCCGATCGCCATGCCGATCGCGACGGGCCGCATCGCCGCGCCGAGCACGGCCCCCACGACGTCGCGGGGGCCCGCGCCGAGCGCCGTGCGCACCCCGATGTCGTGCGTGCGCTGCGCGACGCTGTACGAGAGCACGCCGTGAATGCCGAGCGCCGCGAGCAGGAGCGCGACGAGCGCGAACGCGGCCATCATCTCGCTCGTGATCCGCTGCGGCGCGAGCGAGTCCGCGTACGCCTGCTCGAGCGTCAGCACGTTGCCCGGCGCGACGGTCGGCGCGGCACGCTCCACGGCCTGCTCGATCCGGTGCGCCATCGCGGCGGGATGTTCCGTCGTCCGCGCCACGAGCGACATCGTGCGCCACACCGGGGCCTGGGCCATCGCGGCATAGAAGGTCGGCTGCACCGCGGGTCCATCGTTCGGGTTCTCCCGCACGTCCGCGACCACGCCGACGACGGTGGCCATCGCCGTGTCCGCGCCGGCCGTGCCCAGGCGCATGCCGACCGCGCTCCGACCCGGCCAGTAGGCGCGCGCCATGGCCTCGTTCACCACGACCACGCGGCCCGACCGGGAATCATCATTATTGTTGAATATGCGTCCACTAATCGCCGACACGCGCATCGCGGCAAAATAGTCCGGGCTCACGATGCGCCGGCGCGGCGAGCGGGCGGGTTCGCCGTCCCGGGGCTGGACCTCGCCGTCGAGGAACACGCGCGCGTGCGCGTCGTTCCAATCCGGCGGCAGCGCGTTGGCGTAGGCCGCGCTCACCACGCCCGGCACCGCGCGCACCTCGTCGAGGACGCGCTCGTACATGCTCCGCGCAGCCGTCTCGCTGGAGTAGCGCGCGATCGGTGCCGTGAGCTGCATGGTGAGCGCGTGATCGACCCGATATCCGGGCGGCTCGTGCAGCAGCGCGGCGAACCCGCGGACGGTGACCAGCGTTCCCGCGAGCATCGTGAGCGCGATCGCCATCTCGGCCGCCACCAGCAGGCCGCGCGGGCCGTGCCGGCGTTTCCCCTCCGAGCCGCCGCGGCCGCCCTCGTTCAGCGCATGCTGGGGCGCCGCGCCGCTGGCGACGAACGCCGGCACCGCGCCCACCAGCAACGCCGTTCCGATCGAGACGAGCGCGGTGAAACCCAGCACGACCCCGCTCACCTCGATCCGCGTCCACCCCGGGTTGAAGCTCACGAGCTCCGTGGGCAGCATCGCCCGCACCGCCGCCACGCCCCACACGGCGAGCAGCGTTCCGACGACGCCGCTCACGGCCGCGAGCAACGCGGATTCCGCGAGCTGCAACCGGACGATACGCAGCCGCGATGCGCCGAGCGCGACGCGGACCGCGATCTCGCGCGCACGCGTGGTCGCGCGCGCGAGCAGCAGGTTGGCGACATTGGCGCACGCGAGGAGCAGCACGAGCGCGACCGCCGCGAGCTCGGCGAGCATGAACGGCCGGGGATGTTGACCGTAGAAGCTGTTCGCCCAGTCGACGCGCATGTCCCACGCGCCGTCGTCGTCCGGGTGCTCGCGCGCCAGTTGTTGCATGATCGCGTGCACGTCCGCCCGTGCCCGCACGAGCGAGACGCCGGGACGGAGCCGGGCGAGCACGCCGGTCAGCACGCGACCGCCGCGATCGCGGCTGAATGCGCCATCGAGCGACTGCGGCGTCCAGAGCTCGGCGCCGGTCGGGAAGACGAAGCCCGGCGGCATCACGCCGACGATCGTCCGCGGAACGTCGTTGATCCGCAGGACGCGGCCGATCACGCCGCTGTCCGCGCCGAAGTGGCGGTGCCAGAAGCCGTCGCTCAGGATCACCACATCCGGCGACTCGGCGTAGCGCGCATCGTCGTCGGTGAACGTGCGCCCGAGCGCGGGGCGAACCCCGAGGAGCCGGAAGTAGCTTGGCGTGACCCGGTAGCCGTTCACGCGCTCCGGATCATCGATCCCGGTGACGCTCGCCTCGAGCCCGCGAAACGCCGCGATTCCGGCGAAGCTGTGGTTGCGCTGCATCAGGTCGATGTAGTTCGCGGGCGCCATCGCCGACGCGTCGGGGCTCGGATCCGCGCGCGACACTTCCGTCACGTGGACCAGACCCGTCGCATCGGGCGTCGGAACCGGATGCAGCACGATCGCGTTCGTCACGCTGTACACGATCGTCGTTCCGGCAATGCCGAGGGCGAGGCAGAGCACCGCCGCGGCGGAGAGACCACGGGTGCGGAGCAGTCCTCGCGCGGCGAGGCGGAGATCGTTGAGCATGGGCGAGTGGTGAGTGCGAAAAGAGCGCCACCGCCAAGCTAAGGTCCGTGCCAGTGTTCTGCTAACGAACGACGCCGGCGGCTACACCCCGCAGAGCTTTCGAACGCGCTCCATTCGCGCCGCAGGATCACCGAGCGACTGGAGATGCTCGGCCGCTCGCACCGTTCCGACCACGGCCACCGTCGGCTTGCCTCCGCCGCGATTGACGGCGAACGCCTGATCCATCGCGTAGTTCAGGCTCACGGTCGTGGTGCGGATCGCATCCTGCGCTCCATGCATGATGCTGTCGCGCATGGCGGGTGTTGCGCCGGGCGGAAGCTTGAAGTGCGGCGGATTGCGCGCTTCGCCGTAGCTGATGAGGTGACCAGCCGAGTCGAACTGCAGCGTCACGCTCATCGCCATTGCCGCGCGAGTCGGAAAGAAGGCGACCACGCGGAGCGCGCCCGATCCGCTGGTGCGAGCGAGCGTGCAGTCGCCGCCCGCGTCGGTTGGCGGAGCGTCCGCGACGAACGCGCGCACCGCGGAATCGCCCCGGACCGGAACGAACGACTCGACGCGCATGAGGATATCCGAGGCGCGGCCGCTCGGGGCCGCCTCGGGCGCAGGCGTGCTCGAGCTCGCACGCGCGCACGCCGCCGCAATGCACGCACCGGCGGCGATCCGCCCCAACCGGCGAATCACGGCTTCTTTGGAGGAAGGATATTCATCTGCGCCTCCTGACACTGCGCGTCGGTCACGCCGTACGGCGTGGAGATCGTGAGCGTCAGCACCTGCGGCGCTCCGGTGGAGTCCGGCCGCGTCCACGCGCTGGTGACAGTCACCGGCACGCTGTCGCGCAGGCGCGTCCACCCCGAGTCCGCGAGCTGCTTGCCGAAGTACTCGAGCATGCGGTCGCGCGGCATGGCGGTCCGGAAGCGGGACGCGGTGCCGCCACCGCCCGGCATCGTCTGCGGAAAACACGGCGTGTTCCCCTTGCCGTCGTTGATCGTCTCCGGCTCGTAGAGCGTCGGGAACCTGGGCTGCGTGTATGCGACCGGCATCGGCGGCCGCACGGGCGAATGGCAGATGCCGTTCGGCGCATTCGAGAGACGGTACGTGAGATAGAGCGCACTGCCCGCATGGCGTCGCACGTCGGCGATGAGACTGTACTCGCCGGAGCAGACGCTGATCCGCGTGGGGGGCTGCCGACCGATGTTCGCGAGCGCCGCGGGCCGGAAGCCGCCGTTGCCGAACGACGTGGTCGGTGGGGCGGTCCAGCCGCGCCGCGCGAACTCGCCGCGCACCTCGGCCATGGCGGCGCTGTCGTTCCCGACCGGCAGGCTGATGACGGCGGTCGCCGTGCTGCCGAGATAGGCGGAGCCGAGCACGCGCCCGTTCGGCGGCACGTAGAGGCGCTGCGCCGCCCATTCCGGCATGCCGCCGATCATGAGCTGCGGATCGGTGCCATAGGAGTACGCCGCGATCAGCGCGACGGTCGTCTCGTACGGCACGGAATCGGGTTGCGCGAGGCGGCGCGGCTCCTGGGCGCCGAGGCGCACAGCGAACGCCACGGCGAGCGGACAGACCGCGACCAGCGGCCGGAATGCAATGCGCATACGGAGGGTTGGTAGGAGTGGCAGCGCAGCGTCCGGATGAATCCTGCGCCTGCGTTCGCCGCGCGGCAAGATGTTCCACACCGGATTTTACAAGTTTTACGATTCGTGCACTCTAACGGTGCGTGCCGTGCGCGTGACGGATCGGGCCCCACGCGCCGACGTCCGTGCGCTCGCGGCGGACGGAGGGGCGCGTTAGCTTCGGCCGGATGGCGCCCTGGGTTCCCGGGGCGCTCGGGTTCTCACCTCGTGGAGCTGCGTTCCGATGACCAACCCATCGCCCTCCTGGGAGTCGACCAGCGTCGCCGCCGTCCTGGCGCGGCGCAGCCACGAGGACGTGACGGAGCTGGTCGGCGAGCTCGCGACGCTGCTCGGCGGGATCGTGCCCGGTGCGCAGGTCGAGCGCACGCTCCTCCGTCGGCGCATCGACGCGGTGCGCCTGCCGATCGGCGACGAGGTGTACGTCCTGCGCCGGGAGCGCGGCACGTTCCAGGCGAGCCGGCAGCACGCGGTGCGCGGCGTGGTGATCCGCACCGACCCGCTCGAGCTCGACGCCTTTCTCGCCGAGCTCGGGGCCGCGGTGGACGCCGAGGTGGCGCGCAACGAGCGGATGCGCTCGGCGCTGCGCACCTGGATCGACTCGATGAATTTATAACTAGTAATCCATAACGACCCGCAACGAGGAACGCACATGCCCGACTACACGCCCGGATCCACCGCCAATCTGCCCGCCGGCGCCGCCACCCGGCTCCGCGCGATGCGCGGCACGGGCGAACGGCCGGCATTCTTCACCAGCGATCTCTCGATCGACGAGTTCCTGCTCGTCGAGCACGCCGGCTTCGAGGCGCTCGGCCTGGTGCTCGGCTCGTGCATCTACCACGTGGGCTTCCAGTGGCAGAAGTGGAGCGTGAGCCAGGAGCTGCCGGTGCTCACGCGCGCGATGTACGACGCGCGCGAGCTGGCGATGACACGCATGGAAGAGGAAGCCGACCTGCTCGGCGCCGACGGCATCGTCGGCGTGCGGCTCGTCTTCAAGCAGTACGCGATGGACGACAACGTGCTCGAGTTCCAGGCGATCGGCACCGCCATCCGACACCGGGAGAAGACCGGATCGCTTCGCACGAAGGACGACCGGCCGTTCACGTCGGACCTGAGCGGGCAGGACCTGTGGAAGCTGATGCAGGGCGGCTATCGCCCGGTGAGCCTGGCGATGGGCGCGTGCGTGTACCACATCGCGCACTTGAGTTTCATGCAAGCCCTGAAGCAGGTGGGCCGCAATCAGGAGATGGCCATCTACACCGAGGCGACGTATGCCGCGCGCGAGCTGGCGCTGGAGCGCATGCAGACC
>DASZUN010000274.1:0-8179 GCA_035547615.1 Gemmatimonadaceae bacterium | reverse complement strand
GTCGGTTTTCTCCCGTCGAGCGATCCGCGGGTACGGGGAACGGTGGACTGCATCGAAAAGCGACTGCTTTCGGACGGATTCGTCCTGCGCTACGACACCGGCGCCAGCGACGACGGCCTGCCGCCGGGCGAGGGTGCGTTCCTGGCGTGCAGCTTCTGGCTCGCGGACAATTACGTGTTACTCGGCAGGCGCGACGACGCTCGGAAGCTGTTCGATCGGCTGCTCTCACTGCGCAACGACGTGGGTCTGCTGTCCGAAGAGTACGACCCGAAGCTGAAGCGGCAGGTGGGGAACTTTCCGCAGGCGTTCTCGCACGTGGCGATGTTGAACACCGCGTTCAACCTCGGCCACGCCGAGCAGCAGGGCGCGCCGCGGCCGGCCGAGCAGCGCGGGACGCACACGGTGAGCGACGACGACGGCATGTCATCGTAGTGATCGCTCAGCGCGCGAGCGATCAGATGGCGGGAAGATCCTTCATGTAGCGGCGTCCGGTATGCGCGAACGCGAGCGATTCGTAGAACTGGTGCGCCTCGGCGCGATGGAGCGCCGTGTTCACCACGACTCGCTTTGCTCCGTGATCGCGCGCCCAGGCTTCGACCGCGGCCACGAGACGTTTTCCCGCGCCCGTGCGTCGCGCCGATTCGTCGACCACGAGCATCGAGAGTTGCGCGATCGGCGCATCATGGTTGAGCGTGTACCGGAGGTGAACCGTGACCAGCCCGAGGATGTCGCCGCCGCGATCGGCGACGAACGCGCACGCGTTGGGATCGGATGAGAACCGCTCCAGCCGTCCGGCGATCGCCTCGTCCACGCACGGATAACCGAGTTGCCCGCACAGGCGCGCGATCGCCGCGGCATCGCTCCCCCGCACCGTGCGAACGCTGTACTCTGCGGCCATCGTCAGTACTTCTCCAGGTAACTCTCCAGCTCCCACGTGCTCACCTGCGTGATGTACTCCCGCCACTCCTGCCGCTTCGCCTCGATGAAGTGCGTCGTGATGTGCTTCCCGAGCGCGTCCTTGATCACGTCGTCCTTCTCCAGCTCGTCGAGCGCCTCGTTCAGGTCGTGCGGCAGGTCGTCGATCCGGAGCCGGCGCTTCTCGCGGAAGCTCATCTCCCAGATGTTCTCGTTGACCGGCTCGCGGTGATCGGCCTTCGTCTCGATCCCGTCCAGCCCCGCGGCGAGCATCACGGCGAGCGCGAGATACGGATTCGCCGCCGGATCGGGCATGCGCAGCTCCACACGCGTGCCGAGCCCGCGGCGATCCGGGACGCGGATGAGCGGCGATCGGTTGCGCATCGACCACGCGACGTTCACCGGCGCCTCGTAGCCCGGCACCAGCCGTTTATATGAATTTACTAATGGATTGGTGATGGCGCACATGCCGCGGGCGTGGCGCAGCAGCCCGCCGATGTAGTGCAGCGCCGCTGGCGACAGCTCCCATTCCGCCTTCGGCGCCCAGAACGCGTTCTCCTTGCCCGCGAACAGCGACTGGTGGGTGTGCATCCCGCTGCCGTTCTGGCCGAAGATCGGTTTGGGCATGAACGAGGCGAGCAACCCGAACTGCGTGGCCACGTGCTTCACCACGAATCGGAACGTCGCGATGTTGTCCGCCGTCTTGAGCGCATCCGCGTAGCGGAAGTCGATCTCGTGCTGGCCGTGCGCCACCTCGTGATGCGCCGCTTCGACCTCGAAGCCCATGCGCTCGAGCGTATCGACCATCGCGCGGCGCGCGTCCTCGCCGAGGTCCGCCGGCGCGAGGTCGAAGTAGCTGCCGACGTCGTGCGTCGTCGTGCTCGCCTCGCCCGTCGCGCTCGGCTTGAACAGGAAGAACTCGGCTTCCATGCCCGCGTTCATCGCATACCCCATCGATTGCGCCTTGGCGAGCACCGACTTCAGGCGGCCGCGCGGATCGCCCGCGAACGGCTGCCCGTCCGGCATCGCGATGTCGCAGATCAGGCGGCAGATGCGGCTGTCCGGATCGCCCCAGGGAAACACGAGAAACGTGTCGAGATCGGGCGTGAGCAGCATGTCCGATTCCTCGATCCGCACGAAGCCCTCGATCGAGGAGCCGTCGAACATGATGTCGCCGGCGAGCGCCTTCTCGAATTGCGACGCGGGAATCTCGACGTTCTTGTTGATGCCGAGGATGTCGGTGAACTGCAGGCGCATGAAGCGGACGTTGAGCTTCTCCGTCAGCTCCAGGATGTCCTTCCTGGACGCACCGGTGGTGTCCGGTGTGAGCGATCGTGTGCGAGGCGACACGGAGGCGATATGAGTGGCGGGTGAGACCGGCAGTGGCGCTTGGAAGCTGGACGAGCGTCCTCGCGGTGTCAAACGCGGCATACGCCTTGCGCGACCCGGCGCGTCGGCAACTCACGATCGATCCGGGAGAAGGAGAAGAGATGACGAAGATTCAGGACATCATGACGCGCGATCCGAGCTGTGTTTCGCCCGATTCCACCGTGCGCGAAGCCGCTCAGCTCATGCAGCGCGACGACGTCGGCATCATTCCGGTGGTCAGCAGCACGAGCGACAAGCAGCTCGTCGGGGTCGTCACCGACCGCGACATCGCGATTCGCTGCGTGGCCGAGGGCAAGGACGGTACGTGCCGCGTGCGTGACGTCATGAGCGCCGACGACGTGGCGACGTGCAAGCTCAACGACGACGTCGACGACGTGATGGACGCGATGCGCTCCGAGAAGGTGCGACGCATACCGATCGTCGACGAGCGTGGCTCGCTCGTCGGGATCGTGGCGCAGAGCGACGTGCTCAGGAAGACCCGCGACACGAACAAGGCGGGCGAGACCGTCGAAGAGATCTCGGAGCCCGGCGGACGGCACAGCCAGTCCTGAATTCCGCGGTAACGAATCGGCGCCGCACGCGTCTACGAAAGAGACGCATGCGGAGCCGGTTCACACTACGGCTCTGCCCCACCTGGATGGCCGTAGATGTCGCTGTACTCGTTGGCGCGCACGCTCATGCGCGCGGCGCTGCCCCTCTCCCTCCTGGGCACGCTGCTCACCATCGCCGCCTGCTCCGATGCAGGTTCGTTCTCCCCGACCGCGCCGGATGCGATTCGCATTCCAGGCGCGCGGCTCGATAGCGCAGGCATCGTGATGCCGCGCCTCACGCTGCCGAACGTGGCAAGCGCGCTCGTGGGTGCGCAGCTCTTTGTCGATCCGAGCTCCAGCGCCCATGTCACCGCCGACGCGTGGCGCACGTCGCGCCCGACGGACGCGGCGCAGATGGACAAGATCGCCAACGAGCCGCAGGCGGTCTGGTTCGGCAACTGGAACACGGACATCTCCGCCGCGGTCAGCGCGGCGATGTCCGCCGCCGCCGGCGCGATGCCCGTGTTCGTCGCGTACAACATTCCGCAGCGCGACTGTGGCGGCTATTCCGGCGGCAACTCGACAGCCGTGGGCGAGTACAGGACCTGGATCGACGGCTTCGCCCGCGGCATCGGCGCGGGGCGCGCCGCGGTCATCCTCGAGCCCGATGCGCTCGCCGGAATGGACTGCCTGTCCGCGGCCGATCAACAGACGCGGCTGGCGCTGCTCTCCTACGCAGTGCGGGCGTTCACCGCGCTCGGCGGCACGGCTGTGTACATCGACGCCGGCAATCCGCGCTGGCAGACACCGGCGACCATGGCCGCGCGACTCGCCCAAGCCGGCATCGCCGAGGCCTCCGGGTTCTCGCTCAACATTTCCAACTTCTATACGGACGCCGACAACATCGCGTACGGTCAACAGCTGTCGTCGCTCGTCGGCAATAAGCACTTCGTGATCGACGCCAGCCGCAACGGACTCGGCCCCACGCCCGACAACCAGTGGTGCAATCCCGACGGTCGCGCCCTCGGGCGCCGGCCGACGACTTCGACCGGCATCGACCGACTCGACGCGTTCTTGTGGATCAAGACGCCAGGCGAGTCCGACGGCACGTGCAACGGCGCGCCCGCCGCGGGTACGTGGATGCCCGAGTACGCACTCGGCCTGGCGCAGCGGGCGGCGTACTGATCCGGCTCGGGCATGGGCTGACAAAGCTCGCGGCTCGACGATCTGTACTCCGGCAACAACCATCACGCGCGGTACAGAACTGGCAAGCCGCCACAGCCACGCTTCCCATGAGAATCGTGGCGAAGCACGTGAACTTCAGCACGGTGGATTGCCGATGAATCGCACTACTCGTTTCAGCGTTTCCCTCGCGGTGCTCGCCAGCGTCGGCGGTGCCGCGCGCCTCTCGGCGCAACAGTTCGTGGGCTATGGCGCCGCCGAGGCCGGTGGTCTCGGGTCGAGCTTGTATCTGTTGGGAGTGTCCGCCAGCGGAGCTGGCCTGGGATGGCATCCCGTCGCGTCGGTCGAGGCCTACCGCCTGAACTTCCGCAGCGGACCGGGCACGACGACCAGCAACAACGTGTTCTCGCCCTCGATCGGGATGAAATACCAGACCGCGACCGCCGCGACGCAGGGGCGCATCGGCTACTCGTGGGTGAGCAGCTCGGTCGACATCCCCACGACGGTCAGCGCGTTTCCGATTCCCGCCGAGTCCAAGAACGGCGTCTTTGTCGTCGCCCAGCACGACTACTGGGGGACCGGCGAGCACACGGGCCAGCTCATCGGCTCGTACAACTTCGCGAACGAATTTCTGTGGGCGCGTGGCCGCGCGGCCAAGCGCATGGGTGCGCCGACATCGCCGGTGATGCTCGGCGGAGAGCTCGGATTTCTCGGGGGTGGCAACACCGCCGGCGTGAGCAAGACGTGGGGGTTCTTCGTTGGCCCCATGATCTCCCTCAACACGACCAAAGCGCTCAAGTTCGATCTGTCGGGCGGTTATCGCGCGAACACGAGCACGCCGAACAACGCCTCGGGTTACGCCGAGCTCGACTTCGTCTACGTCTTTCCGACGCGTTGACGGCTCGCGCGGCTTCGCCGCGAGCGTGAGCGGACATGCGGCCGCGCGGCACCCCGGTGCTGCGCGGCCGCTGCCTCTTGCATCTCGAGCGTGCGCTCGTGCACCGTGCTGTCCGGCGCGACGAGACGCGGATGCGCGTCGGTCGGGATGATTCCCGTCGCGCGCATCACCGCCGCGGCCGTCGATGACGTGACGCCGGTTTCCGGATTGCCCCACGACGTCGAAGGCACCACGATCGTGATCGGCGGCTTCGCGGTGCGGATCGCGGACATGATGTCGTCGATGCGCGCGGTGTCCGCCGGCGCGAACGGGATCTCGGTGTACGGCACCACGTACTGCCTGAGCAGCGGCTCGGTCTCGGCGAGCCAACTCTTCTGCAGCGTATCCGCCGGGTCGAGCAGCAGGAAGACCTCGCCGGCGCGTCCCTGCAGAATGAAGCCCTGCAGCTCCGCTCGATTCGGGAACGGGATCAGCCATTCGTCCGCGGCAATTTTGAAGATCTTGCCGCGCTGAAACGCCGGGCCGTTCTCGCGCGACTCGAAGCCGAGCGCGTTCATCACGTCAGCCTTGCCGACCCGCGTGGAATCGACCGACTCGATGACACGCTTCGCGATGTTGACGCGGTCGCGCCCGAGCCCGCAGTGCACGTAGTAGATGCCGTGTCCATGCAGCGCGAGATCCTTGATCTTGGCGATCGCGTCCGAGTTGTCGCTCACCCACGGCAGCATCGGCGCCTGCACGAACTTCAGTCCGAGCCGGCGCGCGTCGTCCTCCTCGGCTTTAATGCCCTGCACCTCGACGAGCACCGCTGGGTGTTGCAGCGACACGATCGTCGTGACGCCTTCTTTCTTCAGTTCGCGGAGCTTGGCGTCGTCGGGATACGCGCCAAAGATGAACTCCGGTCCACCCGCCAACCGGACGGTGGAACCCGCGCCGCCGGCGATGCCCGCCAGCAGCCGCGTGGGATTGGACCACGCCCAGAGCGAGAGCGCGCCAGGCAACGCGAGGCTGGCCACGACCGCACGGCGCCGCCGCAGCGAATGCATACGGAAGACGTGTCGCACGAGCGCACGCGTCAGGATGAACGATCCGATGACGAACAGGACGATGACGCCCATCAGCGTCCGGTCCTGCGCGGTCTGTCCAAGTCCCCAGTCATGCAGCAGATCGAGTATCCAGCGCACGGCCACGACCAGCACGAGCGTGCCGGTGAACAGGCCGACCATCAGCCAGGCAAAGCCGAAGGTGGCGAGAAAACGTGTCATGGGCGGCCGCTCGATGCGGCGCAGGCCGGTTTCGGGATGCGTCATCGCAACATTCCTCTATAGCTTCATGGTCATGCGGTTGTGCTTGCCGCGCGGCACGAGCAGCGTGGCCGCTCCGGGCTCGACGGTCACCTCGAGCGGCGTGAGCCCCAGCAGCTCACCGTCGGCTTGCGCGTGCCCGGCGGGATCGATCTCCAGCGTGAAATGCCGGCCGGACAACGTGAAGAAGCAGCGATCGCAGTCGATGTTGCCGCGGAGCATGCGCCAGAGTATGCGCGCCGCATCGAGGCGCGAGCGCGGCGAGTAGACGCACGCGTTCAGCAACCCATCGTCGTGCAGAATGCCGTCGCCGAACCGCACGAGGCCGCCGAGCACCGCGCCGAAGTTCGCGATGAGCACCGACGCGGTGTCGATCTCATGTGACTTGCCGTCGACGGTGAGCCGCGCGCGGAACCGCCGCAGCCCGAGTCCGGCGCGCGCCGCCGAGAGCGCGTACGCGAGGTAGCCGAGCCGGCGCTTGAGCCTCGCCGACGCGCCGGCGATCATCGCGGCGTCGAGACCGACGCCGAGTCCGATCGCGAACCGAGATCCATCCGCCGTGCGCCCAAGGTCGAGTCGCGCGACCTCGCCGTCGAGCAGCGCGGTGACGGCTCGTGCCGGACGCATCGGCACGCCAATGGTGCGCGCGAGAACGTTGGCCGTCCCGGCGGGAACGATCCCGACCGGCGGCCGATCGTCGCGGTCGGCGAGCGCGGTGACGACCTCCATCGCCGTGCCGTCTCCGCCGACGGCGAACACGGCGTCGAACGAATCGGATTGCGTGAGCTCGCGCGTGAGCGCGACTGCATGGCGCGGCGCACGGGTCTCCACCACGCGACATGACACGCCGCGCGCTTCACACGCCGAGATCGCTTCGCGACCGGCGCGCGCGGCGCGGCGAGCTCCTCCACTCACCACGAGCAATGCGCGCCCTATACGCGGCGCGCCCGCTCGAGACCCTTCCGTCGACGACGACGAGACTGCTGACTGCGACATCGCGCCGATGAAGCGCACATAATCTGCCAGCGGCGTGATGAAACCCGTAAGCGTCGTGAGACCGATGTGATCGTCGTCACAGGCATGGAACTCGCCTTCATTTGTTCACGGACGCGCATGACCGGCGGGCGCGAGTGCGCCGAGCCGACGCGCCAGTTGCCGCAGTGCAGACGATGCAGTCTCCCGACCTTCAGGCCGAATCCGCCGCGGACGAACGCGGCACCTTCGCAACCCCGCAGCTCTCCCGGGCACAAGAGTACGCGACGCGCGCCGTCGCGCTGATCGCCTGGCTGTACAGCATCTACTGGATCACGTGGCGCTGGACGGCGACCCTGAACTGGGATGCGCCGGTTTTCTCCGTGACGCTCGTCCTCGCGGAGACGTACGGACTCGTCATGTCGACGCTGCTGCTGCTGACGGTGTGGCGGCTGAAGCGTCGCGAGCCGCCGCCGGCGCCGGAGCGCCGCACCGTCGACGTGTTCATCACGTGTTATGACGAGCCGCTCCAGCTCATCCGCCGCACCGCCCTCGGCGCGTGCGCGATCCGCTATCCACACAAGACGTACATTCTCGACGACGGCAAGCGGGACGAGGTGCGCGCGATGGCGCGCAGTCTCGGGATCGGGTACATCCGGCGAAAAGGCAATGAGCACGCGAAAGCAGGGAACCTGAACAATGCCCTGCGCCACACGCGCGGCGAGTTCATCCTCCAGCTCGACGCCGATCACGTGCCGTTGCCCAACATCCTCGACCGCGTGCTCGGCTATTTCAACGACGCACGCGTCGCATTCGTGCAGACGCCGCAGGATTTCTACAACACCAGCGACTCGTTCACGCACGTCGTGAACGATGAAGGGCGGCGCATGTGGGAGGAGAATCGCATCTTCTTCTCCCTCATCCAGCCCGGCAAGGATGCGCAGAACGCAGCGTTCTTCTGCGGAAGCTGCGGCATTCTCCGGCGCCAG
>DASZUN010000273.1:0-21387 GCA_035547615.1 Gemmatimonadaceae bacterium | reverse complement strand
GGAAACGCTGACCAAGGCCGACGTGTCCGCCGGGCAGCTCGCGATCATGCGGCTGATGAATCTGCTCCAGGATCCGGCGACGACCGACGCCGAGCTCGAGGCCGCGTTTCAGGCGGACGTCGCGCTGTGCTACAAGCTCCTGCGGATCGTGAATGCGGCGGCGGTGGGGGGCCGCGGCGTGAGCTCGATCGCCCATGCCATTCGCCTCGTCGGCCGCGAGATGCTGCACCGGTGGCTCTCGGTGATTCTCGTCGCGTCGCTCGGCCGCAAGGGCGACGTCACGCGCGAGCTCGCCGTAGCCGCCATCACGCGCGCGCGCATGTGCGAGCTGGTCGCGCTCAACGCCACCGAGCCGCGCAACGTGGGCTCGGCCTTCATCGTCGGCCTGCTCTCGCTGCTGGACACGCTGCTCGAGATGCCGATGGAGACGATCGTCGCGCGCCTCGAGCTGAGCGACGAGATCCGCGGCGCGCTGCTCAGAGCCGCCGGCCCGCTCGGCACGCCGTTGAAGCTGGTGGAAGCGTACGAGCAGGCGCGGTGGGATGCCACGCGCGACCTGGCGAGCGAGACCGGCGTTTCGGACGACGTGCTCCCGAAGATCTATCTCGATGCGGTGAAGTGGGCGACCGAGCAGGTCGCCGTCACCAGCGCCTGACGTCGTCGGCGACGGAGCACGCCGCGCATCCGCGTCAACTGCTCGCGGTGGTTCCCGTTGCCGTCGTCGAATCGCCGCTCTGCACTTTCGTCGTGAAGGGCAGGAAGATCGTGATGCGGCGGTTGCGGGGATCGAGCGGATTGTCCGGGTTCCGGAGCTGACGGTCCGCCAGGCCGCGCACCTCGACGATCCGTGCTTCGTTCAGCCCGCTCGCCTCGAGCACACGCCGCGCGGCGTTCGCGCGGTCGGCCGAGAGCTCCCAGTTCGAGTAGAGTCCGGAGTACTGGGCGGCGTCGGTGTGCCCTTCGATGATCACCGGATTGCGCAGCGGTGCGAGCTCCTGCGCGATGATCTCGAGCGTCTTGTGCATCGTGGTGTTCATCGTCGCCGAGGCCATGGGAAAGAAATCCTGGCCATGATCGCCGTCGGCGAGCTCGATGCGAAGTCCGGTCGAGGTCTCGACGATCTCCACGCGATCGCCGATCGCGGTGAGGCCGGCCTCTTTCAGTCTGCTCTTGATCCGACCGCCCATCGAGTCGAGCTGCGCCCGTTCCTCGTCGCGTGCGATGAGGCGAAGTGGCGTGGTGGAGACGCTCATGGGCGACATGCCGGACGAGAGCGGGCTGCGTCCCGCCGTGTAGCCCTTCTTGTACCCGATCGGATTGGCGAAGTAGCCCTCGATCGAATCGCGCACGTGCTGGTCCATGCCGATGATCCACATGACCATGAAGAACGCCATCATGGCCGTGACGAAGTCGGCGTACGCGACCTTCCACGCGCCGCCGTGATGGCCGGCATGCGCCGCCTTCTTCTTCTTGACGACGATGATCGGCCGCTTGTCGCCCTTCCGCACGTCACGCCGCCTTGCGCGTGAGCGCCTCGAGCTCGGCGAACGTCGGCCGCTCGACCGGCTCGATGTTGCGCCGGGCGAATTCCACGCACGTCATCGGTGCGTCACCGCGCGCGAACGCGAGCAGCGCCGTGCGGATGCAGCTCATGTAGTCGCTTTCCGCACGGAGCCGCGCCTCGATCGCGCTCGCCATCGGATTGACGACGCCATAGGAGAGGAGAATGCCGAGGAACGTGCCGACGAGCGCCGCGGCGACCTTCTCGCCGATCTCGCTCGCCGTTCCGCCGATCGAGGCCATCGTGATCACCACGCCGAGCACGGCGGCCACGATGCCGAAGCCGGGCAGCGCGTCGCCGATCTTGGCCAACGCGGTGGGGATGGCGCGCGCTTCCTCATGCTGGCGTTCGAGATCCAAGTCCAGGATCTCGGCGAGATGGTGATCCTCCACCGCGCCCGTCAGGAGCACCTTGAGCGTGTCGCAGAGGAAGGGCAGCGCGTGATGGTTTGAGCGAAAGAACGGGTACTTCTTGAAGATCTCGCTCTTGTCGGGCTCTTCGATGTGTGCCTCGAGACCCACCAGGCCGTCCTTGCGAGCCTTCTGAAACACGTCATAGAGTACCTGCAGCAACTCGGCGTACGCCTTCTCGTTGTAAGGATTAGGTTTGAGCAGCGCGAGCGAGGCCTTGATGCTCCCCACCACCACGCTCATCGGATTGCTCACCAGGAAGGCGCCTCCCGCGGCGCCGCCGATGATGATGAACTCCGACCACTGAAGCAGCACGGTCACCTGACCGTGGTGCATCGTGAAGCCGAAGAGGATGCTGCCGAAGACGACGATGAGTCCGACGATGACGAACACGAGGGTCTCGCTGGTGACCGGTATGCGGGATAATGGCAGTATCGGCGGGCGGCGAGTGATCTGTAGGGATCACGCAGAGTGATGCAGGATCGTCAATTCCGGAGCGGCGACCCCGAGCAGGAGTGGGCGGCCCTCGTGGAAAGCGCCCTCCAGGGGCTCCATCACGCCCTCAACAACCGTATCGGCTCGCTCTCGGCGATCGTGGAGCTGTTTCAGATGGGCGATCTGCCGCCGGACGGTGGCACCGCGGGGTTCGAGAGCCTCGCCGCCGACCTCGCGCGGCTCCAGGACTGCAACCGCATGGTCCGGCTCCTCCCGCGGGACGAGGTCCCGGGCGAGGAGGCGCTGATCCTGGACGACGTCATCGCCGACGTGCTGGCGATTCATCGTTTCCTGCACGACGTCCGAGACTTGCCAGTGACGATCGTGCCCACGCGGTACGTGGAACCGGTGCGGGTGGAGCGCTGGGCGCTCGTGCGCGCGCTCGCCCTGCTGCTGCTCGAGGCGAAGGTCGCGGCGAAAGCCGCCGGCGCCGGCGTGCGCGCCGTGACCGAATCCGACGAGCAGTGGGTGACCGTCGAATTTCGGCTGTCCTCCGCGGGCGACTCGCCGCCGGAGGCAGCGGGGAGCTACGCCGACCGTCTCGCGACTGCGTTCGGCGGTTCGGTGGTGCGCAAGCCGGGCTCGGTCGGGCTCCGGCTGCCGACGCTCAAGGCTCGTCGCGCCGCGGACCGCCAATGACCTGCAGCCACTCCTGACCGCCTGACCCCACAGCACCAGCGCGCTGATTTTCGGCGGTGATGTCGCTGACGATTTCGCCGCGGAGAATGGTCACGTCGTTGGGCGCCTCGATGCCCAGGCGCACGCCCTTCCGGTCGCACGCGAGCACGACGACGCGAATGCCGTCGCCGATCAGGATCGAGTCACCGACTTTCCGGCCGAGGATCAGCATCCCGGAATATTACTGCCCGAGCTGGACGAGCGTCTGCGTCATCTCGTCGACGACGTTGACGAGGCGCGCGGCGGCCTGATACGAGTGCTGGTGCTGGATGATGTCGATGAGCTCTTCGTCGGTCGAGACGCCGGTCGTGCTCTGGCGCCGCGTCGTGACGTTGCCGAGCATCGTGTTCTGCACGGTCTCGTCGTCCTGCGCGTGCCGCGTTGCGGTGGCGAGATCGCCGATCGTCTGTTGATAGAATCCGCCGATCGTGTTCGTGCCGAGCGAGGCGCCGCTGGGCGACGTGAACGCGACCGTCGAGTCCTTGAGCTGCGCGAGCGAGAGGGCGATGGCATTGTTGCCCGGGCCCGGATCGCCGCCGGCGGCCGCCGCAACGTCCGTCGCCGATGCGATCGTGGGGGAGATGCGGATGCCGCGCGCCGTGAGACGCGGATCACCGCCCGAGGGCGGCGGCGTCGTGACGTCGAAGAAATTGCCGGCCGGGCTCGCGACCGGCGGGTTGCCGCGGTAGGTCGTGCCCGTGCTGTGAATCGCATTGACGTTGGTGACGATCGCGCTCGCCAGTCCGTCGAGCTGACTCATCACGCCGGGAATGCGATTCATCGACAGATCGAGCTCCGCGCCGAGCGATCCGCCGAGGCCGGCGAGCGGCGCCGTGCTCCCCGGCGACGTGATCGCCGGCGGGTTCCCGTTGCTCAGCTCCAGCGTCTTCGCCGACGACCCGTCGACGAGCAGGCGGCCCGCGGCGTACACGCCCACCGTGCCGTTCTCGCGCTCGACGACGGTCGCGCCGGCGAGCTTCGCGAGCTCGTCCAGCGCGCTGTCCCGCGCGTCGCGCAGGTCGTTCGCCGAGTGGCCGCCCGATTCGGCAGAGAGGATCTTGGGATTGAGGTCAGCGATCTGCTGCGTCAGTTGATTGACGCGATCGACGTCGGTCTTCATCGCCTGGCGGTTCTGCTGATCCGCCGCATCGAGCTGCGAGGCGTACTGATTGAGCTGTGTCGCGACGTCCTGGCCAGACGAGAGGACGACGCTCTTCGCCGCCTGGTTGGTGGGGTCGTTGGCGAGATCGCTCCACGAGTTCCAGAACTTGTCGAGCGTCGCCGAGAGCCCGTTGTCCGACGGCTCGTTGAAGATCGTCTGGACCTGCTGCAGCGCCGTGCTGGTCGCGTTGGCGGAGCTCTGATCCGCCGCCGCCGACCGATAGCTCTGATCGAGCAGCGCGTCGCGCGTGCGCGTGACGTCCGCGATCGACACGCCGTTGCCGACCGTGCCCCACGGGTACGTGGTCGGCACGCTCGCCGTGAGCTCGATGCGCTGGCGTGTGTAGCCGTCGGTCTGGGCGTTGCTGATGTTCTGCGAGGCGACCTGCACGGCGGTCTGCTGCGCGTTCATCGCCGTGCGCGCCATGCTGAGAATGCTGCCGATGCTCATCAGATCCTCCGGTCGAGCAGTGTGGAGGCCTGACTCCGGACGCCCGCGCCCGGCGTCGGATACTGCGTGGGCACGGGTTCGGCGCCGGCGAGCGTGCGGGCGTAGGCGTCGCCGCAGGCGAGCGCCTCGCGCAGGATGCGTCGGTTGATCGCGACCTCGCGGGAGAGCGAGCGCGCCGCCTCGTGGAGCTGGTCGCGCGCGTCGCGGAGTCCCGGCGTCATCCGCGGCCCGAGGACGTCGTCGAGCGCATGGATGCCGAGATCCTCCGGCTGGCCGAGGAGTTGATTCAGCGTGCGCCGCCGCCGGCGCGCCTCGCTCAACGTGACGAGCACGCGGTGCGTGGCGAAGACGCTGTCGTCGACGCGCTGCAGATCGTCGTCGCCCACGGCCTGGCGCTGGCGGCGCATCACCGCGATCAGCTCGTCGAGCAGGCGGCGCTCGGTCGTCAGCGCATCGGTGAGCGAGTCGATCGGCGAGAGCACGGTTCTCGTGGCCGGCAGCTCCGTCTGGTCGGTCGTCATCATTTCGAGGAGTCTGATGCGTGGGGGTCGGCCGCCGCCGGCGCGAGCCGCTGGCTGAGCTGACGATACAGCGCCTCGGCGAGCGAATGGCTGCCGCTCCACTGCGTGGGCACCTGCTGCGCGAGCTTCTCGTCGAAGAGGCTGGTGAACGTGTCCTGCGCGCTCGACGCCTGGACGATGCCGTCCTGCGGCACCGTGTCGCGCATCGCGGCGAAGAGCTGCTGCACGAAGATGCCTTCCATCTGCAGCGCGGACTGCCGCAGGCGCTCCTGCGGTGTTGCCTGCGGCGGGGTCGACACGCCGGCGGTCGAGCCGATCGTCGTCATCGCACCACCACGTCGGCCGCGATCGCGCCGATGGCGCGCAGCGACTCGAAGATTGCCGCGATCTCGTTGGGCGGCGCCTGGATGGCGTGCAGCGCCGCGGCGACGCGCGTCACCGGGGTGCCCGACGCCAGCTTCAACTGCCCGGGCGTGGCCGCGGTCGTGTCGTTCGCGCCGATGGTGAGCGTGATCCCGCCGTGGCTCACCGTCGCTTCACCGACCGTGAGCTCGCCGCCGGCCATGATGGTGCCGTCGCGCCCGTCGATGATGAGCCGGGAGATCATGGGCTGCTGCACGCGCAGGTCCTGAATGCGCGCGATGAGCGTAGCGTGATCCTCTTTCGAGTCCTTGAATGCGAGGGTGATCGCGCCGGGGTCTTCCACGGTGGCGGTGCCGTCGCCCATCTCCTTGTTGATCGCCGTCGCGATCCGCGTCGCCATCGTGACGTCGGGGTCGCGCAGCAGCAGCTTGGAGCTGGCCGCGAATTGCGGATGCGGCATGTCCACCTCGAGCAATCCGCCGCTCGGGATGCGCGCGGAGTTCTCGATCGCCATGCCCATGCGTCCGTCGCCCACGTCGGCCATGAGAACCGATCCCTGTGCGGACGCGACGGGATCGGGGCTCACGTCGGACATGAGCGGTGTCATCCAGAGCACGCCGCCGCGCAGGGAGCGCGCATCGCCGACCGAGGACACGTGTACCTCGAATCGGCCGCCAGGCCGCAGATACGGCGAGACCTCGGCCGTCACGAGCACCGCGGCGACGTTGCGCATCTTGAGCGCCTCGACCGGGAGCTGAATGCCGAACCGCCGCAGCAGGTTCACGACGGAGTTCACCGTCATGCCGCCCTGCTTGCCGCCGCTCGAGCGGTCGCCGGTGCCGTCGAGCCCGACCACGAGCCCGTAGCCCATGAGGCGCACCGGGATCGCCTTGTCCTGGATCGTGAGATCGCGCACGCGGATCATGTCCTGCGCGCGAAGGGGCGCCGAGAGCGCGAACGCGGCGAGCGCCGCGAGCACGATGCGCTTCATCATGGCCAGAACACCGAGATGAGCCGTCCGATGATCCCGCCGCGCGTCTTGCCGATCGCGCCGGACAACTGATAGGTGAGCTGCGCGTCGGCCACACGCTCGCTCGCCACGAGGTTCTGCGGCGACACGTCCTCCGGCCGCACGTACCCGGCGAAATTGAGCGTTTGCTTGTTCTTGTCCACGTCGACCAGCTTGCTGCCCTTCACCTGCAGCAGACCGGTCTTGGGATCGACGGCGACCACGCGCACGCTGATGTCGCCCTTGAAGTTCACGCCGCGCTTGGCGTCGCCGCTCTGCTGCGACGAGGCGTTCTTGTCGAAGGTCATCGTCGCGTTGATCGCCGGCATCGGGGTCACCCCCATCTGCGGCGGATCGACGCCCAGATCGTTCTTCCGCGTCTGCTGATCGCTCCCGTTCTGCTCCTTCGTGGCCGTCGCGAGCGTCGCTTCGCTCACGAGGACCGTGATCACGTCGCCCACCTGATACTCGCGGCGATCCGACGTCCACGAGATGAGGCGATGCGCGGGTTCGGCCTGGTCCTTGGCCTGGGCCAGGAGCATCGGCGCGCCGAACAGGAGGCAGAGCAGGGAGAGCGCGAGCTTCAGCGAGTGCTTCATTCGAATATCCTCAATCGATCCGGACGCGGCCTCGCGCCACGACCGTCCCTTCGATGCGGTGGCCCAACTCCGTGCGCACCGGCACGCGTTCGCCGAGCGCGCCGTCGCGCGCCGCGGTGCCGGCGATGGAGAGCCGCACGTTTCCGTCGCGGAACTCCACCTCGACCGGTTCGTTCGCCGATACGAGCACCGGCGGCTCGACCGCGGGCTGTCGCAGCACCTCGCCCGCGGCGATCACGCGGCGCGTGACCCATCCCGGCGCGATCGGCGTCGCATCCGGATTCGCCCACACGGTCGTGTCGCGGAACACGAAGTCGCTGTCGCCGAGCACCGCACCGCGCGGGAGCGCGCGCGCGGCCACGGCCACGCGCATCTTGACCTGCTGCGCCGCGGCGAGGCGCGCCGAGAGCGCGACGGCGGCGGCGATCAGGATCAGCGTGAGCGGGTGCAGCAGCCGGCGCGTCACGATCACCGCACCATGTCGGTGGCGGTCTGCGACATCTCGTCGGCGGCTTTCACCGCCTTCGAGTTGAGCTCGTACGCACGCTGCGCCGAGATCATGTCGACCATCTCTTGCACGATCTCCACGTTGCTGCCCTCGAGCTGCCCCTGCACGAGGCGGCCCATGCCTTCGTCCTGCGGGTATCCGACGTCCGCTTCGCCCGATGCGGGCGTCGCGGCGAACAGGTTCTGTCCCATCGCCTCGAGGCCGCTCGGGTTCGCGAAGCGCGCGAGCTCGATGCGCCCGAGCTCCGTCGAGTCGCCGCCCGGGCCCTTGTTGCCCGTCACGACGCCGGTCGGCGAGATCGTCACGTCCGTCACGTCGCTCGGGATCTTGATCCCGGAGCCGATCTGATAACCGTCCGACGTGACGAGCACGCCCTGATCAGAGATCTGGAAGCTGCCGTCGCGTGTGTACGCCGTCTGGCCGCTCGGCAGCTGCACCTGGAAGAACCCTTCGCCGTCGACGGCCACGTCGAGCGAGCGGCCGGTCTGCTCGAGCGCGCCCTGCGTGTCGAGGCGCTGCACGGCGGTGAGCCGCGTGCCGCGGCCGATCTGGATCGCCGGCGCGGTGTTCGTCTCTGAGGTGCCGAGCGTCTGCGCGCCCTGCAGGGTCTGATAGAGCAGATCCTCGAATTGCGCGCGGCTCCGCTTGAACCCGGTCGTGTTGACGTTCGCCAGGTTGTTGGCGATGACCTCGGTGCGCGTCTGCTGCGCGGCCATTCCGGTCGCGGCGGTTCTGAGAGCGGGATTCATAGCGGTCTCGCAAGCTGCGTGGTGATCGTTTGGTCGATCTGATCCATCTCGACGACGGACTTCTGCACGTTGGCGTACGCCCGCTGCACCGCGACCATGTCGACGAGCGCGGTCATCGCGTTGACGTTGCTTTCCTCGAGGTAGCCCTGCTTCACGTTGCGCGCGTCCGGCGCGACGAGCTGCCGGGTCTGCGGCGGCACCCAGAGCGACTCGCCCTCGCGCGACAGCTCGACGCCCTTGGGCGCCTCCTCCATGCGCAACTGGTCGACGATCTGGCCGTTCTGCTTCACTTCCCCGGTGCTCGTGATCTCCACCGGTCCGTCCTGCAGCACGAGCGCGCCCTTCTTCTTCACGCCCAAGAGCGGCCGGCCGTCCACGTCCACGAGCTGGTGCTTTTCGTCCAGCCGCAGACTGCCGCCGCGCGTGTACCGTTCACCGTTCGGCGTCTGGACCACGAAGAAGCCCGGCCCGTCGATCGCCACGTCCATCGCGTTGCCGGTCTGGGTCATGTTTCCGGTCGACAGATCCGACGTCGCCTCCGCGACCGGCTTCATCCCGTCGAGCAGGCGCGCGAACACGCGCTGCGCCTTGAAGCCGTCGGTCGACACGTTGGCCAGGTTGTTCGCCACGACCTCCTGCTTGCGCTCCCAGTACCGAAGAGCGCTCGCGGCGCTGTCCATACCATTGAGAAACGGAGTCTGAGGCACGGCGGGAGTTGCGGGTGGTGGAGCGGCGAGGGAGGGAACTGCGCGACACACGTCTGGTAGCCGTGCCCATGCAAAGGCAACCGATGTGCCGAGTGCGCCAGAGGGGTGACGCCTTCGCAAATCATGTGATTGCAATGCGTTACGAGCGCGAGCCTGCACGCGGCGATGCAGACGAACCACGGCAATTCTTTCCGGTCCGGCTGGATTTGCCGGGTGCAATCCCTGCCGGCGGTTGGTCCTGAAACGGAGCGAGGCGCCACCCCCGTGGCGCCTCGCTCTCCCCCAATCGCGACGATGCGCTGCGTGCACCGCTACGATGCCAGCGCCACTCCCACGGTCTCGCGCAGTCGCGCGAGCGCCTTGGACCGGATCTGCGAGACGCGCGACTCGGTGAGCCCGAGAATCTCCGCGATCTCGTGCAGCTTGAGCTCCTCGAAGTAGTAGAGGGCGAGCACCGTGCGCTCCTGCTCCTTGAGCTTCATGATCGCCTCGCGGAGCATCGCCACTTCCTGCTCGCGGCCGAGTTGCGCGTCGACGCCGTGCTCGGGATCGGTGTGCAGCATGTCGATCGGCGACGCGTGCGGCTCGCTGCGGTCGTTCGTCGGCCGATCGAGCGGGACGCGAATCGCCCCTTCGACGTCTGATTCCCAGCGCCAGAGCGTTTGCACGTCCACGCCAAGCGCCTCCGCGACCTCCTTGTCGTCGGGCAGGCGACAGAGCTTGGACGCGAGCTGGTTGCGCGCCGACTGGATGTCGCGCGTCTTGCGCCGCACCGAGCGCGGCACGTGATCCTGCCGGCGCAGCTCGTCGAGGATCGCGCCGCGGATGCGCGGCACGGCGAACGTGCTGAACGCGAGCCCGCGGTCGGGATCGAACGCCGACATGGCCGACATGAGGCCGAGCGTGCCGGCGCTCACCAGCTCGTCGTGGTCGAGCTCATTCGTGAGTTTGCGCTCGAGCTGACGCGCGACGTGGTGAACGAGACTGAGATTCTCGGTGAGGAGCGCGTCTCGCGCGGCGAGATCGCCGGTGGCGAACGCGTGCCAGGTGGCTCGGGAATCCATATCAGCTCCAGCGTCGGGAGAGAGGGAGGGGGGTGGGAGGTACGGCATGGCCGGCCAGGGCCAACGGCGCGGGGGTCGCGCTGGCCGACCAGGGGAGCGTACGAGCGAGTGCGCCGCGCATGGCATCCGCGGCGGGCGAACCTTCGAGCGCGTCGCGCACGGTCATGCCGGCGCCGATCGCGGCCTGGAGACACGGATCGTCGGGCACGCAGCCGACGACGTCGAGCGTGCGTCCGAGGAAATGCGCGCAGGCGCCGACGAGGTACTCGCACGCCTCCCGCGCGGCGGCCTCGCCGTGCCGGTTCGAGATCACCGCGAGCGGCGTCTCGGCGCGGCGGGCGTGAACGGCCTTCACGAGCGCGTAGTTCGCCGCGAGCGCCAGTCGGTCCGCCGACGTCACGAGGAGCATCGACGGATCCGCCACGTCGGTCACGGCGGTGACGGTGTCGAGGCGGTTGCCGCCGTCGATGATGATGATATCGTAATTGTCAAACGTATATGACAGCCGAGCGAGCGCGGCGCGGCGCTCGTGGTCGGTGGCGGGGAGCACCGCCGGCCCGCTCGTGCCGCCGGGCACCAGCGACAGACGCTCGTCCAGCGTGATCGCGATCTCGGCCGGCTGCGACCGGTGGTCGGCCAGCATCCAGAGGCTCGCCGCCGGCCGCACGCCGAACAGCAGGTGCAGCGATCCGCCCGCTTCGGTCGCGTCGACGAGCAGCGTCCTCTCGCCGCGCTCGGCGGCCGCGAGCGCCGCGAGCGAGGCGACCGTCGACGTGCCCACGCCGCCCTTGCCGCTCGTCACGAGGAGTGCGCGCATGGCTTACCGCACCTCCCACGTCGCCGTCGCGCTCAACTTCACGTACGGCGGCAGCTCGGCGAGCGAGACGACCGGCAGGTTCGGGAGCACCGGCTCGACGAGTCGCCGCACGCCCACGCGGAGCGACGGCGGCGCGAGCAGCGGCAGCGGCCGGCCCTCGACCATGTTGCTGCTCGACATCTGATCCAGCTCGCGGAGCAGCGAGCCGAGGCTGTCCGGCGTGAGCATCGTCGAGGGATTCTGATTCGGCCGCGGGCTGAAGAGGCCGAGCAACGCCGCCTCGAGCCGCGGCCCAATCGTGATCCCTCGCACGGCGCCGCTCTCGTCCATGAACAGGCGGGCGATCGTGTTCGTGAGCGCGCGACGCGCGTGCTCGGTGAGCACCTCGGGATCCTTCGACTGCTCCGCGGCGTCGGCGACCGCTTCGAGAATGGTGACGAGGTCGCGGATCGGCACGCGCTCCTTGAGCAAACGCTGAAGCACGCGGTGCAGCACGCCGAGCGTGATCTTGTTGGGGATCACGTCGTCGACCAGCGCCGGGTGCGTCTTCTTGAGCGTGGCGATCATCTCCTGGACCTCCTGGCGGCCGAGCAGCTCGGCGGCGGAGCCCTTGAGCTTCTCCATGAGATGCGTCGCCACCACGGTGGTCGGCTCGACGACGACGTAGCCGAGCGACTCGGCTTCGACGCGCTTGGTCGTCGCGATCCACCTGGCGGGCATGCCGAAGCTCGGATCGATCGTGTCGATGCCGTCGATCGCGCTCAGCACGCGCCCGGTGTCGAGTGCGAGCAGGAAGCGCGGCATCACCTCGCCGCGCGCGATCTCGGCGCCACGGAGCTTGATGATGTATTCGTTCGCCGGCAGCCGGATATCGTCGCGGATGCGGATCGCGGGGACGAGGATGCCCAGCTCCTGCGCCGACTGCTTGCGCAGCATCGAGATGCGCTCGAGCAGATCGCCGCCCTGCTTCTCGTCGACGAGCGGGATCAGCGCGTAGCCGACTTCCAGCTCGATCGGATCGATCTGCAGGAGATCCGTCATCGGGTCGGCGGTCGGCGCCGCGGGCTGCGCAGCTTCCTGTGCCGCGATGTCGGCGGCGATGCGCTTCTTCTCCGCGGTGTCGGCCAGGCGCCCGAGCGCGGTGATGCCGCCCCCGAGCACGAAGAAGGGAAGCTTCGGCAGGCCGGGGACGAGGCCGAAGGCGCCGAGCACGCCGCCGGCGATGTACATCGCGCGCGGCTGCGAGCCGAGCTGCGTCGCCAGCGTGACGCCCATCCGCGACCCGCCCGCCGAGTGCGTGACCATGATGCCCGCGGCGGTGCTGATGATCAGCGCGGGGATCTGCGTGACGAGGCCGTCGCCGACGGTGAGGATCGTGTACTGCGACAGCGCCTGGCTGATCGGCAGCCCGCGCTGGAACGCGCCGATGAAGATGCCGCCGACGATGTTGATCGCCGTGATGAGCAGGCCGGCGATCGCGTCGCCCTTCACGAACTTGGACGAGCCGTCCATCGCGCCGTAGAAGTCCGCCTGGCGCGAGATCTCCTCGCGGCGGCGGCGTGCTTCCTTCTCGTCGATCAGGCCGGCGCTCAGGTCGGCGTCGATCGCCATCTGCTTGCCCGGCATCGCGTCCAGCGTGAAGCGCGCGGCGACTTCCGCCACGCGGCCCGCGCCCTTCGTGATGACGATGAAGTTGATGCCGATGAGGATCAGGAACAGCACGAGACCGACGGCGTAGTTGCCGCCGATCACGAATTCACCGAAGGCCTGGATGACGGCGCCCGCGTGCCCCTCCGACAGGATGAGCCGCGTGCTGCTCACCTCGAGCGCGAGGCGGAAGAGCGTCAGGAGGAGCAGCAGCGAGGGGAAGCTGCTGAACTCGAGCGGCTCGGTCGCGTAGAGCGCCACGAGCAGCACGACGAGCGCGCTGCCGATGCTCGTCGCGAGGAACAGGTCGAGCATCATGCCGGGCAGTGGCACCATGAGCAGCGCGACGATGAACACGACGGCGAGCGCGAGGCCGACTTCGGCGTTGCGCTTGCCCGTGCCCTGCAGCACCGGCATCGGAGCGACGGCGGTGCTCATGCGCGCACGCTCAGTTGCGCGCCGCCCAGCCGGCCGCGCGTGCGCAGCACGAAGGCGAGGACTTCCGCGACGGCCATATAGAGCTCGTAGGGGATCAACGTTCCGACTTTCGCGCTCTTGAGGAGCGCGCGGGCGAGCGGCTTGTTCTCCACCATCGGCACGCCCGCCTCGTAGGCGATCGCCTTGATGCGCTCGGCGACCTTGTTCATGCCGATCGCGAGCACGTAGGGCGCGGGCGCGACCTCGGGGTCGTACTTGATCGCGATCGCGATGTGCGTCGGGTTCACGATCACGACGTCCGCCGTGGGCACGTCCTTCATCATCTGCCGGCGCGCGTACGACCGCGCGATCGAGCGGCGGCGCTGCTTGATGTGCGGATCGCCGTCGTTCTGCTTCAGCTCCTGCTTGACCTCTTCCTTCGTCATGCGGAGCGACTTCTCGTGCTGCCACCACTGCCAGATGTAGTCGCCGGCCGCGAGCGCGAGATACGCTGCGCCGGCCGTGGCGAACATCCGCACCGAGTACTGCTTCACCACGTACAGGAATCCGATCTGCGATTCCTGCGAGAGCGCGATCGCGTCGGGCAGCGCGGCCTTGATCGAGGCGTAGACCGCGCCGCCGATGATCGCGAGCTTGCCCAGCGACTTGAGCAGCTCGACGAGCTGCCGCGTGCCGAACAGGTTCTTGGCGTTCGCCAAGGGGCTGATGCGGGAGAGCTGGGGCGTGATCGGCTTGAGCGACATCACGCCGCGCGCCTGGAGCGCGGCCATCGCGAACGACCCGGCCGTCAGCGCGAGCACGAGGCCGATCGTCCCGGCGAAGGCGCGCGCCGCCGTGTCGCGGAGGAGGAGCGTGGCCGACTCGATGTTGAGCTCCGTGCCCCCGATCGACGACAGCGCGTGGCCCATGATGTCGAACATGCTCCGCCCCGCCTTGGGGGCGAGCGCGCTCACGACCACGGCGCTGCCGAGCAGCGAGATCGCGATCGTGAGCTCCTGGCTCCGCGGGATGCGGCCCTCGTTGTGCGCGTCCTCGCGCCGCTTCGGGGTCGCCTGCTCGGTGCGTTCCGCCTCGTCGTGCTCGGCCATCACGCGCCTCCGTGCGTGAACGCGGTGAACAGCCGGTCGAGCGACGCCCCGTACGTGCCGCTGAAGCCGTGATAGAACGCGCCGATGAACGGAACGGACGCGGCGAGCGCGATCAGCCCGACCCCGATCTGCACCGGGAACGCGACCGAGAGGATGTTGAACTGCGGCGCCGCACGGCTCAGGATCGCGAGCGCCGCGTTGGCGACGAGCACCGAGGCGACCACCGGGGCGGCGAACTGGAGCCCGAGCGCGAACAGCACGTTCGCGCTCGTCACCATCGCGTGCAGTCCCTCGGCGTGCAGCCCGCTCCCGATCGGGATCGCCCGCAGGCTGCGCGCGACGGCGTCGATCATCACGATGTGGGCGTCGACGGCGAGCAGCAGCGTGACGGCGAAGAGATTGGCGAACGTGCCCAGCACGTTCTCCGAGCTGTTGCTGATCGGGTCGAGCACCGCCGCGCCCGAGAGGCCGATCTGCATGCCGATCAGATCGCCGGCCACGCTCGCCGCGCCCACGAGCAGCGCCGCGCCGAGGCCGAGCGCGAGGCCGACGATCATCTCACCGACGAACGTCTCGGGCGTGATCTGCGGAATCGCCCTCGCGTGCGCGAGCGCGATCGGCTGCAGCAAGACGGCGAGCACGATGGTGATCGACGTCTTCACCGTGGCCGGCAGCGTCTTCGTGGAGAAGACGGGCGCGATCAGCACCAGCCCACCCACGCGCGCGATCAGCAGCACGAGCGTTTGCGGAGCGCCGGGCGCGAAGAGGTCGAGCATCGCCGGTCAGGAGATGAGCGAGGGCAGGCTGCGGAACAGCTCCGTCGTGTACTTCACGAGGAGCTGCAGCACCCAGGGGAGCGCGAGCAGGAACACCGCGCTCACGCCGACGAGCTTGGGCACGAAGGCGAGCGTCTGCTCCTGGATCTGCGTCACGGCCTGGAGCACGCTGACGGTGAGCCCGACGAGCAGTGCGACGACGAGCATGGGCCCCGCGATGAGCAGCGAGAGCATGACGGCGTTGCGCGCGAGATCGACGACGAGGGCGTGAGACATGACCGGCTATTTGAAACTGGTGACGAGACTCTGCACGATGAGCGACCACCCATCCACGAGCACGAACAGGAGCAGCTTGAACGGCAGCGAGATCATCGCCGGCGGGAGCATGAACATGCCCATGCTCATGAGCACCGACGACACGGCGACGTCGATCACGATGAACGGCAGGAAGAGCGCGAACCCGATCTGGAACGCGGTGCGCAGCTCGCTGATCACGAACGCCGACGTGAGCGTCACGAGCGGCACGTCGTCCACGGTCGCCGGCTGCGGGCCGCCGCCGATGCGCACGAAGGTCTCGAGGTCGGTGCGCCGCGTCTGGCGCAGCATGAACGCGCGGAACGGCTTGGCCCCGACCTGCATCATCTGGCTCTGGTCGATCTGGCCGTTCATCCACGGCGTGAGCGCCGTGCGGTTGAACTCGCTCAGCGTGGGCGCCATCACGAACCCGGTGAGCAGCAGCGCGAGCGCCGCCACGAGCTGCGTCGGCGGCGCGCTCTGCGTGCCGAGCGCCTGCCGCAGGAAGTTGAGGACGATGAGGATTCTCGTAAAACCCGTCATCATCAGCAGGAGCGTCGGGAGGAGCGTGAGCATGCCCATCATCACGACCACGCCGACGGTCCCGCTCAGGTGCAGGCCGTCGCCGTTGCCGACGCGGAGATCGAGATTCGGAATGCCGGCCGGGCCCGCGGTCGCCGCCGCGCCGGTCAGCTTCTGCACCATCGCCGCCGGCGCCTGAGCACTCTTGGCCGCGGCGGTGGCCGCGTTCGTCGCCTGCGCGTGCGCCGCGCGCGCCGCCGGAAGCGACGCGAGCGCGAGCACGATCGCGAGGCCCGCGGTCTTCAGCGCGCCCTTGAACGCGGCCTTGAAGTCGAGCGGCGACGTCGGACGCGCCCCCCGGTCCGCGTCATCGCTCCCGTCGCGCACGACCGGAGCCGGCTCTCGCAGCTCGCCCGGCTCGAGCTCGAACAGGCGGTTCACGCCACCCTCGCCGACCGACACGGCGACGATCCGCTCGCCCACGCGAATCACCGCGATCCCCTGCTTGGGGCCGAGCGCGAGCCGCTGGACGATCTCCATGCGGAGACGGCCGGCGCCGCTCGCCACCGGGGCGAACCGCTTGAGCAGCTTGAGGGCGAGGCCGAGCAGCGCGAGGACGAAGCCCAGCGTCAGCAGCACGCCGACGATCGAGCCAAACGTCACGCCGTGCCCTCGGGCGCCAGGTTGGAGACGATGCGCGTGATGCGCACGCCGAAGTGCTCGCCGAGCACCACGACCTCGCCCTCGGCGAATCGGCGGTCGGCGACGTAGAGATCGATCGGCTCGCCGGCGAGGCGCTCGAGCTGCACCACGGAACCGCGCCCGAGCCGCAGGATGTCCTGCACCGTCATGCGCGTGCGCCCCAGCTCGATCGACAGCGGGAGCGTGAGATCCATCAGCATCGCGAGCGGCACTTCGGCATTGCCCGTCACGCCGCTCCCCAGCTCGTTCAGCTCGGGCGCGCGCTGCACCTGCGACTGCTGCGCGGCGGCGGTCAGGGCGTCGATGTCGGCTTGATTCATGAGTTACTCGTCGAGAGAAGCGGGAAGAGGAGCGGCCGAGAGCGTGTCGAGCACGCGCACCGCGAGCTTGCGTCCGACGCGGCCCGGCGCGCTCGTGAAGCGCGGCTGATCGCCGACGAAGAGGTTCACGTTCGTGTCCACCGGAATGCCGGTCGACAGCATGCTGCCGGCGGTGAGCCCGGCGATGTCGCGCATCGACAGCCGGAACTCCGGCAGCCGCGCCGCGACCTCGATGCGCGTGTGGCGCAGCGCGTTCTCGGTGACGACGCGCTGGCCCGGCGGCTCGCGGCGCGCCACGTGCTGCATCGCCTTGGAGGTCGTGCCCATCACGAAGAACTTCTCGAGCACCGAGAGCGGCAGGCACACGGAGATCAGGCTCGACGTTCCGGCGAAGGTCGCGTCGATGTTCGTCACGAGCACCGGCGCTTCACGCGCCGCCGCCTGGATGATTTCGGGAATCGACTCGAAGCCCGTCAGCGCGAGCTCGAGCTGGATGTGGTCCTCCCAGATCTCGTGCACGAGCGCCATGATGCGTTCGGCGACCACGCGCACGGCCAGCCGCTCGATCGGCGTGAGCGCGCGATCGAGGATCGTGGAGTCCGCGCCGCCGCCGAACAGGCGGTCGACCAGGAAGAACGCGAGCTCGCGGCCGATGTCGATCACGGCCTGCTCGCCCACGGCGTCGTCGCCGCCCTGGTCCTTGATGTCGAGAATGAACGAGTTGCAGCTCGCCGGCAGCGACAGCACGTACTCGCCGAACGAGATCTGCTCCACGCTCACGAGATGCAGGTCGATGACGCCGCGGACGCGGCCCATCATCCAGCCCTCGAGCGACTTCACCAGGCGGCTGTACATCGCCTCCAGCGTGCGCAGCCGATCGCGCGACACGCGGTGGGGGCGCCGAAAATCGTAGACCTGTACGTCGGGCGTGCCGCGATGCTGGATCACCGGCTGCTCGGGCGGTGTGCCGAGCATCAGCCGGTCGATGTCCGTCTGCGAGAGCTGCTCCGACGTGCGAGGCGCGCGCGGGTTGCTCATTGGATCACGAACTGGGGGAAGAACACCTGGCGCACGTCGCCCTTGGGAAAGAGCGACTGCACCTCGTGCAGCACCTCGGCCTTGATCGAGTCCCGCTTGGTGTAGTCGGTGAGCTCGTCGACGGTCTTCTTGCCGAGCAGCGCGAGGATGTGGTCGCGCACCTCGGCCTCGCGGTCCTTCATCGCCTGATCGACGCTGCCGTCCTTGAGCTCGAACGTGGCCGTGACCATGAGGAAGCGCGTGCCGCCGCTGCCCGCAGGGTTGAGCACGAGGTTCTCGATCGGGTGCACGACGGAGGGACCGGCCGGCTCGGCGGATTTCGCGGCCGGCGTGGCGGCGCGCTTCTTCGCGAGGACGGGTCCGACGACGAACAGTCCGACGCCGGCGCCGGCGAGAATGCCGACGAGCGCCAGGATCATCACCAGCGGCGACTTCTTCTTCGCTGGTGCAGCGCCTTCTGCGTCGGTGGCGGCGTGTTCGATGGCTTGGGTCGCCATGGCGAGTGTGGTGGGCGAGGGAGAAGCGGAGGGGTGGGACGGCTACACGAGCGGGGAACGACGCAGGGGGCAAAGGCAGGGGCCATACCATGCCAATCGCATTCGCCTAACGTCATGTAAGTCGTTGCTGTATTTCCTTTTGTAGCCACAAACAAATGTATTTTCGCGACGGGAATTTTCGTCCCACCAGTGGTCCGGCGGCACATTTTGCCGCGCCGAGTCAGGACGGAATTGCCGGTCGGTTTTGCGGGGTGCGGAGCGGAACGCAGAACGGCGGCGCACCGGAATCCCGGTGCGCCGCCGTTGCCCGCGTCGCGCGGTCGCGCGCTCAGCTCACTGCTTGAGGTTCACGAGCTCCTGCAGCATCTGGTCGCTCGTGGTGATCACGCGGCCGTTCGCCTGGAAGCCGCGCTGCGCCACGATCATGTTCGTGAATTCCTGCGCGAGGTCGACGTTCGACATCTCGAGCGCGCCGCTCGCGATCGTGGAGTTCACGCCTTCGCCGGAGTAGCCGGTCACGGCCGCGCCCGAGTTGGCCGTGGGCTGGAACATGTTGTCGCCGGTCGTCGCCAGGCCCGACGGATTGTTGAAGTCGGCGAGAATGACCTGCCCGAGCACCTGCGACGTGCCGTTGCTGAACGAGCCGTTGATCGTGCCCGTCGCGTCGATCGTGAAGCTCTGGAGCGTGCCGTTCGTGTAGCCGTCCTGGTCGCGCATCACGGCGTTGTTCGAGCCGGCGAACTGCGTGAGCCCGTTGAGGTCCGCGCCGAGATCGAGCTTGATGTCGACGTCGGCCGCACCGTCGTTCGGGGTGAACTTGATTTCTGGCGCCGCGAAGCTGCCGCTCGTATCCACGGTGCCGTCGTCCTTGAAGCTGATGGGGTGCGAGCCCTTCACCTCGGTGATCCCCGCCTTGGAGATGTCCATGCCCGACGGGTCCGCCTTCCAGTCCCACTGGTTCGCGCCCGTCTTCCACATCACGATCTTCACCTCGTGCTTGGTGCCGAGCGAATCGTAGGCCGTGATCGACAGATCCTTGAACGAGTTCGCGTTCTGCGGCAGCGCGCGCTGCGTGGCGTCGAGCGGATCGAGGGATGTGGCCGCGCCCTTGTCGAAGACGTTGGCCGATGCGTCGAGATTGCCGTTGATCGTGATCTTGGTCGTCGCATTGGCCGGCGAGGTCTGCCCGATCGGAATGCGGAGGTTCGTGACCTGCGGATCGAGCTTGCCGTCGGCCGCCATGCGCCCCTGCACGCCGTAGCCGTTGTCGCCGGAGACGAGCATGCCGCTGCCGTCGACCTGGAAGTTGCCGGCGCGCGTATAGAAGTTCTCATTGCCGTGCTTGAGCACGAAGAACGAGTTGCCCTGGATCGCGAGATCCGTGTTCTGGCCCGTCATCTCGAGGTTCCCCTGCGTGAAGACGGTGTCGATGCTGCCGATCTGCGAGCCGAGTCCGACCTCGAGCGGATTGGTGCCGCCCGAGCCATTCACGGGCCGGCTCGCGCTCTCGACGAGCTGCGAGAATCCTTCCTTGAACGTGACGCGGCCCGCCTTGAACGCGACGGTGTTCACGTTCGACACGTTGTTGCCGATCACGTCCATCTTGGTTTGCTGATTCCGGAGGCCCGAAACGGCCGACGAGAGCGAACGAAGCATTGCGACTCCTGAGGGGAGAGAAGAGGAAACGAAGAGGAGAAGGGGCGAGGTTCAGTTCAGGATCTGCGTGACGTTCGCGTACGGAATCGTCAGTCCGCCCGCGGTGAGCACGAGGCCGTTCGCGCCCGTGCTCACGCCGTCGACCTTGCCGGTGGTGTAGGTCGTGACGTCCACCGCCGTGCCGGCGCTGCTCTTCACGTCGAGCGCGTAGGTGTACGTGCCGTCCGGCAGGCCGTCGGCGGCGCTGCCGAGGTCGATCGTCTGCTTGCCCGCGTCGAGCGCGCCGACGTCGCGTGTGCCGACTTCACGGCCGGTCGAGTCGTAGATGTGAAGCGTTCCCGAAGCGCCGGCGCTGCCGAGATTCACGGTCACGCTCGACTGCGCGTTGGCCCCGCCGAGCTGCAGCTGGTCGCCCTGGGCGATCACGGTGTGGCCGATCATCCCCATCGCGGCGTTCGCCTGGAGCGCGCCGAGCAGCGCGCCCTGCGACGTCTGCTGGCCGGAGAGCGTGGTGTTGATCTCCTGCAGCTGCTCGAGGCTCGAGAACTGCGCGAGCTGCGTGGCCATCTGGTCGCCCTGCATCGGATTGAGCGGATCCTGATTCTGGAGCTGCGCGATGAGCATTTTCAGAAACTGGTCCTTGCCCAGTGCACCGCCCGGCGCGGTGGCCTGTGCGGCCGCGGCCGCAACGGCCCCGCTGCTGTTCGCGGCCGGCGTGGCGTCCATGCTCACGCTCGGCATGAAGCTGCTCGCCGCCGTGCGGAATGCGTTCAATGGGGTGATCACCGGTTCCTGCCTCCGCGCTGTTCGCGCTGTTGCTGTCTGCGGTCGTCCTGCGACCGCTGCCGGCTCTGGTCCCATGCCGCGCCGCGCTCGAAGCGCGAGTTCGTGGACGTGCCGGCGCTGTTCGGAGTGGACTGCACCACGGTCGACGCGGCGTTCGTCGCGGCGCGTACGCGCAGGGAATCGACCTCGATGCCGTCGTGGTTGAGCGCCCGGACCAACTCGTCGGCGCGCGCGCTCATCGCGTGCGCGGCGCGCGGGTCCGCGGCGTCGATCGTTGCGTTGAGCGACGAGCCGCGCATGGCGACCTGCACGCGGTCGCTCGTGCCGCTGCCCGTGTCCAGCGACATCGTGATCTGCGACAGGGGCCGCGCGGGCGCGCTGTCGAGGGTCGACATGATCCGCTCGGCGCGCGCGGCAGCGGTCGAGCCGACGTCGGCCGCGACGGCTGCGGGCGCGAGCGGCGGCGCATCGCGCGTCGTGAACGTGGTGCCGAGCGCGCTGTACGGCGTGCGCGCCTGCGGCTGTCCCGA
>DASZUN010000272.1:0-3281 GCA_035547615.1 Gemmatimonadaceae bacterium | reverse complement strand
GAGCGCTCCCCTGCTCCTCTGGGGGATGTCGGCCGGCGGGCAGTTCGACTACGAGTTCGCCGCGTGGAAGCCGGAGCGCGTGCTCGCGTTCGTCGTGAACAAGGGCGGCATCTACTACACGGCGCTCACGCCGCGCGCGACGCGGCAGATCCCGGCGCTGCTGTTCATCGGGGGCAGTGACCTGGAGCAGCGGATCGAGACGATCACGGGACTGTTCGCCGTGAACCGGCGCGGCGGCGCGCTGTGGGCGCTCGTGAACGAGCCGGGCGCGGCGCACGTCGTGGGGCGATCCAAGGACCTCTCGATCATGTTCTTCGACGACGTGCTGCCGATGCGGCTCGACTCGGCGTCCGGCTCGCTGCAATCGCTCGACGAACGGCGCGGGTGGATCGGGGATCCGCACGACAAGAGCGTTCGCGCGGCGGGCTACGGGTCGCTCCCGAACTATCCGACGGCGTGGCTCCCGACCGAGCGCGTGGCGCGCGCGTGGAAGGCCGTTGAGACGGGAGCGCCGTTCGCGCCGTAGCCCTCGGGGCGCGCACGGCTCGGGTCGTGCTCGGGGAGCCATGTCACTCCGCGCGACGAGGCCGCGACGAGGCCGCGACGAGAGCGCGACGAGAGCGTGCTCGGGGAGCAATGTCACTCCGCGCGACGAGGCGATTCTGCCACTGATCGTGTCAGAATCGCCATCCGCTCGCGCTCCGCGACACTGCTCCCCTGCGCGCGTGGGGGGGGCGCAGAGCGGACTCGCATTGTGCGGCGCCGGCATGCAATCGCGCGATGACGTTGCCCCGCGCGGACTGTTGTAGGATGCCGCTCATGCCACGCCACGACCCGATCCCCGAGCTGAAACGTCAACTCGGCGCCGAGATCGCACCGCTCGTCACGGGCTGGAACAGCGACGACATCGGCGCGATCATCGGCACCGACCGCGCGCGCATCTCGGAGCTGCGGCGCGGCAAGCTCGATCGATTCTCGCTCGAGACGTTGATCCGCTTCCTCGACCGCCTACGCTGTACGGTCGAGCTGCGCGTGACGCCGCGACCGCTGTTCGCGCACCGGCCCGCGCGCGGCGCCGCACCGGCAGTCGGCGCACCGGCGGTCGGCGCACCGGCCGTCGGCGCCCGCCCGGCTCCACGCGCGCAGGGGCGGGATGTCACGTAGCGCGAGCGGATGGCAGAACTGACACGACCAGTGTCAGTTCTGCGCTCGTCGCGCGGAGTGACGTCCCGCCCCGAGCACGCCCTGAGCGGGCCGCGAGCGAGCCCCGAGCAGCGGTCGGCACCAAGCCGAGCCGCCCGGGCCCGGGCGCGCGCTACGGCTGGACGGATCCGCCGAGCCGACGCGCGAGCTGGTCGAGGAACGCGAGACCGTCGTAGTAGGATTTGACGCGCAGCTTCTCGTCCCGCCCGTGCGCGTTGGTCTCACCCGGGATCGAGAAGATGCCGCTCACGCCGAACGACGGAATGCCCGCCTCGCGCAGCCAGTGGCTGTCCGTCGCGCCCGTGGACATCGTCGGGACCACCGGGATGTCGCCCCACATCGTGTGCGTGAGGTCCGTGACCGCGCTCATGAGCTGCGGATCGACCGCGGGCGTGGTCGTCGGAAAGTGCGGACCGTCGCCCTTCTGCGTGAGCGTGATCTTGATTCCCGTGTCCGCGACGATGCGCTCGAGCGTCGCGCGCACGGCGGCGAGCGTCGTCGTGGGCTCCATGCGGCAGTTCACGTTCGCCTCCGCGGTCTGCGGCAGCGCGTTGTAGGCGTGGCCGCCGGCGAGGCGCGTCGCCACACACGTGGTGCGCAGCATCGAGTTCCACGCCGGGTTCTTCGACAGCACGGCCGACGCCGCGGCGTCGGTCGGGTTGGCGATGATCGCGCGCATCGCCTTGGCGACCGCCGGCGTCTCGACCTTGGCGCTCTGCTCGAAGTAGCCGCGCGTCGTCGGGTTGAGCTGCACGGGGACCGTGTAGTGCGCGAGGCGCTCGAGCGCGGCGGCGAGCTCGTAGATCGCGTTGTCCGGGCGCGGCACGCTCGAGTGGCCGCCCGGGTTCGTCGCCGCGAACGTGAAATCCACGTACACCTTCTCGGCGGCCTGGATCGACTGGAGCAGCGGCTTCACGTCATTGCCCTTGCCCTCGAGCGCGCCGCCGCCGCCCTCGTTGATCGCGAACGCGGCGTCGATCAGATCCTTGTGGTTCTGCACGAGCCAGCGCGCGCCGTTGGAGTCGCCGCTCTCCTCGTCCGCCGTGAGCGCGAGCACGATGTCGCGCTGCGGGCGCCAGCCTTCCTGCTTCCACCCGATCATGTTGGCGGCGAAGATCGAGGCCATCGCCTTGTCGTCGCTCGTGCCGCGGCCGAGGAAGAAGCCGTTCTCCTCGTGGAGCGTGAAAGGGTCGCGCGGCCAGTCGCTGCGGAGGGCGGCGACGACGTCGAGATGCGCGAGCAGGAGCAGGGGCTTGGCCGCGCCGGGGTTCGTCCCGTGATAGCGCACGACGAGATTGCCCTTGGTCGGGTGCCCAGGCGGGATGAGTACTTTTATATCAGAGTCCGGGAATCCCGCGGCACGGAAGCGCGCGGCCATCGCCTCGGCGGCCTTGGTGACCGAGCCGACCGAGTCGACGGTGTTGATCGAGATCAGCTCGGAGTAGATCTCGCGCGCGAGCTGTTGGTGCGCGGTGAGCGCGGTGCCGGACTGCTGCTGCGCGGGGAGTGCGGCCGCGGCGAGCGCGAGGCATGCCGAAGCGAGGAGGGTGCGGCGCATGTCGTGTCTGTGAGGCTTGGGGTGAGCCGATATTCTGGTGCTCCGCGCGGGACTCCGGTAGGGTTGGGTGCGCGCGCGCATGGACCGGCGTGGCTGGGATGATTCCAACACGTTCAACGCGAACGCCGCGAACACTGCGGAACACCCGCGAAACTCTCTTGGGCTTTTCCCCGTTGAAGTCTTCGCGCGTGTTCCGGCTTCGTTCGCGTCGTTCGCGTCACACCGTGTTGGAGCCGTCTTAGCCACCACGGGCGCCCCGAATGCCTACGCAACCCCGCTGCGCCGGGGGAAGGAACGCAACGGAATCAGGGTTGGAGTTGTCCAAGCCTGCATCGCCACCGCACACCGACGGAGACCGCCGCATGCCGATCGTCGACTGGTTCCGGCAGGACCTACGCTACACGCTGCGCGGGCTCCGCGCAAAGCCGGGATTCACGACGGGGGTGATCCTCACCCTCGCGCTGGGGATCGGCGCGAATGCGGCGATGTTCAGCATCGTCGACCGGATGCTCTTCCGCCC
>DASZUN010000271.1:0-2259 GCA_035547615.1 Gemmatimonadaceae bacterium | reverse complement strand
CAACATTCGGAATTGCAGTGAAGCAAGGTCGGTTGCGCGGCCCATGATTCCGCCGAGCGCATCGACTTCGCGCACGACGGTTCCCTTCGCCACGCCGCCGATCGCGGGATTGCACGACATCTGCCCGATCGTCTCGAGCGCGCTGGTGATCAGGGCGACGCGCGCGCCGGTCCGTGCCGCGGCGACGGCGGCCTCGGTGCCGGCGTGTCCACCGCCGACGACGATCACGTCGAAGAAAGCCTCGAGGTCGCGGTTGGGATCAGGCGCGGTCATGGGACGAAAGCTACGGGCGCGCTCCGGGCGAAGGGAGCACTCGGCTCGCCATGGTATATTCAGCCGCCCGAATCAACGACCAGGAGTCCGTCATGGCACTCGACATCGCGAATGGTGCGCCCACCGTCTTCATCCGCCGTGAGGCCTACGAGCGCAGCGGGCTCACGCGCCAGGGGATCGATGAACGCCTCGGCCTCACGGCGGACGAGTTCCGGGTCGAACGCGATCTCGTCGCGATTGGACCGGTGTACGGGGAGGGCGACGCGCTGGGCGATCTGATCGCCGAACTGGAGTCGGTCGGGCTCGTCTACTATGACGACTTCTTCGAAGTCAGCGGAAACTTTCCGGACTGGCTACGGCTGCACGCCTCCAGCGCGCGGTGACCGCCGCTCGGGGCGCGACGGAACCGGCGCACTTGGCGACACGGGTCCATTTCGCAGCAGGCCGTGCCAGCCGCATTCGATGCACCAGCTCGTCCGCATGCGCGGCAACAGGAAATTCCAGCCGCGCGCCTCGACGCGAAGCGTGACGGCGTCGCAGTTCGGGCAGCGATCGCCTTCCGGGATCAGCAGCAGGAAGAAGATCGTCGCGAAGATCGCTCGGAGAACGAAGAAGCCTCCGATGATCAGAATACAGAGCACTGCGTCCCACATCGCGCCCGCCTCCGCAGCTACAGCCGCTTCTCGACTTCCTTCCAGGCCTCGACGAATGCGAGATCATCCTCGATTCGCTCGATGACCACGTCCGTACCGGACGCGAGCGCGGTCTCGTCGACACCGCGTGCGCGGAGCACACGACGCTCGTTGCCGATCTCGAAGGTGACTTCTCCCTCAACGCCTTCGGCGATCGGTTTGGTCACGCGGGCGAGGTGACCCTGCAGCACGTATCGTTCGTCGTCGACGTCGTGCTCGGGAGTGACGGTCCACCATTTCCTCACGAGACGTGCCGCGACGACGGCGGCGATGAGCCCAGCGGCCACCGCGATTCCGAACCGAACGCCGGCGGAGCTCGCCTGTCGCTGTGTCAGGACGTATCCCAGCGCACCGAAGATCACGAGAAAGGCGACGCCGACCGCCGGAGAGAGACGGAACGAGCGTTCCCCGGTCGGGCTTTGCTCCCGCGGCCGCTCGACGCCGTAGATCATGACATACACGCCGAGCAGAAGGCCAGCGATGAAGGTCACCAGATAGAGTGCTACCATTCTCGGTCGTCGTCCGTGAAGCCGGGTGGTTGGATCAGTTGCCGCACGGTCCCGTGTCGGCTGAGGCAACCAATGTAATGGTCGCGCAGTGGGCTATTGCGCCAGAGGCGCGGACTGCGCGACGCCGACCGCACCGGCGGGCCGCGGGTTTCATCGTGCGCCCGCCAAGGCGCGGTCGAGATACTCACACGCTCGCCACTCTCCGTAGTAGAACGGGCGCCACGGCACGAGGCCGCTCACGAAACCGACATGGCCGCCACGCGGTGTGAATTCCACGGTCAGCTTCGCGTTCTCCGCCGCGAGCGCGCGGACTTCTTCCAGCACGGCACTCGGCAGAAAAGGATCGTCGATCGCGCTGAGGAGTAACGTCGGAACCTGAATCGCCGCGAGAAACCGGAGCGAGCTCGAACGCATGTAGTAGTCGTGCGCGTCGTCGAACCCGTGCACGGGCGCCGTCACCGCGTCGTCGAACTCGTAAATCGAACCCGCCCGATCGAGCGATGCCGCGTCGAACAAGCCGGGATATCGCGCGAGCTTCGCCAACGCCTTCGCCTTCAGCGTCCGCAGAAAATGCCGATCGTAGACCCGCGAAAACCCACGCGAGATGTGACGTGCACCGCGCTCGAGGTCGAACGGAACCGAGATTGCGGCCGCCGCGCGAACCTGGTGCGGCACATCGCGTCCGCGTTCGCCGAGATACTTGAGCAGCACGTTTCCGCCGAGTGATACGCCGCCGAGCACAATCGGACGCTCGGGCGTTTCGTCGATGACGCGCTGCAGAGCGA
>DASZUN010000270.1:0-8301 GCA_035547615.1 Gemmatimonadaceae bacterium | reverse complement strand
GAAGCGAGGAATCTTCCGTATCGGTCGAGATCTCGACCCAGCCGGAAGATCCCTCGCAAATCACACGTGCTGAACACAAATCGAGAGCACGCCATGCCAACCACAATGGGTCCGTACACGTACTATCCCGTGGAGTTCACGAAGGACGGCGACATCTACAAGCCGCCGCAGCTCGACGCCGTGCTGGCCGCCGTCGCTCCCGCGGCGGGGCTCACGGATCTCTTCGTCATCTCCCACGGCTGGAACAACGACATCGCGGACGCCGAGGATCTGTACACGCGGATCTTCACGCAGGTGAACGACGTGCTCGCCGGCCAGTCTCCCGCGTGCGCCAACGTCCGCGCGCGGCGGGCCGCCGTGGTCGGGATCCTGTGGCCTTCAAAGAAGTTTGCTGAGAAAGATCTCATACCCGGCGGCGCGGCGGGGCTGGACGACGGCACGGGCGCACTCTCCGACGGGATCGACACGCTCTCCGCGTTTCTCGACTCGCCCGACGCGGCGCAGTCGCTCGCCCGCGCGAAGACGCTCGTCGACTCGCTCGCCGACGACATGGACGCGCGCGACGAGTTCGTGCGCATCGTGCGCGCATTCATGCCGCACGACGTCAACGACGAGGAGCCCGCGGTCCCGAACGACCTCTTCGTGCTCGGCGGCGACGAGCTGCTGCAGCGGCTCAGCCGGCCCGGACGCGACCAGGCGTCCGGCGGCGGCGGCGCGGCGGGGTTCGGCGACTGGATGGGGAAGGCGATCAACGGCGCGCGCAGTCTCGTGAACCTCGTCACGTACTATCAGATGAAGAACCGCGCGGGCGTGATCGGCGAGAAGGGCGCGTACGACATGCTGCGCCAGATCCGCGTGGCGCGTCCGGCCGACCCGTCGGACGGGCTGCGGCTCCATCTCATCGGCCACAGCTTTGGCTGCCGGCTCGTGACGGCGGCGACCGCCGGTCCCGCCGGCACGCCGCCGCTCCCGATCGACTCGCTCACCCTGCTGCAGGCGGCCTTCTCGCACTATGGCTTCGCGCAGGCGTACGACGGCACGCACGACGGCTACTTCCGCCGGGTGGTGACCGATCCCACGCGCGTGCGCGGTCCCGTGCTGATCAGCTTCACGTCGAAGGACCTGGCGGTTGGGCTCGCGTACCCGATCGCGTCGCGCATCGCGCGCCAGATCGCGTCCGCGTTCGGCGACGCCAACGATCCGTACGGCGGGATGGGCCGGAACGGCGCGCAGAAGACGCCGGGCAGCGTGGTCGTCACGATGGCGCCTCCGGGCACCGCGTACACGTTTGCCGCGCGCGGCATCTACAATCTCGATGCGAACGCCGTGATCGGCGGCCACTCGGACCTCGCGCACCCGCAGGTCGCGTACGCGCTGCTGTCGGGAGTGGCGGTTACGTAACGCACGTTCGGGGAGGAAATCGTCCGTGGTCCGTGGTCCGTGGTCGGTGGACCATGGACCACGGACCAGTCACCCGGCCATATTTCGACCACGCCGCCGTCGCGGCGCCCCTCTCCTCTCGAGGATTCCATGGCCAAACTCACCGCGACCGACTGGATCTGGCGCGACGGCGAATTCATTCGCTGGCAGGACGCGACCGTCCACGTGCTCGCGCACTCGATGCAGTTCGGGTCGTCCGCGTTCGAGGGTGTTCGCTGCTACAGCACCCCGCGCGGGCCCGCGATCTTTCGCCTGGAGGATCACCTCCAGCGCCTGCTCGATACCTGCAAGATCTACCGGATGGACGTGAAGTACTCGCTCGACGAGCTGGTCGCCGCGGCGTGCGAGCTGGTGGAGAAGAACACGCTCGACGCGTGCTACATCCGCCCGATGGTGCTTCGCGGCTTCGGTGCGTCGGGCATGGTGCCGGGCGACAGTCCGGTCGAGGTCTACATCCCGTGCTGGCCGTGGGGCGCGTACTTGGGCGAAGGCGCGCTCGAGAACGGCGTGGATGCGTGCGTCGCGAGCTGGGCGCGCGTCGCCCCGAACACGATTCCGTCGATGGCCAAGGTCGCCGGCAATTACCTGAGCGGGCAGCTCATCAAGCAGGAAGCGCTGCGCAACGGCTACGCCGAAGCGATCGCGCTCACCGTGAACGGGATGATCAGCGAGGGCTCGGGCCAGAACGTCTTCATGGTCTACAAGGGCGAGCTGTACACGCCGACGATCAACGGCACGCTGCTCCACGGCATCACGCGCAACTCGATCATCACGCTGGCCAGGGACATGGGCATCTCGGTGCGCGAGCAGGAAGTGCCGCGCGAGATGCTCTATGTCGCCGAAGAAGTGTTCGTCTGCGGCACCGCGTCGGAGGTGACGCCGGTGCGGAGCGTCGATCGCATTCAGGTCGGCGAAGGGCGCCGCGGGCCGATCACGACCAGGATCCAGCAGCGGTTCATGGATCTCGTGAAGGGCGTGGGCGACGATCCGTACAACTGGCTCACGTACGTGAACGCGGAACGGGCGGCGAAGGCGAGCGCGTAAGGCGCTTCGCGTCGAAGCTGAAACGCGCCGGGCGAGATCGCCCGGCGCGTTTTGTTTTTCTGGGCGGCGCCACGTGAGCATTACGCCGAGTCCCGCTGCCCTCTCACAGTGTCAACAACGCTGCAGGTCGTGAACACCGGACCGGCGGCGCCGCCATCGTGGAATTCGTAGCGCTCCGTGCCGTGCATGAAGATCTGTGCACCGTTCGATTGGCCGGGCGGCGTCGCGATAAGTGCGAAGAAATGCACTGTATCGGTGAGCGCGTCCAGGACCGTGAACGTGTGTCCGCCCGCACGTGGCGATTCTGCGATCACGGCGCTACGTGTGAAAATCCCATCCCCGGTTGCCGAGAGGCCGCCAGTCAGGGTCAGCGGTGTCGCACCGCTTCCAGCGGCGCTCGCGATGCTGATGCTCGCGGTCGAGTCGCCCTCGAGCACGTGCGCCGATGCACTTGCGATGACGGACGCGCTGGGTACATCGGCGTAGTCAGTGTTGGAGGTAGCCGGGTGCGGGAGCGCGGACGGTGAGCAAGCGATGGTCGCGCGCGATGTCGAAACATCGTATCGCCCGTCGAAACTGATGCTACCAATAGCGTCTGGCCTAGTGGGCTGACTAGAGCCGCAAGCCGCCGATGCCAGCGGTACCAGGGTGACGCACAAAAAACCGGTCCAGCGAAGCAATTTCATGTGTCCCTGCCTTCAAGAGTCGGAACGCTCACACCACTATTCTCAAGCCCAACCGATAATGGCCGCGTTCACGTCACCCTCCGAGCGCCCGGTCTCTGCTAGCAGGACAGCACGCCTGGACTGCATACTGTGACGCTCATCGATGCTGTATACCGATATCCGAGTGCGTCCGTGATGGTCATGTTCAAAAGACCACTCGCGCTCGGTACCCCAGTGATCGTAGCGCCCGAGCCGGTGAGTATTCCGCTCCATTCGTAGGTGTAGGGCGCGGTGCCGGTATGCGGAGGCGACGCCACTTCAGCCGTCCAAGTACCGCTGGCGCCTGCTGCGACACTCGATGGTCCGGAGATTTGCGCACGGACATACGTTGTTGCGGAATCCGCGAGTGTCGCACTGCTGCTGGTGGAGGAGACCGCGAACCCGCACTGCAGCGATGCCGAACTGTCGACGAAAGATGTCGGCCCAAAATTTGGCACGACTTGGCCCGCGTCATCAGAGACGATAATGTTCGTGAAATAGACACCGCTCGCCGGAAGCGCGTCGCACGTGGTGATGTTATATATTTCTAATGCTCCGCCAAAGGCGCTGGTGAAGGTATCGTAAGTATAGCCCAGTGAATCAGTCGCGACGAGTTGCGTCTTGTAAGTCTCACTGCCTACGGATTCGTCGTCGACCTCCATCGTCCAGTCACATCTGCCGCTGCTGCAATTACTGGAGGCGGCGTATCCGTACAAGCGATCGCCTGATGAGACGCGAAGCGGTGCGCTTATGTAGCATTGCGCAGTTCTGCCAGCACACATAAACCCGGCGGCCGTCCAGTAAGCACCTCCGAAGCTTCCGTTACTGCCGTACTGCAGGACAGGCTGGACGATCGCCCGGCTACTCGTCAGCGCCGGGAAAATGTAGACCAAGTTCCCGGACGAGTAGGCGATTGGAGCCGGTGGTACAACCCAATTGGCATTGATTCGCCGGAAGACGTGGCCAAGCGGAACTGGAATCCCCGCGTCTTCCATCCAACCGCTGTCTGTAGCGGGCGGCAGGAGCGCCCATGGGCTCGCGCGAAAGGAAGGAGAATTGCGCGAGACTGGCCCTGGATCAAGGCACTTTGGAAACTGGATCAGCAGGCCGTCGGCGGTCCTCGCAACGCCTGCTGCGATGTCGACGTGCGCGCCGATCGGGACGATATGGACGCACGACCGGTGATAATACCCGTTTGGTGTGAGTATCAAGTCGCTGGTGTCAATCGCGGACGCATTTGCCGCCATCGCGTCGTGGGTGGCAATTGCGAATCTCGGCGGTGCTGTGGCCACATGCTCTGAGCAGCCAATCACAAGTGCCGCCATGACTAATGAGAGACTCTTTGAACGCATAACGCCTCGCACGATCGAACAGGAACGTCGCGTGCGCACCGCCTCACCGCCGGAGAACGTCACGGCGCTAGAGGACGGGTGCCACGGACCTGCACTATTGTGTGGTTTACCCGTGAGCGCAACAGGGGTGTGAAAACTTTATTGACCATATGCTAATTAGCGTATCAGTACGCTCTTGATAGTAGCAATCTCAATGTCCCCGGCGCCGTCGAACGGCGAGAGCGCGCCGCCGCGGCTCCGGCGATCGCCGCATCGGCTTGCAAAAGGGCATCGGACAGTCTGCGCTTGACGGGATCTCTGTGACGGAGCGGAGGGTGAGCGGACGGCGGAGTGCACACGGTGCAGCCGGTGTCCACGCCTCGTGTTCAGTTCACACTTGAGGCGGAGTGCCGTGGTGCTTCGTCCGCGCGACCGAATCCCGCCGCACCGAATCCGCGCGCACCGAATCACGCACCAGCGCCGCGCGATCCTCGAGCCGACGCAATCGCCACTGATACTCGGAATCGATCACCGCATTCCACTTTCGCTGCTCCGGCGACAAGCCCGGGCTGAACAGCGGGAACGGAATGCTGCCCACCGGAATCTGCGTCATGCCGCGCCGCATGTCGCCGGCGGGTCCGTTCTGCAGCGGCGGTGGATGCGAGCCGCGACTGTTCGCTTCCTTTTCCTCTGCCGTTTCCGGATGCGTGCGCACGTACTCGGCGATGCCGGCGCCGAGCGAGCTGGTTACGGCGGCGATGTCGTCGAGCGTGAGCTTCTTGTTGTGGATCGCCACGCCCGCGGGCTCGGGTGGCGTGCCGAGCGTCTGCGGCACATGCCCCAGCGGCCCGATCGTCGGCGGGCGCAATTCGGTCAGCGATCTCGACTGCGCGGCTTCGGCGGCGCGTGCCCTAGCCGCCGAATCACGCGCGGCGCCCGCGGGCGGTTGCGCCGCGCTGATCGGCTGAGCGACGGCCGGCTGCGCCACGACCGGTGTCCGTATGGGAACGGCGCTGATCGGCGCTGGCGAGGCCAACCGCGGTTTCGCCGCCGCCGGGCCTTCCGCGCGCGGCCTCGCGATCGGTGGCGCCACGGGCGGGGCGAGCGTGATGACGTGCGTCGGCTCGAACCGCTGCTCGGCGGTCCGCTCCTGCAGCTCGCGGACGCGCGTCATCGCAACGAACGCCGCGGCGAACAGGAGCACCGTCGCCGCCACCGCGATCGCCGTGCTCGTCCACGTCGGCGAGTCGCCGCCATCGGACCATCGGTATCCGGGCAATTCGCCGACGTGCACGTCCGCTCCCGTCTGATTGGCCGAGTCCGTTCCGCGTGCTGAGTACCCGCGGAGGCAGGAATTGATCCGCTCGCCGGCACGGCACGGAATCCGCATGACTTCGCCACGGGCGCTCGTGAACGGCGCGTCTTCGATCAACGCTCATTCCACTATGCAGAATACTTCCGGCGAGCCATCGCCGAACCTCGGCGGCCTCGAGAGCACGTACCAGATCCTGACCGAGCTGCAGGCGACGCCAGGCGCGGACACGTATCTCGCCCGGCATCTCACGCTCAATCGCGACGTCACGATCACGGTCTTCCGCGCCGCGGCGGCCGACCGCGCGGCGCTCGAGCGGCTCGCCGCCGACGCGCCGCGGCTCGTCGATCTGCGTCACGAAAGTATAATTCCAGTTATCGAAGGACGTTGGCTCGACGACGGACGGTTCGCGCTCGTGCGCGCACGCATCCGCGGCTCGACGCTCGACCAGGTGATGAGCGCCGTGGGTCCGATGCCCGCCGAGCGCACCGCCGACACGCTGCGCCAGGTGAACACCGCGCTCGAGTACGCGCGCTCCAACGGCATCACACAGCGCGACGTCACGGCCGACGGCCTCGTGTTCCAGCAGGGCACCGGCCGCGCGATGATGGCCTTCGATCCCGTGCTCGGCGGCGCCGCGGCGAGCGATGCATGCATGGACGCGCGCACCATCGGCCGGCTCGCGACCGAGATGCTCACGGGCCAGCGCGCCGGCGCGCCGGGCGCGAAGCCGCTCGCGCTCGCGCGCCCCGACCTCGCGCCGGAGCTGGTGCAGCGCACGAACGCGCTCGCCAATTGCACGGGCGCCGTCGCGCCGGACATTCCCGCGTACATCGCGCTGCTCGATCCCGCGACGCGCACCGTGCCGGCCGTCGTGCCCGCGGCCGCGTCGAACGACGCGGTCGTCGTCGTCAACCGCGGCGCTGGCTATGGCGCGCGCTTCGCGACGGCCGTACTCGTGCTCGTGGCACTCGTCGCGCTCGGCGTCTTCTGGTTCCACAATCGCCAGGAGAACGCGAATCGCATCTCCGTGACCGAGACCGCGCCGAGCACGCCGGTCGATACGGGAACGCTCTCGGCGGGCGACGTCGGCACGCAGACGCCGGCCAATCCGCTGCCGCCGGGCTATCCCATGATCGTCGGCTCGGCGACGCCGACACCGGCTCCGACGGCCCCAACGTACCCGCAGCCGATGCCGGTGTACCCGGCACAGCCCGCACCCGCGACGCCGATGCCGATGACACAACCGGCGCCGATCCAACCCACACAGCCGGCCGCGACCGCGCCCGTCACGCCCACCCCAGCGCCGGTGATGAAAGTCGACACGGCGCCGAGCACGTCGGTGCGCGATACGACGGTCGCCGCGAGCACGGACGTGTGCAGCTCGCCGAGCGCGGCCGATCAGCGTACGTGCTTCAGCAACGCGGTCGCGAAGAGCGACGCCGAGCTCACGCGCGTGTACAACTCGGTGATCGCGTCGCTCCGCAAGCAGGCGGGCGCGCTGCCGACCGATCCTGATCCGGCCTCGGTGAGCAAGCTCCGGACGGACGAGTGGAGCTGGCTCGATCAGCGCGACGCGGCCTGTCGCGGGGCGGGATCGCCGCCCCTGTACGCCCAGGCGCGCGCGCAGTGCTACGAGCAGCAGACCGCGTCCCGGATCGACGCGTTGAAGCAGATGTCGAGCAATCCGCCGTCCGATAGCACGGTGACGCCTTGACTCGTGGAACCGACGTCCTTTTGTTTTGATTCATGATCCGCATGACCGCTTCCTTCTCGCCCCGTGGCCTTGCCGCGCGCGCCATCGCGTACCGCGCGATGTGTTGTCGTGCCCGCAATCGCCCGCGGCCGGAGACGAAGCGCGCGCCCTGAGACGGCGCTTCGATCTCTCGATGGAATTTTCATCCGGCCGCTCGCTCGAGCGGCCGTTTTGTTTTTCGCCGCTCGCCCTCTCCACTCTCCACACATCACCCCCATGACCGACCCCGCGATCGACAAGAAGGGCTACGCGCACCCCGAATCGCTCGTGAGCACGCAGTGGCTCGCCGAGCATCTGCACGACCCCGCGCTCCGCATCATCGAGAGCGACGAGGACGTGCTGCTGTACGACATCGGCCACATCCCCGGCGCGCAGAAGGTGGATTGGCACGCCGACCTCAACGATCCGATCACGCGCGACTACGTGAGCCGCGATGCGTTCCAGGCGCTCGTCCGACGGCTCGGCATCGACGAGTCGACGACGGTGATCTTCTACGGCGACAAGAACAACTGGTGGGCGACGTACGCGTTCTGGGTCTTCCAGCTCTTCGGGTTCGACAACGCGAAGATCCTCGACGGCGGCCGCATCAAGTGGGAGCAGGAGGGGCGTGAATTAGTAACAGAAGTACCCAAATTCCCGCCGACACAGTACGTGGCGCCGGAGCGCAACGATGCGCGCATCCGCGCGTTCCGCGACGAGGTGCTGCAGCACGCC
>DASZUN010000269.1:0-2923 GCA_035547615.1 Gemmatimonadaceae bacterium | reverse complement strand
CGCCGTTGCGGTCGCCGTACTGCCCGTGCGCGATGGCGTCGGCGCGTTCCGTACAGAATCTGGAAGGGGAGCGCCCGTGCTGTCGGCCGGTTTCGGCGGCGCGGGCTTCGACTGCGCGTCGGGGTTGGCGCACGCGACTATCGCGGCGCCGAGCAGCGTCAGAGAGATCGTCGTTCGCGTATGCATGTGTGGTCGGGGACGCTGCACATCGCGGACCGCCGCTGCGTGGCGGCCGACTCGGGCCCGGCGAGGGCGAGACCACGCGCCGCGATCAGGATTGGTGGCATGCGTCGCGCAATTGTTTGCGTACCGGCGACGAGGATGATGCGATGAAACTACTGGCTCGAGCGTTTGCGGCAATCTGGACGGCGTGGGTCTGCACCGAGCTCATCACGTCACATCAGGTCGGTGCGACGCTGCTCGCGGTGCCTGCCGCGGCGGCCATCCTCGCCGTCATCCCGTGGCCGCGCGCGATCCGCGTCGGGACGCAGGTGTCCGGCGTCTTCGTGCTCACGATGTTCGTGATCGCGACGGGCGCGACGATCGGGATTCTGTTTCTCCCCAGCGCGTTCGCCGCGCGCGCGGCGGCCAAGCCTAGGCCGATTTCGCCGGGACCCGCGATTTCTCCAGCTTCACCAGCACTGTATACTGCGGATCAACGAGCTGGATGATCGGCGCTTTCGCGTTCTGTGATACGAACTGATACGCGTCGAGGGTCGACATGCCGCTGGCGTGCTCGACCCACTCCACCATCGACTTGAACGCGACGCGCGCCGCGTCCTCGAGCGGGCGGCCGCTTCCCACGAACATGATTTCGTCCGCGTTCTCGATGCGGGGCACCGGCGTGGCGATCTTCTTCTGCAGCTCGACGTAGACCTCGACGTTCAGGGCGCCCTCGATCGCGGCGCCCATGATCTCGCCGTCGCCCATGGCGTAGTGCCCGTCGCCGAACGAGAGCAGCGCGCCCGGCATGTTCACGCCGAGAAAGACCGTGTTCCCCGCGCGCACCTCGGGGCAGTCCATGTTGCCGCCGAAGTTGCCTGGAACGATCGTCGTCCGCACCTCGCCGCCCGCCGGCGCCACGCCGAGGCAGCCGAGGAACGGCGCCATCGGCACCTCCCACGTGTGCTTGCCGTCGGCGCTGGTGGTGCGCGCGACGCCGCGCGCCGCGTCGACGTCGTAGCGCCACGTCGTCTCCGGCATGTCCGGCGCGAGCATCGCCGTCTGGTCGTTGCTGACGAGCGCGCCGAAGCCGGGACTGAAGTTCGACACCGCGTAGCTGCGCGCCGGCGTGAGCGATCGGATGTGCACCGCGACCGTGTCGCCCGGCTCCGCACCCTCGATGTAGAACGGCCCGCTCTGCGGATTGTCATGTCCCGGCGTCATCGTCTTCGACGGCAAGTCGGCCGCCGTCTTCACCGCGCCGTCGAAGCAGTCTTCGGTCCACGACACGATGCGCGTGTTGGGCGTGATGCGCTGCCGCGGTGCCGCGCCGCCGAAGGTGTAGCAGAGCTCCTCGTGCTTCGGTGTCCACGAGAGCGTGGCCGCGTCGGCGGGCAGGGAAGCGAGCAGCGGACGCGGCGAGGCATTCTCGAGCGGCGCTCCGGCGGGTGCGCCGGCGAGCGATACACGAGCGCTATCCGCCGCCGCGCCGCCGTTGCGGCACGCGGCGACGAGCGCCGCGGCACCAAGGGGAGCATTGACGAGGAACGTGCGGCGAGTCGACATGGGAGTCCGTCGTTCAGTGGGGAGAGCCGAACATCCGGAAGAGCGTGATCAGCGCGATGAGCTGCGCGAGGAACGTAGCCGCGGACGCGTAGAAGATGCGGTGGGTGAGGCGGGTTTCGAGAGCGGCGAGGCGCTGTTCGAATTCAGTTCGCGTGACACACTGCTCGATCCTGGACTCCAGTGAAAGGAGCCTGCGCTCGAACCTGGACTCGAAATCGGCGAGCCGCCGCTCGATCTTGGCCTCAAACTCGGCGAGCCGCCGCTCGACCTTGGCCTCGAACTCGGCGAGCCGCTCCCCCAACTTCGCGTCGAACCGCGCGAAGTTGAGGTCGTTCATCTCCCGAAGATCGCCCCGATACGTAGCGTCCACCTGGTTGAACCAGTCTACGATCGCGTTGACGACGTCGTCGCCCAACTGCTCGTAGACTCTCCGCGAGAGTTTGGCCGTGACCGGCATGGAACTCCTCTGAAAGGTCCGGTCACGATGGTACGTCAGTATGCCGCCCGCGCAGCATCACGGCAATACAGCTCGGCGCATTTTGCTGCGCGGGGAAACGTGTCCGCAGTTACCGTGGACCGTGGACCATTTCAATACAGCAAACTCAAAATCTCCTGCAGCAACCCCGCCGGCACGTTCCCGAACGAGAGCCGCGTCGTCCCCGGGCTCACGACCGCCCGCTGCCACGCGCCGTTCGGCGCACGATAGTACACGTACCGCGACGTCCCCACCGGCACGATCCGATTCACGATGTACCCGTGGCGCCGCAGCACCTCGTCGAGCACCGTCGCGCCCTGCGCCGGATAGAGCTTCTTGTACTGCCCCGGCGGCATCTGCCCCGGCTTCTTCGCGAGACCCGGCGGCACACGCCGATAGCCCGGCATCACGTCGCCGTCGTCGTGGCCGCGCGTCTGGCCGTGCGCCCTGCCGTGTTCTTCTCCGTGGCCCTTGCCGTGGCCGCGCCCCTGTGCCTGCGCCGTGGTGGCGAGCGCGAGCGCCGCCGCCGCGATCCCCAGCGCGCGAGCGATCTGTAGCTTCATCCTCGGTTCCTCCGTCGTGTGTTGGCGCACGCAACCGTCCTGCGCCGCGCCGCGTTGCAGTGCAGTCTTGAAGCCAGCAGCATCACGCGCCGAGCGTGTCTCGTTACGCGACATCGCCTCGTCCGTCGTTCGAAAGGGGCGATGCGGCCTCGGCCGC
>DASZUN010000268.1:0-16163 GCA_035547615.1 Gemmatimonadaceae bacterium | reverse complement strand
ATCGGACTCGGCGGCACGCCGGTCTGCATGGCGAAGACGCAGTATTCGCTGAGCGACGACGCGACGAAGCTCGGTCGCCCGCGCGGCTTCCGGATCCAGGTGAACGAGGTGCGGCCCTCCGCCGGCGCCGGCTTCGTGGTCGCGCAGTGCGGCGACATCATGACGATGCCGGGCCTGCCCAAGGAGCCAGCTGCCGAGCGGATCGCGCGGCTGCCGAGCGGGGAGATCGTAGGATTGTTCTAGATCTGCGGCATGAGGATCCGAACGGGGGGGCCGTGAGGTCTCCCCGTTTTCGTTTGCTCATATGGATCGGGACACCGCGGCCTCCGCGGTAACACCACGCGCTCCCGCGATTGGAACTATCCCGCCGTCCCGAGCGTACGCTGCTCAGGCCGCCGAGGCAAACGGTTTTGCCCAATCGAGTGTCAAACCCTCGCTGGGCCTTCCTTCATCGTTTCCTAACGATTCTTGCATTGCCGTTTGCATACACAACTACTAGGGTAGTGCGAGCAATCGTCGCGTAGTTCGTCTCCCACCCGATCGAGGACGTCGCGATGCAATTCCTGCGGAAGCGCTGGCTGACCATGGTACTGACCGCCGTGGTCATCGTCGGCCTGGCGGCCTGGTACAAGTGGCCGAGCACGGCCTCCGCCGCGGAGGCGGGGCTCACCGCGCAGGTGCGGCAGGGCGAGTTCGACGTCCTCGTGACCACGACCGGCGAGCTGCGCGCGAAGAAGTCCGTCGACATCAACGGGCCCACGCAGGCGCAGGCCGTGAACGTCTACCAGACGAAGATCGCGTCGCTGGTGCCCGAGGGGACGGTCGTGAAGCAGGGCGACATCATCGCGCAGCTCGACCGCGCGCCCGCGGCGACCAAGATGTCCGACGTCACGCTCAATCTGCAGAAGGCGCAGGCGGAGTACACGACCGCGCAGCTCGACTCGGCGCTCAACCTGGCGCAGGCGCGCGAGGACGTGCGCACGGCGGAGTATGCGCTCGAGGAGAAGAAGATCGCCAAGGAGCAGGCGACCTACGAGGCGCCGAGCATCAAACGGCAAGCCGAGATCGATTATGAGAAGGCGCAGCGCGCGCTCGATCAGTCGAAGCGCAATCTCGACACCAAGACGAAGCAGGCGATCGCCAAGATGTCGTCGGTGGGCGCGGACCTCGGCCGCCAGCAGAACCAGCTCAAGAACATTCAGGACGTGATGGGGCAGTTCACCATCAAGGCGCCGGCGGCCGGGATGGTGATCTACGTGCGCGAGTGGAATGGGAAAAAGCGCGGCGTCGGCTCGCAGTGGAGCGCCTGGGATCCGGCTGTCGCGACGCTGCCCGATCTCACGCACATGGAGTCGGACACCTACGTGAACGAAGTCGACGTGCGAAAGCTCGCGGTGGGCCAGCAGGTGCAGCTCTCGCTCGACGCGGATCCCACGAAGAAGCTCACCGGCAAGGTCACCGAAGTCGCGAACGTGGGCGAGCAGCGGCCCAATCAGGATTCCAAGGTCTTCGAGGTGAAGATCGACGTGGATCAGGCGGACACCACGCTGCGTCCGGGGATGACGACGTCGAACGCGATCGTGACGGCCTCGCTGCCGAACGCGCTCTCCGTGCCGATCGAGGCGGTCACGAACGAGGGCGGCCGTTCGTTCGTGTACAAGAAGGACGGCCACAGCATCGTGAAGCAGCAGGTCGAGACCGGGATGATGAACGACAACGAGATCATCATCCGGAAGGGACTCACGGCGGACGATCACGTGCTGCTCTCGCCGCCGACGGACAAGTCGGACATCAAGACGTCGCTCCTGCCCGGGGTGAATCCCACGCCGACCGGATCGACGGGCGCGGACACGCCGAAGGGCGTGTCGCTGCCGGCGAAGCCCGCCGCGTCCGTCAAGACGCCCTGATCGTGGCGACCGTCGCGATCGAGCCCGGCGCGCCGCCCGTCCCCGCGTCGCGCTGGCGGACGCTGGCCGCGCACGTCGCGTTCAGCGCGCGCACGGCGGCGGAGGCCGTGGGCCACAACAAGCTCCGCGCGGGGCTCACCTCGCTCGGCATTCTCTTCGGCGTCGCCTCGGTGATCGCGATGCTCGCGATCGGCAACGGCGCCGAGCAGGAGATCCTGGAGCAGATGCGACTGCTCGGCGCGAACAACATCGTCGTCACGCCGATCATCGAGCAGAAGGAAGGGAAGGTCGAGAAGGACGACGCGAAAAAGGACTCGAAGAAGTTCACGCCCGGGCTCACCTACCTCGACGCGCAGTCGATCGCGCGCGAGATCCCGGACGTGGGCGCGACGAGCGGCCAGGTGGTGCTGAACACCGTGATCACGCGCGAAGGGCACCACCGCTCGGGCAAGCTCGTCGGCGTCGACTCGCCGTACTTCCGGATGATGAACCTGCACACGGTGCAGGGCGGCGAGTTCGCGGCCGAGCACTTCACGGGCGCATCGCCGGTGGCGATCATCGGCCAGGGCGTGCGCAGCCGGTTCTTCACCACCGAAGAGCCGATCGGCCACCGGATCAAGGTGGGCAACGAGTGGCTGACCGTGATCGGCGTGCTCGAGGACCGCAAGATCTCGCAGGAGACCGCGCAGCAGCTCGGCATCCGCGACGTGAACATGGACGTGTACGTGCCCATGCCGACGATGCTCGTGCGCTTCCGCAATCGCGCCGAGGTCACGCAGCAGGACGTGGAAGCCGCCTCCCGCGCCTACAATGTGACGAGCGCCGACTCCACCGAGACGGACGATCAGATCGCGGAGAAGAAGAACTACAACCAGCTCGATCAGATCACGGTGCAGGTCGACAAGTCGAGCGCGGTCCCCGCGGTGGCCGACGTGATGCGGCGCATGCTCACGCGGCGGCACAACGACGTCGTCGACTTCGAGATCTCGGTGCCCGAGCTGCTGCTCAAGCAGCAGCAGCGGACGAAGACGATCTTCAACATCGTGCTCGGCGCGATCGCGTCGATCTCGCTCGTCGTGGGCGGGATCGGCATCATGAACATCATGCTCGCGTCGATCCTCGAGCGGATCAAGGAGATCGGCGTGCGGCGCGCGGTGGGGGCGACGCAGCGCGACGTGCTCGCGCAGTTCCTGAGCGAGGCGGTGATGATCAGCCTCGCCGGCGGCATCGCCGGGATCATCGTCGGGGCGATCCTCGCTTCGGCGATCGACCACCTGGCGAAGATCCACACCATCGTGTCGCCGGCGTCCGTGGTCGTCGCCTTCGGGGTGTCCGTCGCGGTGGGGCTCGTGTTCGGCATCATGCCCGCTTCGCGCGCGGCGAAGCAGGATCCGATCGTCTGTCTCAGGTATGAGTAAAGTGAAATGAGAAAACTCATCATTAGCGTGATCCTGGGACTGGGCGCCGCGGCGTCCGCGGGCGCCCAGCGGACGCTCACGCTCCAGGACGCGATCGCGATGGCGCAGCGGCAGGGCCCGCAGGCGCAGGTCGCCCGCAGCGCGCGCGGTGCCGCCCGCGCGAGCAACGACGCGTTCAACGCCGGGCTCCTGCCGCAGGTCATGCTCACCGGGGACGCCGCGAACCTCAACCACGGCATCAACCCGATCACGCTCCCCGACGGCTCGACGCAGTTCATCGGCCAGGCGCAGAACCAGTCGTCGCTCGGGCTCACCGTCGCGCAGAAGATCCCCCTCACCGGCGGCCAGCTCTCGATCGGCTCGCAGGTGAGCCGCATCGATCTCTTCGGCGATCAGAACGCCAAGTACTACCAGACGACGCCCGTCATCATCTCGCTCCAGCAGGACCTCTTCAAGCCGCGCACGCTCGTCTGGAACGAGAAGGTGCAGGCGCTCTCGGCGAACGTCGCCGAGCGGGCGTACCTCGAGGCGCGCGAGGACGTGGCCGGCCAGATCGCCGGCACCTTCTTCGATCTCTACGCCGCGCAGATGTCGCTGGCCAACGCCGAAGCGAACGTCGCGGTCAACGACACGCTCTACACGCTGAACAAGGGCCGGTACGAGGTCGGCAAGATCGGCGAGAACGATCTGCTCAAGAGCGAGCTCGCGCTGCTGCGCGCGCGCGCGTCGGTCGAGGACGCGCGGCTCCAGCGCGACCGCGCCGAGGCGGCGCTCCGGCGGCAGCTCGTCTATCCGGTGACCGACTCGTTCACGATCGTCGCGCCCGATTCCATTCCGACCGTCGCCGCGGACCCGGACGTCGCGGTGCGCGAGGCGCTGAAGAACGCGAGCGACATCGAGCGGAACGTGCTCGACGAGACCAACGCCAAGCGCGAAATCACGACGGCGACGCTCAACAACCGGTTCAACGCGACGCTCTCCGCGAGCGTGGGCTTCAACCAGACTGCGAACGTGTTCGGCCGCGCGTATCAGAGCCCGCTCGGCAAGCAGCAGCTGCTGCTCGGGATCAACATGCCCATGATCCAATGGGGCGCGGGACACGCGGCCGTCGAGGCGGCCAAGGCCGACGAGCAGCGCGTCCTGGCGAACAACAAGAGTCGCCGCGACCAGCTCGCCGAGGATGCGCGCTTCTCCGTGCTCCAGCTCCAGCAGGCTCAGCGCAATCTGGTGCTCGCGGCCAAGGGCGACACCGTCGCCGCCAAGCAGTTCGAGGTGGCGCGCAACCGCTACACGATCGGCAAGATCAGCAACACGGATCTCTACAACGCGCAGAACGACAAGGACGGCGCGGTCCTGTCGTACGTGCAGGCGCTCCGCGGCTACTGGACCGCCTTCTATCACCTGCGCCGCGTGACCCTCTACGACTTCATCACGAACCAGGAGCTGTCGGACGTGCGCGACCGGTAGGCGCGCCCTCTATGTTACGGCATGATCGATGATCGTCTTTCCGGTCGTGCCATTCGCGCCGTGCAGCGGGTCATTCATCCGTACGTCCGCCGCACGCCTGCGCTGACGGTGCGCGCGAGCGAATTCGGCCTGCCGGCCATCTCGGTGTCGTTCAAGCTCGAGCTGATGCAGTGCTCCGGCTCGTTCAAGGCGCGCGGCGCGTTCGCCAATCTCCTCACGCGTCCCGTCCCCGACGCGGGCGTCGTCGCCGCGTCGGGCGGCAATCACGGCGCCGCCGTCGCCTACGCGGCGATGACCCTCGGTGTGAAGGCGAAGATTTTCGTCCCGACCGTCTCGTCGCCCGCCAAGATCGCTCGGCTTCGGGAGTACGGCGCCGAGGTCGAGATCGTCGGCGATCGCTATGCCGACGCGCTCGAGGCGAGCGAGCGGTGGGCGGAGCGGACGGGCGCGATGCCGGTGCACGCCTACGACCAGCTCGAGACGCTCCTCGGCCAGGGCACCCTCGGCATGGAGATCGAGGAGCAGTGTCCCGAGATCGACACGCTGCTCGTCGCGGTGGGCGGCGGCGGGTTGATCGGCGGTATCGCGGCGTGGTATCGCGACCGCGTCGACGTCGTCGCCGTCGAACCCGCCGCGGCGCCCACGCTCCATCGTGCGCTTGCCGCGGGAGAGCCCGTCGATGCTGAGGGCGGCGGGGTCGCGGCCGACTCGCTCGCGCCCCGGCGCGTGGGGGCGCTCATGTTTCCCGTCGCGCGCGAATTCGTGCGCGAGTCCGTGCTCGTGAGCGACGAAGCCATCGTGAGTGCGCAGCAAACGCTGTGGAACGCACTGCGCGTGGTCGCGGAGCCCGGTGCCGCCGCGGCATTCGCGGCGCTGCTCGACGGCGCGTACGTCCCGCGCCCGGCCGAGCGGGTCGGCGTGATCGTGTGCGGCGGCAACACGGCGGCGGTGAGCTTCGCGTAACACGCGAGCCTCGCCGCGCCGCCCGCCGCCGCTCAGGCGCTGAACTGCCGGAGGTGATGGTCGAAGTGCTTGGCCATCAGCCTGCTCCACTCGAAGCCCGTCATGTGACCGAACGCGGGTGAGGGCCCCCAGCCGCCGCTGTCCATCGATCGGGCCGCGACCTGATCGATGAGCGAGAGGCAGCGCGCGCGCTCCGACTCGAGGTCGAACCGCTGGTCGCCCGCGGTGAGCTCGGGCGCCGTCGGCGCGCCTCTGGGCCACGGGAGATTGAAGACGGCGATCTTCATGAGACTTCTCGGAATCGGTGCCTTGAGCGGCACGGACGGCACCGTGCCGAGCGCCTGACCCATGCCCTGATTGCAGTGCCAGAGCATCTGATCGACCGTCATCTTGCCCCAGCGACGAACGGAGTCGGGCCGCAAGCTGGCGATACGCTGACGAATGGCGGTACGCACGGCGGGATCGTGGAGCAGAGCGGGCACAGATCGGTCCTCGAGGGCGGGGCAGTAATTCTTGGCGAAGGGGCCGTTCTTGACAAGCGTCGGCCCGAGCCTTAGCCTCCCAACCATGAGCCGCTCGGCCGCCTACGTCTATTACTACTACTTTACGACCCCCGCCACGGGCCGTAGTTGGAGGCGTACGCGGTAGCTCAGTAGTCCAATCCGCGAACTTCCCCGGCGACCCGTGAAATCCACGGGTCGCTTTTTTGTTGTCCTCACTCGCCTTCATTCCGCCAACCGGCAGCGCTCCATGATCATCGTGACCAGACCCAACGTGACCGACGCCGAGATCGACCACATTCGCGAACGCATCGAGGCCGTCGGGATGCGCACTCACCTGTCGCGCGGAGAGCAGCGCACGATCATCGGGTGCATCGGTGACGAATCGCTGCTCGAGGAGCTGCCGCTCCGATCCCTGCCGGGCGTCGAGTCCGTGACGCCGGTGCTCAAGCCGTACAAGCTCGCGTCGCGCGAGTTCGCGGCCGACCGTACGATCGTGCGCGTCGGTGGCCGGGAATCCGCCGCGACGTTCGGCGGCGAGTCGATCACCGTGATCGCCGGCCCGTGCTCGGTGGAGAATCGCGAGATGATTCTCGAGACGGCGTGCCTCGTGCGCGAGGCCGGTGCGCGCATGCTCCGCGGCGGCGCCTTCAAGCCGCGCACCTCGCCGTACGCGTTCCAGGGGATGGGTGGCGAGGGGCTCCGGCTGCTCTCCGAGGTGCGCGGCATCACCGGCTTGCCGGTCGTGACCGAGGTGATGGACACGCGCCAGGTGGATCTCGTCGCCGAGCACGCGGACATGCTCCAGGTGGGCGCGCGGAACATGCAGAACTTCGCGTTGCTCGCCGAGCTGGGACGCGTGCGGCGGCCCGTCCTGCTCAAGCGCGGGCTGTCGGCGACGATCAAAGAATTGTTAATGGCGGCGGAGTACATCATGGCGAATGGAAATCACGACGTCGTGCTCTGCGAGCGCGGCATCCGCACGTACGAGACGGCGACGCGCAACACGCTCGACGTCGCGGCGATTCCCGTTCTCAAGCGCGAGACGCACCTGCCGGTGATCGTGGATCCAAGTCACGCCGGCGGCGACGCCGCGCTCGTCGCGCCGCTCGCGTTCGCGGCGATTGCCGCCGGAGCGGACGGGCTGATCGTGGAGGTGCACCCCGATCCGGAGCGCGCGCTCTCCGACGGCGACCAGTCGCTCACGCCCGCGGCCTTCTCGGATCTGATGACGCGCGCCGAAGCGTTCGCCGCCGCGGCGGGCAGGACGCTCTCCGGCCCCGCGGCGGAACGGCGGGCGGTGGCATGAGCGGCGACGGGACGACGCAGGGGGCCGCGGAGGAGCTCGCGCGGTGCCGCGAGGAGATCGAGCGCATCGACAGCGAGATCGTGAGCCTGCTCGCGCGCCGCATGGTCCTCGGCAAGCGCACGGGGGAGCTCAAACGACTCGCCGGGATGCCGATCCTCGATCCCACGCGGGAGGCGGCCGTGATTCGGCGCGTGGCGAACGTGGCGCGCGAGGCCGGCCTGCCGCCCGAGCCGGTGCGCGAAGTGTTCTGGCAGATCGTCGGGATGTCGCGGCGCGCGCAGGAGACCGAATGACGGAGGGCGACTTTGTCGCGATCATCGGACTCGGGCTGATCGGTGGTTCGCTGGCGCGCGATCTCGCGGCGCGCGGCACGCGCGTGCGCGCCTACGATCGGGATCGCGCGTCGCTGGCCGACGCGATCGCGCAGGGCGTCGTCGAGTGCGCGCTCGATGCGGACCTCGGCGGCGTGCGCGACGCCTCGGCGATCGTCATCGCGGTCCCCGTGGATGCGGCGGTCGAGGTGCTCGAGCGCATCGCTCCGTTGGTGCAGCGGGACGCGCTCGTCACCGACGTCGGCAGCACCAAGACGGGGATCGTCGCGTGCGCGGCGCGGCTCGGCCTCGAGCGGAATTTCGTCGGCGCGCATCCACTGGCCGGCGATCATCGCTCCGGGTGGCCCGCGGCGCGCGCCGGACTGTTGTGCGGCGCCCGCGTGTATCTCTGTCCCACGGCGGCAACCGAAGCGGCGCTGGTCGAGCGCGCGTCGGACTTCTGGGCGCAGTTCGGCGCGCAGCCCACGACCATCGCTCCCGCGCGGCACGACGAACAGCTCGCGTACACGAGCCACCTGCCGCAATTCGTCTCGATCGGACTGGCGCTCGCGCTCGCCAGGCGCGGCGTGGAGCGGCGCGACCTCGGCCCCGGCGGCCGCGACGTGACGCGGCTCGCCGGCAGCTCGCCGGAGATGTGGACCGCCATCGCCCGCGAGAACGCCGACGCGCTCCATGACGCGCTGCTCACGGCGGAGCGCGAGCTCGCCGGCTTGCGTGGCGCGCTCAGCGGTACGAGCGGGGAGGCGCTGCACGAACGACTCACCGCCGCCCACGCCTGGTTCGAGGTGTGACAGACTGCCCGTGGCGCGGTATCGTTTTGCAGGCGCCGCTGCCCACGTGAAGTCCGCTCCATCTCAAGACCGGGAGGCTCCGATGTTCGCTGCGCACGGACGATTCGTCTGGCACGATCTCGTCACCTCGGATGTCGCCGCCGCGCAATCGTTCTACACGACGATCACTCCGTGGAAGACCCAGCTCTGGGAAGCGGGCGACGTCGATTACCCGATGTGGGTGAACGGCGAGGAACCGATCGGCGGCCTCACGCCCGTGTCGGCGGACGGGCATCCCCACTGGCGCACGTACGTCTGCGTGTACGACGCGGATGCGTGCGCGCGGCAGGCCGAGAAGCTGGGCGGAACGATCCTCGCGGCGCCGCGCGAGGTGAAGGACGTCGGCTGCTACGCGGTGCTCGCCGATCCGATGGGGGCGGAGTTCGGCCTCTTCGAGCCGGACACCCAGCCGCCCGGCCACGACGGCGTGCCGAACATCGGGGAGTTCTCGTGGCACGAGCTGATCACGACCGATCAGAAAGCGGCATTCGAATTCTATAATCAGCTCTTCAAGTGGGAAACGCTGGACGAGGTCGACCTGGGGCCGCAGCACGGCATCTATCGCATCTACGGACGCAGCGGACGGCAGCTCGGCGGGATGATGAACCGCGTCGAGGGCATGCCCCAACCGAATTGGGTGCCGTACATCCGCGTGGCCGACGTCAACCAGCGCACCGAGGACGCGAAGCGCGGCGGCGCCACCGTGCTCGTGGGTCCGATGGACGTGCCGGGCGGCGACCGGATCGTGCAGTGCACGGACCCGCAAGGCGCTACATTTGCCCTGCACACTCTCAAGGCCACCTGATGAAGAAGGGCATTGCCGTCGCGCTGACGGTCACCGCGATCCTCGCCGTCCCCGCCATCGGCTTCGCATGGGGTGAAGCGGGTCATCGCATCACCGGCGAAGCCGCCGCGCTCTCGCTGCCGCCGGGGATGCCGGCGTTCATGCGCGCGTCGGTCAAGCAGCTCGCCTATCTGAATCCGGACCCCGACCGCTGGCGCAGCCGCGACGAGTCGTCGATCGATCCGGCGCTCGATCAGGGCTCGGCGCCCGATCACTTCATCGACATGGACCTGGTGAAGCCGGAGGTGCTCGCCGAGGCGCTGAAGGCGCCGAACCGCTACGCGTATCTGGACACGCTGTCGGCCGCGGGCGCGAAGGGCTCGGTCATGGGCCTGCTGCCGTTCCGGATGCTCGAGCTGTCGGAGCGCCTGCGCGAGGAGTTCCGCCTCTGGCGCGCCGCGCCAGATTCGACGAAGCCGTTCATCGAAGCGCGGATCATCAACGACGCCGGGATCCTCGGGCATTACGTGGCCGACGGGTCGCAGCCCGCGCACACGACCATCGAGTACAACGGCTGGGTGGGCCCGAATCCCAACGGCTATGCGACGGACCATCGCTTCCACTCACGTTTCGAGTCCGCGTTCGTGCAGGCGAACGTGAAGCTCGCCGACGTGTTGCCGCACGTCGACACCGCCGCCCGCGTCCTGCCCGACTTTCGCTCGGCGATCATCGCGTACCTGCGCGAGACGAACGGGCAGGTGGAGCGCATGTATCAGCTCGACAAGGCCCATCCGTTCGACGCGACGACCGCTGATCCCGCCGACAAGGCGTTCGTCGTCGACCGACTCGCCGCGGGCGCGCGCATGCTGCGCGACATCTGGTGGACGGCCTGGGTCACGAGCGCGAAGCCGTAAAGAAACGGAATATGCCTTGCTTTAGAGCAAGGCATGATGAGCAGAGGCATAGACAACAAATCGATGAGCCCGGCGGCGCGCTGGGCACTGATGGGCGCGATGTTCGTCGTCGCGACGGCGGCCGGCTCGGCCGCGCCAACTCGGCATTCGGCGGCCAGGGCCGTCGCGGCGGACCCGTCCGGGCCGTGGCTCGAAGCCGACCTCAGCGAGCGCAAGCTCACGATCCATAACGGCAACGACGACGTCGCGACGTACACGGTCGCGGTCGGCCGCGGCAGTTACGAGACGCCGGTCGGCAATTACAGTATTCGAAAGATCGTCTGGAACCCGGCGTGGATCCCACCCGACTCGAAGTGGGCGAAGAAGGCGAAGCCGCAGGCGCCGGGCGCGCCGGGCAATCCGATGAAGCTCGTGAAGATCTTCTTCAAGGAGCCGGATTACTACATCCACGGGACGAACGATCCGGCGAGTCTGGGCAAGGCGGAGTCGCACGGCTGCCTGCGCATGGATCCGGACGACGCCTACGATGTGGCGCGCTACCTCATGGAGAACGGGGGACAGCCGCGCGACGAGAACTGGTTCTGGCGCGTGCTGCACTTCCGGAGCCAGACCAAGACCGTCTACCTCGATGACCCGATCCCGATGGTGGTGAAGCCGTAAGGGCGCTTCCCGGGGACTGGTGCGAAGCGGCGGCACACCGTAAGTAGCTCGGTGTGCCGCCGTTGTGCTGTCCAGCGGGTCTCGCCACCCTGACCACCGACTGCTGACTCATGACTTCGTCCGCGCCGGAACTGCTCTACCTGCTGCACGGCGATCCCGCCGAGCTCGCGGAAACCGTCGCCGGCATGCGTGCCGCCGACATCGCGGAAGCGCTGCGCGATCTGCCCCCCGCGGGCGCCGCGAAGGTGCTCGCCGTGCTCCCGTTCGATCTCGCCGTCCAGGTGTTCGACGAGCCCGAGCTGGACCGCCGATACGAGATCATCAAGACCATGGACGAGGACGCGGCGGTCGCGCTCGTCGAGGCGATGTCCGCCGATCAGCAGGCCGATCTCTTCCGCGAGCTGCACGAGCCCGACCGCGACCGGATTCTCGCGAAGATGGATCCGGACACGCGGCGCACGCTGACGCTGTTGCTCGAGTATCCGCAGGACTCGGCCGGCGGCATCATGACGACCGAGGTGCTCACGGTGCCATTCGACTGGAGCGTGGCGCAGACGCTCGCCTACATCCACGACGTGGCGCAGAGCAAGGAGACGGTCTACGCCATCTACGTGCTCGACGACAGCAACACCCTCGTCGGCGTCGTGTCGCTGCGCCAGCTCATGATCGCGGACCCGAACGTCTCGGTGCGCGAGGCGGGCGACCGGCGCAGGCCCGTCACCGTGTCGCCGCGGACGGACCGCGAGGACGTCGCGCGGGTGATCGCGAAGTACAACCTCCTCGCCGTGCCGGTGGTCGACGAGCAGCAGCACGTGCTCGGTATCGTGACGGTGGACGACGTGATCGACGCCATCGTCCGCGAGCAGACGGAAGACGTGCAGAAGTTCGGCGGCATGGAGGCCCTCGGCGCGCCGTACATGTCGATCGGCATGGGGCAGATGGTGAAGAAGCGCGCCGGCTGGCTGTGCGCGTTGTTTCTTTCAGAGATGCTCACGGCCACGGCGATGCAGCATTTCCAGGCCGAGATCGACAAGGCGACGCTGCTCGCGATGTTCATTCCGCTGGTCATGAGCTCGGGCGGCAACTCCGGGTCGCAGGCTACGTCGCTGATCATCCGCGCGCTCGCGCTGGGCGAGATCAAGCTCCGCGACTGGTGGAAGATCGCCGTACGCGAGCTGCCGACCGGCCTCATGCTCGGCGCGATCCTCGGCGTGATCGGGATCATTCGCATCCTGACGTGGCAGGAACTGCACCTGTACGACTATGGGCCGCACCACGTGCTCGTCGCGCTGACGGTCGGGATCGCGCTCGTGGGGATCGTGACGTTCGGATCGCTCGCGGGATCGATGCTGCCGTTCCTGTTGCGGCGGCTCGGGTTCGATCCGGCGAGCGCGTCGGCGCCGTTCGTGGCGACGCTGGTGGACGTGACGGGGCTCGTGATCTACTTCAGCGTGGCGTTCATCGTGCTGCGGGGGACGCTGCTGTAGGAGCAAGCCGGCTGATCGCCTATCGCGACGACAGCACGAACTGATTCCCGTCCGGATCCTTGAAGATCGCGGCCGTTCCCCACGGCGCCTTCGTCGGCGGGCTCACGAATTCGACGCCCTTGGCGCGCAGCTCTTCGTACGTCTTCTCGACGTTGTCGCTGTAGAACGTCACGTGCGCGAAGCCGCCGACGTGCGACTTGTGCGCCTCAGGCGTGAACAGCACCACGTGCGCGTCGCTCCCCTTTATGCGGAGCTCGATCCAGCGCTGGTGCTCGTCGAACGGCTGATCGGTGTGCACGACGAAGCCGACCTGCTCCGTCCAGAACGTGAGCGCGCGGTCCTGATCGCGTGTGGGAATGCTGGCGAATTTGATGCCCTTGATCACGGCGGCCTCCGGCGAGCGTGTAGGTGGGGACTGCGCGGCAATCTTCACCGTCCCTCGCGCGCCGTCCAGTCTGGCAATAGCTTCTATAGCAATAGGTAGCCAAGGCACTCAGTAGCCAAGCCGCGCGAACGGGAGGCGCCGGTGGAACAGCTCCGCATCGACCGCTACGTGATCGAAACGCTCATGCCGGATCTCGTCGGCCACGACAAGCGGCCGTCGGCGCTGCTCGTCTATCTCTTTCTCTGGGCCCACACCGCGCATCCGCACGGGCGGAAGGCGACGGCCAGTCTCCGCGACATCGCCGACGGCACGGGCCTCTCCAAGCGGGGCGTGCAGGAGGCGCTCGCCCTGCTCGAGCGCCGGAAGCTCGTCGCACGCAGCAGGACGATGGCGACGAGCGTCGCCGCCTACGACGTGCTCCGCCCCTGGCGCAGGCGCTGAAGCGCTCCACTCGGCGCGAACCGCGTCGCGTTCACCACGAAGATCCCCGCCAGCACCAGCGCCCCGCCGACGATCTGCGCCGCGCGAATGCGCTCGCCGAGCAGCGGCCAGGCGAGCAGCGCCGTCATCGGCGCCTGCGCGAGCAGCACGATCGACGACAGCGTCGCGGGCAGCCGGCCCATCGCATGCGCGACGAGCATCTGCCCCATGACCTGTGAGACGAGCGCGAGCGCGATCAGCGAGGCCCACGTGCGTCCCGAGAATCCCACGAGCGGCTTGCCGGCGAGCAGACACACGGGGACGAGGCACGCCGCGCCGATCGCCGCGGACCACAGGCTGAACGTCACGGCGTCGATGCTCGTCCGGCTTCGCTGCACGAAGAGCAGATAGATGCCGTAGCACAGCGCGCCGAGCACCGCGAGCAGGTCGCCGACGCCGAGCGTGGGGTGCAGCAGCACGTCCGTGCCGACGATCGACACGAGCCCCGTGAGCGCGAGCACGAATCCCGTCCAGAAGCGCGCCGTGGGCCGCTCCCCGTACATGATCCAGGCGCCGAGCGCGACGAAGATCGGCGCGTTCACGCCGAGCAGCGCGGCGTTGGCGGCGCTCGTCATCATCACCGCTGAATTGAAGAACGCGAGATCCGCCGCGAACGCCACGCCGGCGACGATCGCGGCGCGGCGCGCCTCGCGCGTGAAGCCGGCGTGGTGGTGCGTTGCCCCGCGGCTCCACGGGAAGAACACGATCGACGCAAACGCGAGCCGGTAGAACGCCGAGACGAGTCCCGACGTGCCGGCCCAGCGCACGAGGATCGCCGACCATGCGATGCCGAACACGCCGAGCGCGAGGGAGAGATACGCGCGGCGGCGGGAGGGATGGTGGGCGGCGGCGGCCGTCGGCATCACTCAAAGCTAGCGGCCCGTTGCAGCCCGGCCTGCGCTCGGACCGCCAACCGGAACGTTCCGCGCAATTCACGAATTGACTGAGAGACGCCGACAATCAGATGTGTCTTTCGTCACCAGGAGACCGCAGCCGTGGACCTGACCGCAGCTCCCGCTACACGCGATGTCGCCGAGGGGATCCCGTCGGCGGAGTTGCCGGACGGCAGCATGCTCGAGGGCGCGCTCGACGGCGAACGCGTGCTGCTCGCGCGCGCCGGCGGCGTGCCGTACGCGATCGGCGCGCAGTGCAGCCATTACGGCGCCTCGCTCGCGAACGGGCTGCTGGTCGACGACACGGTGCGTTGTCCGCTGCATCACGCGTGTTTCAGTCTCCGAACGGGCGACGCGCTGTGCGGCCCCGCGTTCACGCCGGTCGCGTCCTATGAGGTCACGGAATCCGACGGTGTCGTGCGTGTGGGTGCGAGGCGCGCCGCCACGACGCGGCGGCCCGGCAGTGTGGGCGCGCAGCACAGGGTCGGCACGATCGCGATCCTCGGTGCGGGAGCAGCCGGTGCGGCCGCCGCGGACATGCTGCGCCGCCGCGGCTACGACGGGCGCGTGGTGATGCTCAGCGCGGAACACGAGCTGCCGTACGACCGGCCGAATCTCTCCAAGGATTTTCTCGCCGGCACCGCGCCGGAAGATTGGCTGCCGCTGCGTCCGCGCGAGTACTACGACGACGCGAACATCGAGCTGATGCTCGGCCATCGCGTGAGCGGAATCGACAGCGCAGCACGCGAGCTCAAGACCCTGTCCGGCGGGCGCGTGTCATACGACCGGCTGCTGATCGCCACGGGCGCCGAGGCCGTTCGGCTTCCGGTCGCCACACATCGACTCCGCCACGTATTCACGCTGCGCTCCACCGCCGATGCGCGGGCGATCATCGCTGCGAGTCATTCGGCGCGGCGGGCGGTCGTCGTTGGCGCGAGCTTCGTGGGCCTCGAGGCCGCGGCATCGCTGCGTGCGCGCGGCATCGAGGTGGACGTCGTCGCACAGGGACGAACGCCGCTCGAGCCGGTGTTCGGACCGGAGCTCAGCGCGTTCGTTCGCGGGCTGCACGAATCGCGCGGCGTGCGTTTCCACGTCAACGAGACGGTTCGCGCGATCGACGAATCGCACGTCACGTTGAGCGGAGGCGGCCGGCTCGAGGCGCAGCTCGTGGTCGTCGGGATCGGCGTGCGCCCGTCAGTCGCCGTGGCGCAGTGGGCGAAGCTCGACGTGGGCGACGGCGTGAACGTCGACGAATTCCTGGAGACCAGCCGTCCCGGAATCTTCGCCGCGGGCGACATCGCCTGCTGGCCCGAGCGCGTGACCGGCTCGCGCGCGCGGATGGAGCACTGGAACGTGGCTGTGCGGCAGGGGCAGATCGCCGCGTGCAACATGCTCGGCGAACGCATTCCGTTCACCGCCGTGCCGTATTTCTGGAGTCAGCACTACGACGTCACGATCCAGTATACGGGCTTGCAGGGCGGTTGGGATCAAGCAACGATGCACGGCAATCCCGCCGACCGCGATTGCGCGGTCGAATATCGCCGTGCCGGCGCGCTCGTCGGCGTCGCGACGATCGGGCGCGACATGGCGAACCTTCGCGCGGAACTCGCGTTCGAGCGGGGGGAGACCGGTATGGTCCAGAGTTCATAGTCCGTAGCTATCACCGTCCGCGGACCACGGACCACGGACCACGGACCAGCTAGCTCTCGTGCGTCGCCGCCCAGTGACGTCGGGTCGCGCCGCCCAGCGCTTCGGCGAGGCCCATGGCCGCGAGGCCCACGAGCAGGTGCGCCACTCGGATCGCCCAGTGCGCACTCCCGACGAGCAGCGTCGT
>DASZUN010000267.1:0-7016 GCA_035547615.1 Gemmatimonadaceae bacterium | reverse complement strand
TTGCCGTACGCGTTGATCGCGCTGATGTTGGTGTTGATGCGCATTTCGGTGTTCCTCCGTGAACGGTAGTTGGAGCATCCGTGCTCCAGAGCGTCGGCTGACTAGTTAGTCGTCGCTGGAGTTCAGTATCGGCGGTCACATCGCCGACTTTAACGGAGGGTTTCCCGGTCAGGCCTTGAGGTGCGCAAGGTCGATCGGGCAGCGCACGCCGTAGTCCGTCTCGCTCAGCACGACCTGCTTGGCGCAGCGCGTCGCGAAGTTGATCGCGATCGGGCCCTGCAGATTCGCGGTCGGACGCTCGCCGGCCGTCGCCGGCAGCGTCACGATCGCCAGCAGCGCCACGTCCGACGGACGGTGCGGCCCCAGCTCCATCATCTGCGACGGCCCAATCTCTATGGAATAGTCATTCGCGACTTCGAATGGATCCACGAGCAGGAAGACGAGCGTCGAATACTCGTGCGACTGCAGCCAGAACAGCCCCTCGTGCGCCGCGCGCACGAGCGCGAACCGGCGGCACTCGGGAAACCCGAGCAGCCCGGACGGGAAGCGCAGCAGCTCGTCGGTCCGCACGCGCAGCACGCCGAGCAGGTCGGACTTGACCTCCACGAACTCCGGTTCCGCCGTGTTCACCAGCGTCAATCCACTCATTTGAGGTAGTCCGTGAGAGTGAGGCCCATGACCTTCGAGGTCGCGAGCATCGCGGCCTGGTACGCCATCTGTCGGTTGGTCAGCTCGGTGACCGCGGTCTCGACGTCCACGTCCGAGAGGTTCGACTTGAACGTGGTGAGGTTCGTCTTGTAGGCGTCGAGATTCTGCTGCGTGACGTCGAGCTTCTGCGCCGTCGCGCCCACGTCGCCGACGACGCCCTGGATCGACGTGAGCGCCTGATCCACCGACGTCATGGCCGCGCCGATCCCGTCCTGACCGTACGTGCTCGATTTGGGGTCGAGCGAGCGCGCGAGCTGCTTCACCGCGTCGAGCACGCCCGTGTCCTGCAGCAGCTGCTTGCCGGTGTGCGAGATCTGCAGCGTCTGGCCGTCGCCCGTGTTGATCGACCGACCACCCGGCGTGCTGCTCGCGGTGTAGTCGAGCGTGGCGCCGGCCCCGGTCGCCGCGAAGGGCTCCGTCTGCGACTGGTCGCCGCCAAACAGGTACTCGTCGCCGAACTTCGTGTTGCCGAGCGACACGATCTGCTGGAAGAGCTGGTTCACTTCCGCCGCCGCGCCCAGGCGCGTCTGATCGGTCGCGGTCGCGGTGGCCTGCTGCACGCCGATCTGCTTCGCGCGCGCGAGGATGTCGTTGATCTGCTGCAGCACGCTGTCTTCCGTCGAGACTCGGCTCGACGCGCGCTGCACGTTGGTCACGTATTGATCGAGCGCGGCGAGCGAGGAGCTCGTGGCCACGATCTGCGTCGCCGCGGACGGGTCGTCGGAGGCGGCCTGCAGCCGATTTCCGGAACTGACCTGCGCCTGCGCCTTCATCAGGGCGGTCATGTTCAGCGACAGCCCGTCGAGCTGCGCCTGCGCCATCATATTGTTGGTGATTCGCATAGCCGCTCCGTTGCGGATTGCCTGAGCCACCCGGCAATTGTTGCCGCCGGATGCACCCACGCGTCATTCCGCAGTATCGACCCCACCCCGCCGCGACTTGAGCGGTCGGCCTAAATCATTCTATGGCAACGATTCTCTGTCTCGATGACGAGCCAGCGATCGGGCTGATCCTCCAGGACACGCTCGAACGCGCCGGTCATCAGACGGTCTCCGCACACAACGTCCCCCAGGCGCTGCAGGGCCTGGCCAGCGGTGCCGTAGACCTGATCATCTCCGACTACCGGATGCCGGGCCTCACGGGGCTCGAGTTCCTCGCGCTCCTGCGGCAGGAAGGCTACGACACGCCGCTCATCATGCTCACCGGCTACGGGAGCATCGAGCACGCGGTGGCGGCGATCAAAGCCGGTGCGATCGATTACATCACCAAACCGGTGCGGCCGGAGCAGCTCGAGCTCGCGGTCAATCAGGCGCTCGAGGTCGTGCGGCTGCGCCGAGAGAACGAGCGGCTCCGGAAGGAGGTGATGGAGTTCCGCAACGAGCGTCAGATCATCGGCGACAGTCCGGCGATCCGGCGTGTGCTCCAGACGGTGGCGACCGCTGCGCCGACCCGCGCGACGGTGCTGCTCGAGGGCGAGTCCGGCACCGGAAAGGAGCTGTTCGCGCGCACGATCCACATGCAGAGCGAGCGGCGCGACGGACCCTTCATCAAGCTGAATTGCGCGGCGCTCCCGGAGGGCCTGGTCGAGAGCGCGCTGTTCGGCCACGAGAAGGGCGCATTCACCGGCGCCATCAAGCGGGTGGAGGGCGCCTTCGAGCGCGCGCACGGCGGCACGCTCCTCCTCGACGAAATCTCGGAGATGCGGCTCGATCTCCAGGCGAAGCTGCTCCGGGTACTGCAGGAACAGGAATTCGAGCGCGTTGGCGGATCGTCGGCGATCAAAGTCGATGTGCGCATCGTCGCGACGACGAACCGCGACCTCGCCGCGTTCTCCGCGGCCGGGCATTTCCGGCAGGACCTCTACTATAGATTGAGCGTCATCCCGGTCCGGCTGCCGCCCCTGCGCGAGCGGAAGGACGACATCCCCCTCCTCGCCTACCGGTTCGCGACGCACTACGCCCAGGAGATCGGCAAGGAGATCACCGGCATCTCGCCGCAGGCGCTCGCGCTGTTGCAGGGATACGATTGGCCCGGTAATGTCCGCGAGCTGCAGCACGCCGTGGAGCGCGCGGTGATTCTCACCGGCGAGCCGCTGATTCCGTTGCACGCGTTCGACGGGCAGCGGTTCGGGCTGAGCGGCGCGTGGAGCGGCCCGACGCCGGCTCGGATCTCCGGCGAGTTCATGGCGATCGCGGGCGGCTCGACGCCGGCCACGCAGTCCGTTCCCGACGGCGCGGTCGTGCTCACGTCGCTGAACGTGAGCGAGGCGGAAGCGAAGCTGATCGAGCGGGCGCTCGAGGTCTCGACGGGGAACCGCACGAAGGCGGCGGAGCTGCTGGGAATTAGTGTCAGAACGTTACGAAATAAGCTCAACGGATCGAAGGCCGAAGTCGACGACGGAGGAGGCGCATGACGACGCGAAGCGCGATGAGTTCGGTGATCGTGAGCGGGGTGCTGGCACTGGCGGGAACGGGGTGTCACACCCCGCCAGCCGTTGTGGGCAGTCCGACGCCGCAAGGTTCGGCGCAGAGCGCGGCGCAAGGTGCGGCGCAGAGCGTGCGCGACGGCGCGAACGTCTCGTGGCCGGCACCGGCAATCGGGCGGACCTACCATCTGCTGCCGACGCCGCAGACGGTCGCGTGGGGCTACTACAGCGCCGCCGCCAAGCCGGTGCTGACGGTGAGCTCCGGCGACGAGGTGATCGTCCGGGCCCTCTCGACCTGCGCACCGGTCTCACTCGTGCGCGCCGGCCTCGACTCAAGCCGAGTGGAGCCGGAAGCGAAGGCGATCTACGCGGCGCGCGGCTCGATGGACACCGGGCCGGGCGGGCACATCCTCACCGGACCGATCTACGTCGAGGGCGCCGACTCTGGCGACGTGCTCGAGGTGCGCTTCCGCGCGATCAAACCCGCAATCGATTACGCGTGCAACTCGTTCGGGCCGCGAAGCGGCTACATGCGCGCGGACTTCCCGGGTGAGGGGCGGAGCAAGATCATCGAGCTCGATACCGTGCACATGGTCGCACACTTCCCGGTGGGCGCGTCGACGATGCAGCGCACGAGCGACACGGTGCAGACGATCACGATCCCGCTGCATCCGTTCTTCGGGAGCGTGGGCGTGGCGCCTCCGGCGGCGATGGGTCGCGTCAACAGCGCGCCGCCGGGCATTCACGCCGGCAACCTGGACAATCGCGAGCTGGTCGCGGGCTCGTCGCTTTACATCCCGGTGTGGGCCAAGGGCGCGCTGCTCGAGATCGGCGACGGACATGCGGGCCAGGGGAATGGCGAAGTCGACATCACGGCGATGGAAACGTCGCTCATCGGCGACGTGCAACTCGTGGTGCACAAGAACATGCACCTCGCGTGGCCGCGCGCCGAGACGCCCACACACTACATCGCGATGGGGGTGGACTCCGATCTCGCGCAGGCGACGACGATCGCGATCCGGAACGCGATCGAGCTGCTGCAGCAGGAGAAAGGCATGACGCGCGAGGACGCGTATCAGCTCCTGAGCGTCGCCGGCGACGTGGACGTCACGCAGCTCGTGGATGGCCCGTACGGGGTCCACGTGCTGATTCCCAAGGCGATCTTCACCGGACGAAGGTGAGCCGCAGAGGCCGCGGTCGATTGCCGGTGGGCGCAACGTATTGGTGAGGCTCCGGCCGCGGCATACATTGATGTTGTGGGATCGACCTCAGCGAGCTTTCGATGCCGGTCCCGCCCAAGCTGTCGCGCAAGCTTCACGAGATCCTCGGCACCGAGGCCGCTGACGCCATGGCCGATTGGATGAACCAGATCGACGGCTCGCATTCGGCGCTTCGCGCGGACATCGCGGAGCTCCGGCACGAAATGGACGTGCGGTTCGCGACCCTCGAGTCTCGGATGGACAGCCGGTTCGCCGCCCTCGAGACCAGAATCGTCGCGCTCACTGAAGAGATGCGGGTCGGGTTCGCGAACTTCGAGACGAAAATGGCGACCGGCTTCGCCAACGCCGACGCCAAGATCGCCGCGTTGGCCGAGGAAACCCGCGTCGGGTTCGCGAACTTCGAGACGAAGATGTCGACCGGCTTCGCCAACTCCGACGCCAAGATCGCCGCCCTGGCGGAGGATACACACGTCGGGTTCGCGCATTTCGAGGCCCGGATGGCGACCGGCTTCGCGAACGCGGATGCCAAGCTCTCGCAGCGCAATTTCGAGCTGATGAAGTGGGCGTTCGGGTTCTGGATCGCGTCGCTCGGGATGGTCACCGCCGCGATGGCGCTCGTCATCCGGTTCGGGCGCTGATCCGGCGCACGCGAGCCTCGACTCTGGACTGAACGACGGTCCCGCGGCAATCATTTCCGACCGCGTCCGCCCGGCAATTCCTTCCCTGTTGGAGCTTTTTGCCGCAGCGCGCTCGCCACGGAAGCACAGCAAGGCCCGACCGAACTGAACGCTATAAGTAATTGATATATATACGATTAGAAGCGGCGCACCCATCGGGATGCGCCGCTTTTTTCATGCCTGCCAGCCTGGTCCGCGGCATGCCTTAGCTGTGGCCTGCGTCACAGGTTCGTCCCGCCTCAGCATCCGTCACAACCTCCCCTCCTCCTTCCCCTCCCCGCCTCCGCCATGCTGTTCGGCATCATTGGCCGCACCACCAACGCGAACGATCTCAAGGACGCGCTCGATCTGAGCGCGCAGCGCACCCGCGCGATCGCGAGCCGGGTGGCGCAGGCGACGCTGAACAACGGGAACGGCTTTGCGCTCCCGGTCGATCCGACCACGGGCCAACCCGCCGCGGGCAGCCAGGTGGATCTGGAAAACGAGATGACGTCGCTCGCCGACGAACAGGTGCGGTTCGACGCGACCGAGAAGCTCCTCGAGAAGGCGTACGCGCAGCTTCGCACGGCCATCAAAGGCCAGTAACGCCACCGACCAATGACCCTCCCGCCCATCACGACGCCGGCCACGCCGATCACGCCGCAGCGCCCCGACGCGCCGCGGCCGATGTTCAGCGCGCTCGCGATCGCGGCGACGGGACTCTCGGCACAGCGGGTCCGCATGGACGTGATCGCGCAGAACATCGCGAACGCCGAGACGACGCGGACGCCGGAAGGCGGCCCGTACCAACGGCACATCGTGAACTTCGCGGCCATCGCCCCCGAGGGTGCGGCGACCGACGCGACGTCCGCGACCACTCCGGGCACCGCGCCCACCGCCGCCGTTGGCGGCACGGCGCAGCCGACGGCCGCGCCCAGCATCACCGCTCCCGCGGCGACTTCACCCGGGCCGCTCAGCGCCAGTGACGTCGACGGTCCGGACGTCACCGGCGGCGTGCGCGTGGCCTCGATCGCCCAGGACGCGACGCCCGGGCCGCTGGTCTACGATCCGGCCAGCCCGGACGCGGACAGCACCGGTTACGTCCGCATGCCGAACGTGAACATGACGGACGAATTGATGGACATGATGAACGCGCGCCGCATCTACGAGGCGAACGCCACGGTCTTCCAGGTTGCGCGCGCGATGCTGCACAAGGCGATCGACATCTGATCCCAGTCTCAAAATTCTCATGAGCATTTACGGAATCGGCGGTTCCAACATCCAGCGTCCGCTCGGCCAGCCCGGGGTGCGCGACAACGCGCGCGCGCCGGGCCAGCGGCCGGCACCGACCACCGCGCCGGCGACGACGCCGCTCCCCCCGCAGGCGCCCAAGGCGGCGCCGAGCGCGTCGCAGGCCGTCCCCGTGGAGCCGCCGCCGGGTACCGATCCCGCGCTCTGGAGCGTGCTCTCGGGCGACGAGCGCGCCTACTTCGCCAAGGTCGGCGCGATGGGCCCGCTCACCTACGGCCGCGCGCTGCAGGAGCTCAACGCCGCGCAGCTCCCGAGCGCGCGCGGCGGCCGCCTCGACGTGAAGATCTGAGAACGCTCATGACGGCACCGATCGGCGGATTCGGCGGCGGCGTGGGGCCCCGGGGGCTCCGGCTCGACATCGCGGGCGAGAATGGTCTCGTCCGTCCGTCGCAGGGATCGGTCAGCAACGGGCCGTCGTTCGGCGACACGCTCAAGCGCGCGCTCGGTGAAGTCTCGCAGGCGCAGGACACGGCGCAGGACTACGTGCAGCGCTTCGTGCGCGGCGAGCCGGTCGAGCTGCACCAGGTGATGGCCGCGGCGGAAGAAGCGCAGCTGTCGCTCGAGATGCTGGTCGAGCTCCGCAACAAGCTGATGGATGCCTACAAGACCGTGATGAACCTCGGATGACGCGATAGATGAACGAGCTGCTCTCTCCCCTGTTCGACCGCCTCGGCGGTCCGAAGCGCGCGATGATCC
>DASZUN010000266.1:0-2083 GCA_035547615.1 Gemmatimonadaceae bacterium | reverse complement strand
ATATCCGACTTCGACTGGGGAGGGGGCTGGGGTGAGGGGGTACAGGACTCTCGATTTGCCGGAGCCCTCTCACCCGACGCGCTTCGCGCGTCGACCTCTCCCCCCAGGGGAGAGGTGAAGAGTGCGTGCAACTCGGCCACTCTCCAGACCGCCATCACGATTCGCCCCCCTCGCCGCCGGCGAGCGACCATTCCTTGACGCGCGCGAGATGATCGTAGTCGCCGTAATGCGTCTTCCACATCGGATGGACGAGCGAGTAATAGGGCGTGTCCGGATTCTCGAAATCGGCGGCCAGCGCCATCAGCCGCGTGAGCGCGTGCGTCGCGTGCTCGTCGGGCGTGCCTTCCTTGAACTCGATCGGACAAGGCACGCCCGGGGGCTCGCCGCCGCGCACGGTGATATAGGCGATCTCCGAAACCGCGCCGGGCGCGACATTGCCGAATCCACCCGCGCGCAGCATCGCCGCTTCCAAGGTCAATTGCGGCGCCAGCCCCGTGCGCACCTGTTTTTCGGTGCGCGCCTGCCCGGTCTTGTAATCGATGATGGCGTAGCTGCCGTCGCTGCGCCGTTCGATCCGATCGGCGATGCCGGACAGAGTAAACTCGCGGTTGCCAACCGGAAATTTCAATTCACCGCGGATTTCGGCGTAGAGCGCGGCGAGGCCGTCGCGCCGCGACATGTCCCACTGCGCGAACCACTTCGCGATGCGCACGAAACGCGGCCACCAGAATGCCTTCGCTTCCGGATAGTCGGTCAACGGCGCGAACCGCTTTTCGCCGAGCGCGAGCAACTCTTTCAGCGGATCGGCGGACGGTGCGGCCGCGAACAGCCGCGTGTAGTCGCCGATGGCGCCGTGGATGACGGTGCCGCGGTCGCGCGCGCCGGGCGGCGTGTCGACCTCCTCGAGCGGCTGCAGATTGAGAACGTGCCGCGCATAGATCGTGTAGGGATCGCGCAGCCAGTCCTCGATGGCCGTGACCGACAGTTTCGTCGGCCGCGCGGCAATGGGCGGCTTCGGTGCCGGACGCTTCGCCGGCGTGACAACCTGCGGCTCGTCGAGCGTCCGCGCGAGCGCAACGTAATGCGCGCCGCGCGCAGTGACCGCCTGCCAACGCGTCCTACCGGCGAGCGCGGCGATGCGTTGCACGAAGCGCGACGTGACGGTCGGCGCGCCGGCGATCTTCTGTGCGCATGACAGCACCACTTCGTTCGCGCCGAGCGCCTGTGCAAAGTCGTGCGCGGAGAGGCCGATGCGGCGCTCCGGCGGATCGAGACCGAGCTGCCGCCGCATCGGACGGCTGAGCCAGGGATCGCTGCGCGTCTCCGGCGGCCAGGTCGCCTCATTCAGGCCGCCGAGCACGACGCGGTCGATCGGCTGCAGACGCGCCTCCAGCGGGCCGTAGATATGCACGCGCACGTCGCGCGTTTCCGGGCGGCGCACGACGCGGTCGCCGATGGCGGCGTGGAAGACTTCCGGATAGTCGGCCGCACTGAGCGCGAGGCTCGCCGCCGCCGGGGTCTTGAGTACGATGTCTTCGAAAACGCGCGCCAGCGCGCTGCCGTCGTACGCCTCGAAGGCCACAGCAATGCCCTCGGCATCCGTCGACAGCGTCGCGATTGCCTCACGATGCGCCGCCACGAGCTTGGCCAGCGCATGGTCGCCGCGCGGCAGCGTTTCGAGCGGCGCCAGCGCGGCAGCGAGTGTCTCGATCAACGCTGCGGCGGCATCGAGCTCGTCATTGCCGATCAGCCAACGCGGATCGCTGCGGTGCATCTCGCTGCGCGACTCGCGGAAAGTGGCGAGCGCGTGCGCGAGGCCGTCGCAACCGGGTTTGGGCCGCGGACCACGCAAGAGTGCACGTTCTAGGACCGAAATTGCATACGCGTGCGCGCCTGCGTCCTGCCCGAGCCGCAGCAGTGGATGTTTCAGCAGTGCCAGCAGCGTGACCGGTTCGACGCCTTTAAGGGCCACTTCCGCTGTGAGCCGCGCGAACGCGCCGGCCGGTGTCTCGGCGAGAGCGTCGCCACCCGAATCGTCGACCGGCACGCGCCAGCGTGCCAGCGCCGACACGACGCGCCGCGC
>DASZUN010000265.1:0-15332 GCA_035547615.1 Gemmatimonadaceae bacterium | reverse complement strand
GGCGCGTGCCCTCGAGCAGCGCCGTGACCGCGCTGCCAGAGGCGTGGCTCGAGCGGTCGCCCATGAACAGCTCGGACGGATTGGCCACGGGCTCGAGGCCCTGCTCCGTCATCCGGAACACACCGATCTCGTCGACGCTGCCGAAGCGATTCTTGGTTGCGCGCAACACGCGATGATCGAGCGTGCTCTCGCCCTCGAAGTACAGCACGGTGTCGACGATGTGCTCGAGCGTCTTCGGGCCGGCGATGCCGCCGCCCTTCGTCACGTGCCCCACGACGAACACCGTCGTGCCGCTCTCCTTGGCGTAGCGCATGAGACGCGCGGCGCACTCGCGCACCTGGCCGACATTCCCCGGCGCGCCCTCGAGGTCCGCCGTGAACACGGTCTGGATGGAATCGACGATCAGCACAGCCGGCGGTGCCGCCGCGGACGTCGCGAGAATGGTCTCGAGGTTCGTTTCGCTCAACAACGAGACGTCGCCGGCGTTGTCGCCGAGCCGGTCGGCGCGCAGCTTGACTTGCAGCGCGGACTCTTCGCCCGAGGCGTAGAGCGTGGCGTGGCCTTCGCCCTCGAGACGCGCCGCGACCTGGAGCAGGAGCGTCGACTTGCCGATCCCCGGTTCACCGCCGACGAGAATCATCGAGCCCGGCACGATGCCGCCGCCGAGCACGAAGTCGAACTCCTCGATGCCAGTCTTCCAGCGCTTGGCGTTCGAGCCCTTCACGTCGCGCAGCTTGGGTGTCAGCGCGACGCTGCCGCCCTCGGCGAGGGACCGCGCGCCGCCGATGCGCCGGGCCGCGCCGCCCGACGCGGCGACCTTCGGCGCGACCATCTCCTCGGCGAGCGTGTTCCACTCACCGCACGTGTCGCAGCGCCCCTGCCACTTGGAGTATTCAGCGCCGCACTCGCTGCAGCGGTAGACGGTCTTGGTCTTCGCCATGCGGTAAAGTTAAGCGCGCGGGCGGCTGGCAAGCATCGTTTCGCCGCGGCCAACGGCATTTTACCGCGGAGGTCGCGGAGGTCGCAGAGAAAAACGAAAGAGCTGTTCCTCTGCGTTCTCTGCGTGCTCCGCGGTAAAACTGCCGTTGCGGGCCGGCGCTACTGCCGCTGGGAGTACGACTCGAAGCGCGTGTACTGTTTCTGGAAGAACAGATTCACGATCCCGATCGGGCCGTTGCGCTGCTTGCCGACGATCACCTCGGCTTTGCCCTCGAGCGAGTTGCCGTCCTTGTCCACCGGACCGTCGTAGAACTCCTGCCGGTACAGGAACATGATCAGGTCGGCGTCCTGCTCGATGGCGCCCGACTCGCGGAGGTCGGAGAGCTGCGGCCGCTTGTTGTCGCCGGTGCGCTGCTCGGGGGCGCGGGAGAGCTGCGACAGCGCGATCACCGGCACGTTGAGCTCCTTGGCGAGCGCCTTGAGTCCGCGCGAGATCTGGCTGACTTCCTGCTGGCGGCTCTCGGAGTTGGCCGGTCCCTGCATGAGCTGCAGGTAGTCGACGATGATCATGCCGACGCCGGCGTCCGACTTGAGCCGGCGCGCCTTGGACCGCATTTCGAGAATGCTGATGCCCGGCGTGTCGTCGATCCACACGGGCGCCGAGCTGAGGATCCCGGCCGCGCGCGCGAGCCGCGGGAAGTCGTCGTCGCGGAGCATGCCCTTGCGCAGCCGCTGCGCGTCGATGCGCGCCTCGGACGTGAGCATACGCTGGACGAGCGACTCCTTGCTCATTTCCAGCGAGAAGAACGCGACCGGCACGTTGTGCTCGATCGCCGCGTGCTGCGCGATGTTCAGCGTGAACGCGGTCTTGCCCATCGACGGGCGCGCGGCGACGATGATCAGATCCGCCGGCTGGAAGCCGGACGTCATCTCGTCGAGATCGCCGAATCCGCTCGCCACGCCGGTGACCGTCTTGCCGCCGCGCTGCAGGGCCTCGATGCGCTCCATCGTCGGCCAGAGCAGCTCCTTGATCCGCGTGAAGCCGTCGCGGGTCTGCTGCTGGGCGACCTGGAAGATCTTCGACTCCGCTTCGTCGAGCAGATCGTTCGCCGTGAGCTTCCCATCGAATGCCTCGGCGACGATCGATGTCGAGACTTCGATCAGGCGGCGCAGGATCGCCTTCTCGCGGACGATCGCGGCGTGGTACTCGATGTTCGCCGCGGTGGGCACGGCGTCGACGAGAAAGCCGATGTACTCCTTGCCGCCCGACGCGTCGAGCTCGCCCTTGCGGCTCAGCTCCTCCGAGAGCGTGAGCGGGTCGACGACGCCGCCGCGCTCCGCGATCGTGACCATCGCGCGGAAGATCCGGCGATGCCGCTCCGCATAGAACATCGTGTCGTCCACGTGCTCGACCGCGCGGAGCACCGCGTCCTGGTCGATGAGCATGGCTGACAGCACCGCCTGCTCGGCGTCTTCCGAATAGGGCGGGCGCCGATCGCGGTATGGATCACGCGCCAGGCTTTGTGGCGCTATCGAGTATTCGACGGGCGAGCTGGACATCTTCCCAGGTGGGGCGCTTCCAGCCCGGATTACGGAGGAGCGCTGCGGGGTGATACGTGACGATCAGCGGTACGCCGTAGTAGCGGTGTACCTGCCCCCGCAATTTACCGATCGACAGCTTGGTGTCGAGGAGCGTCTGCGCCGCGAACGTGCCCAGTGCGAGGATGACCTTGGGACGAATCAGCTCGATCTGGCGTATCAGATACGGACTGCACGCGACGACCTCTTCGGGACGCGGATTGCGGTTGCCGGGCGGCCGGTGCTTGAGGACGTTGCAGATGTACACGTCCTCGCGCCGCAGATCGATCGCGCCGAGAATTTTTGTGAGCAACTGACCGGCGGCGCCAACGAACGGTCGACCGGTCTCGTCTTCGGTCGCTCCGGGGGCTTCGCCCACGCACATGAAGTCCGCGTCGGGATTGCCTTCACCCGGGACGGGGTTGGTGGCGGTCGAATACAGCGGGCAGCGGGTGCACGAAGCGACGTGCTTCGCGATCGCGTCGAGCGAATCGAGCGCCTCGATATCGGCTGCGAAGCGCTCCCGACCCGCGGTTCCCACGGACAGTCCGGGCGGCGCATCGACGAACGGCACGGGCGCCGCGCCCGCCGCCGGGCGCGGCGGCTCGGCGACGGGTTCGGTGCTGATCTCGGTGCGCGGCTGAGCGCGTGGGGGCGCTTCGGCGGGTTCGCGAACGGCGGGCTTCTTCGCGGCGTCCGGATTGGCGCCGGCGGCGCGCAGCGCTTCGCGCCAGTCGCCGGTCGCCGCGACGACGCGCGAGATCGCCGCGCGCTACTCTGATTCCGCACCCCGCGATTCAGGCGCGTCGCCGCGGTCGGCGCCGCCCGCGGCACCAAGCAGCCGAAGCGTGTCCTCCACGCTCAGGCGGTCGAGCACGAGCTCCGTCTCACCCATCTCGCGCCGCTGCTCCAGGTAGCGGCGCAGGGCTTCTCTAGCGTCCACCGATCAACGTCTCCACGCGGTCGAGAATGGCGTCCGCGACTTCGGTTTTGGGCATGAGCGGCAACATCTCCTCCGCCCCGTCGCGTGCGACGAGCGTCACGCGATTGGTGTCGACGCCGAAGCCGGCGCCGGCTTCCGTCGCGTCATTCACCACGATCAGGTCGAGGGACTTGGCCGCGAGTTTGGCGTGCCCGCTCGCGACCGCGTCGTTGGTCTCGAGCGCGAATCCGACGACCACCGCGTCCGGGCGCCGAGCGCGTCGCGTGGCGAGCAGGATGTCAGGCGTCGGAGCGAGCGGCATGTCAGCGGGCGAGTTCGTCTTCTTGATCTTGGTGGTCGCGGGCGAGGCGGGCTTAAAATCGGCTGGTGCGGCGGCCATGACCAACACGTCCGATTGCGGGAGCAAGCGTTCCACCGCGGCCGCCATGTCCTCGGTGGACTCCACCCGGTGGACGGCGACGCCGACCGGCGGTTGGACCGACATCGGACCGGCGACGAGATCCACGGCCGCCCCGCGCCGCCACGCCGCCGCCGCGATCGCGACGCCCATCTTGCCGCTGCTGTGGTTGGAGAGGAACCGCACCGGATCGAGCGCCTCGCGCGTGGGACCCGCCGTCACGAGCACGCGCCGGCCCGCCAGGGCGCCGGCCGGCTCACATAGACAGCCTATGTGAGCAAAGATTGTTTCAGGTTCTGGCATGCGCCCGGGCCCGTGCCCTTCCCCCGCGGCGAGCATGCCCTCGTCGGGTTCGAGCACGCGGTAGCCGAGGGCGCGCAGGTGCGCCACGTTCCGCTGCACCTGTGGATGCGCCCACATGTGATCGTTCATCGCGGGGACGATCAGCACGGGACAGCTCGCCGCGAGCAGACACGCGCTGAGCAGATCGTTGGCCTGGCCGGCCGCGGCCCGCGCGAGAAAGTCGGCCGTCGCCGGCGCGACGACGATCGCTCTCGCGGCCCGGGCCAGCTTGATGTGATCGAGCGCCCGGCCGGCCTCGAAGAGGTCCGTGTGCACCGGGCGCCCCGTGAGCGCCTCCAGCGTGATCGCGCCGATGAACTCCAGCGCCGCGGGCGTCATCACCGTGTCGACTTCGGCACCCGCCTTCGTCAGCAGGCGAGCCAGCCACGCCGACTTGTAGCTGGCGATTCCTCCCGTGATGCCGAGGAGGACGCGCGTGCCGTCGAACGGGCGGATCGCGCTACTCCGTGCGGCGGCGCGGCACCACGTGGTAATCGATATCGCCCTTCGCCAGCTCTTCCAGCGAGCGCGTCGTCAGCTTCTTCTCGCGCGAGGACGACCGATCGCGCGGAAACTCATTCAGCACGCGCGCGTACTTGGCGGCCACGAGGACCCCCAGATACTTGTTCGCCGCGTGGTTGGCGATTTCGCCCGGTGTAAAGACTCGCATGGCTCAGCCCGTCATGAATGGTGATCGATTTCCAGCTCGAGGTGCTGAATGAGGCGCTCCACCTGATGCCTGAGGCCGTTGACCCGTTCCCGGCTCACGACCTCCGCGTCCAGAATCGCCTCGACGCGCAGCACCGCGGTGTCCAGATCGTCGTTGACGACGACGTACTCGTACTCCTCGACAGCCCGAAGTTCTTCCAGCGCTGAATTTAACCGCTTCACGAGCTGTTGTGGGGACTCGGTTTGCCGCTTCCGGAGCCGGTCCAGGAGGACCTCCCCGGACGGGGGCAGCACGAAAACGGTCACCGAACCCGGGAATACGCGTCGAAGCTGCCGCGCCCCCTGGACGTCGATGTCCATGATCACGTGCTTCCCCGTGCCCAGCACCCGCGCGATCTCGCTCTGGAGCGTGCCGTACAGATTCCCGTGCACTTCGGCTGACTCGGCGAACTCACCGAGCTCGCGTCGCCGCAGGAACTCGTCGCGTGTGAGGAAGTGGTAGTCCACCCCGTCGCGCTCGCCGTTGCGCGGCGTCCGCGTCGTGCACGAGACCGAATAGCCGACGTCGCCGCGCCGGTCGAGCAACCGCCGAGCAATCGTCGTCTTCCCGCCGCCAGAGGGCGACGAGAGGATGATCGGAAACGGATTCACTCGAGGTTCTCCACCTGCTCGCGGATCCGTTCCAGCTCCTCCTTGATCACGATCACGTCGGCCAGCATGGCCGCGTCGTTCGCCTTGCTGCCGGTCGTGTTGGCCTCGCGCAGGAGTTCCTGGAGCAGAAAGCCGAGGCGCTTGCCCACGCCTTCGGCCGGCGGATGCGCCAGCGTCGCGCGAAATGCGGCGAAATGCGAGTGGAACCGACTGATCTCCTCCGAGACGTCGAGGCGATCCGCGAGCACGGCGATCTCCTGCGCGAGCCGCTGCTCGTCGAGTGCCACGCCGTTCGCGAGCTCCTGCACGGCCGCGCGGAGGCGGTCGCGCTGCTCGACGAGCCGCCCCGGCGCGCGCGCGGCGATGCGCTCGACCGCCGCCTCGATGATTGCGAGCCGCTCGCCGAGATACTGCGCGAGCCGCGCCCCCTCACCCGCACGCATCTGATTCAGCATCGCCAGTGCGCGGTCGACGATCGGGATCAGCTCGGCCGCACTGCCGGTCGCCTCCTCGGCGTTCGAGGCGATCACGTTGGGAAGCCGCAGGATCGCCCCGATGTCGAGCGTCGAGCCCAGTACGTGGCGCTCCTGCAGCCGTCGGAGCTGCTCCACGTACGCGGCAAACTGCGCCTCGTCGATCTGGCCGCCGTCGAGCTGCCGGCGATCGATCCGCGCGGACAGCGTGACGTGGCCTCGCGCGACGGCGCGCCGCATCGCCTCCCGAACTTCGTTTTCCCAGCGGCCGAGCTCCGAGGGGAGCTTGAGCGACGGGTTGAAGAAGCGATGGTTGACGGAACGGACCTCGACCGAGACATGGGCACCGCCCACGTCTCCGTCCGCAGACCCGAAGCCCGTCATGCTATTTATCATATTTGGAGGCCTAAGCTATTAGGCGGCAATGGATTTTGTCAATCGAAGAACTGCCAGCGCACACCGTAGAAATTCGTCTGCCGAGGCATGATCAGGCCGGGCACCTGGGCGTACCGCTCGCCCAGCACGTTCCTGAACTGCCATGAGATTGTCGCGCTGAGGATCCGGATCTCGATCAGGGTCGAGATCGTGCGGTAGCCCGGCGTCACCTCGACGCCCCCGTTGGTCGTCGGAAAGCGGACGCCGGAGCGGTACTCGTGAACGGCGGATGCGGAGAAGCCGAAGTCTCCCGTCGGGAAGCGCTTGAGCAGGTTCGTGCGCAGATACAGCTCGCTCCGGGTCTGATAGCGCGGCCGGTAGAACCCGGACGAGTCGTTCCACCGCACGGCCGAGACGTCCGCTCGCAGCAGCTTCCAGAGCTGGCCTCGGATGCCGACTGTCACACCTGTCGCGGCGGCGTCTTCGACCGGGACAAAGGTCGTGTCGTAGGCTCGAGGCGGCGAAAGACGCACGCTGTCGCGCCGCAGGATGCCGCCGAGAAGCCAGAGATTGTGAATGCGCAGTCCAGCTTCGCCGCGCAGGTAGTTGGCCGTGAAGCTGCTGTCCTTCACACGCGAATCGGTCGCGCGACCGACGGACCCGAGGAAGCTCACGAACGACAGAGGCGTCAATTGCGCGGTGACGTCCTCGCGCGCGACCGAGTCGAGGCCCTTCCCTTCTCCGAACGCGCTGATTCTGAGTCGGGACAGTGCGTAGCTCGCGCGCACCGACGGGGAGAGTATGCTCCTGCCTCCGCCGACGAACGCGCGCCCGGTGGCGCTGAGCTGCAGCGGACCCGCGCTCGAGCCGAGGCTCAGGATGTACTGTGTGCGGTAGCTCGTCGTGTCGAGCGACGTCTTGTTGAACGCGGAGTCCTTCGCCGTCTTCGGGTTTGCGATGGAGTCAGTGCGGATGCCCGTGTAGTCGTACTTCGAGGCGACGGCCATCGCCTGGATCCACATGCGACTCGTGTCCGGATCGCCTCGAGCGAGACGGAGATAGGCGTCGTTTCGCGACGATTCGACGCCGGGGATCGAGTCGGCGGTGGGCGCGACCCTGGGGTCCGGAAAGATCCCGCCGCGGTGCCTCCCGACGTGCGTGACGAATGCGTCGAGGCTCCACGTCGAATCGGCCCAGCCGACTCGCCCCATGACTCCGGTCTGGTCCGAGCTGTTCCCGAAAATCCGCGGCGGCGTGGTACCGTACTGCTGCGCGCCAAACTGGAGATCCCCGCCGCCCTCGTACCGCTTGCCGAAGAACCCGCGATAGAGATTCGTCTGCTGGTCGCCGGTGCTGACGTCGGTGCGCGTGTCCGCGGAGGTCGAGCGTACGCGCCAACTCCGCAGATAGACGCGGATCTCCTCGGGCGCCTGCTCGATCAGCGCGTCCTCCACGGACCAGAGGTTGATCTGCGTCAGATCGAGCGCGCCGCCGCTCCGCGGATCGAGCGGCGGCACCTCGAAGCCGTCGTAGAACACGCGCACGCGTCGCACGTCCCCCATGTACGACCCGAACGCGGGGGCGGCGATCCAGCCCGCGTGCAGCATGGTCAGGCCGGGCACGCGGTCGAGGAGATCGGCGAGCGTGATCGCGCCGGTGCCGAAAAGCGAGTCGCGGCTCCAGTAGAACTTGCGCGCGATGCCGATGTCGATCGGCATCTCCGCATGCGCGATGGCGGGCTTGATCGTGTCGGGCTTGGTCGCGCGCTTGATGCTATCCTGCCGCGCGAGCTTGGCGAGGCTGTCGCGCAGAATGGAATCCGCGCGCGCCGGAACCGGCACCGCAATGGTCGTGGTGTCGCGGTGTCGCGTGGTGTCGACCTGCGCCTGGAGCGGACGCTGCAAAACGGCCCCGACCAACAGGCCGAGGCCAAGCAGCGACAGCCAGGACGGAATGCGTGTACTCAGTGCGCGCGTCCCCGCACGAACTCGACGAACGTGCCGACCGGCACGCCGGTCGGACCACGCGGCACCGTGCCGAGATCCGACTCGGTGTACGCCGTGCCCGCGATGTCGAGATGCACCCATGGATATCCTTCGGCGAACTCCTTGAGGAAGAGCGCGGCGGTGATCGTCCCCGCCGGCCGGCCGCCGGAGTTCTTGATGTCTGCCACGTCGGACTTGATCAGATCCTTGTAATCGTCCCAGAGCGGCAGCGGCCAGCCGGGTTCCCCGGCGCGCTTTCCGGCGTCCAGCACGTCCTGCACCAGCTTGTCATCGGTGCCCATCACGCCCGTGGCCGTGTGGCCGAGCGCGATGACACACGCTCCCGTCAACGTCGCCGCGTCGATCACCGCCTCGGGCGACAGCCGCTTCGCGAACGACAGCACATCGGCGAGCACGAGGCGCCCCTCGGCGTCCGTGTTGATGATCTCGATGTACTTGCCGTTCGAGGCCTGCACCACGTCGCCCGGCTTCATCGCTTCGCCGGACGGCATGTTCGTCGTCGAGCCAATGAGACCCACCACGTTCACCGGAAGTTCCAGGCGGCCGATGGCTTCCATCGCGCCCAGCACGCCGGCGGCGCCGCACATGTCGAACTTCATCCACTCCATGCCCTGCGCCGGCTTGATCGAGATGCCGCCGGAATCGAAGCAGAGTCCCTTGCCGACGAGCACCACCGGCTTGCCGTCCTTGGGACCGCGCCGATACTCGATCATGATCAGCTTGGGATCCTGCGTCGTTCCCTGCGCGACCGCGAGGAAGGAGCCCATCTTCTCGCGCTGCATGGCGGCGCGATCGAGCACCGTCGTCGTCATGCCGAGGCGCTTGGCGACGTCGCGTGCCGTGTCGGCGAGGTAGTCCGGCGTGCACACGTTGCCGGGCAGCATCCCGAGGCGACGCGCGAGCGAGTGTCCTTCGCCGATCGCCTGCGCCGCGCGAATGCCCGCGTCCCGCGCCGCGGCGTCGGCCGCGAGCACGACCGCCGATTCGAGTGGCGCGCGCTGCTCCTCGGCCGGCGGCGCGGTTTTCATTTCTTTGAAGTCCCAGGCGCCCGCGATGAGCCCGACGCCTGCCGCTTCGACCTCGCTCGCCGAGAGCGCGCCCGCGAAGAATGCCAGCGTGCCCACGCCCAATCGATTCGCCTGGCGCGCGGCGAGCGCTCCGGCGCGCCGCAGGCCACCCGCGCGATCGGCCGGATTGCCCATGCCCACGAGCAGCACGCGCTGGATGCCGCGCTCACCGCCGGCGAGGAACAGCACCTCGTCGCGTCCGCCCCGGAAATCCCGCCGGGCGAGCGCGCGCGCGAGCGCGCCGTTCGCCGCCTGATCGACGGGTTGGAGTTCGCCGGACATGGCCGGTGCGCTGGGAAGCACGACGACGAGCAGCGGCGTGTCCAGCGTGCCGAGATCGGGGGCGGCGGCGGTGAGTGCGAGCGTCATACGAAGCCTGGAATGAGGTGAACCGGCGCTCAGGCCGACATGCCCTTGATGATCGCGTCGCCGAAGGCCGAGGTCGACACCTCGGTCGCTCCGGGCATCTGCCGCGCGAGATCGTAGGTCACGCGCTTCGCCTTGATCGCATTCTCCAGCCCGCGCACGATCAGCGCCGCGGCTTCATTCCAACCCATGTATTCGAACATCATCACACCGGAGAGGATCACGCTGCCCGGGTTGATCTTGTCCAGGTTGGCGTACTTGGGTGCGGTGCCGTGCGTCGCCTCGAACACGGCGACGCCGTCGCCCACGTTCCCGCCCGGCGCGATGCCGAGCCCGCCCACCTGCGCGGCCGCGGCGTCGGAGACGTAATCGCCGTTGAGGTTCGGCGTCGCGATCACAGAATACTCATCGGGGCGCAGCAGGAGCTGCTGGAACATCGAGTCGGCGATGCGATCCTTGATGACCACGGCGTCGGCGCGCGCGTTCGCGCCGCCCTTCGTCAGATCCGCCTCGGTGACGACGGTGTTGGCGAACCGGTCCCGTGCGACCTCGTAGCCCCAGTCGCGGAAGGCGCCTTCGGTGAACTTCATGATGTTGCCCTTGTGCATCAGCGTCACCGAGGGCAGGCCGTGCTTGAGCGCGTACTCGATCGCCATCGCCACGAGGCGCTTGGAGCCGAATTCCGACATCGGCTTGATGCCGATCGCGGAATCGGGACGAATGGTCTTCCCGAGCTCCTGCTCGATGAAGACGCGCAGCTTCTCGGCTTCGGGCGATCCCGCCTTCCACTCGATCCCGGCGTACACGTCCTCTGTGTTCTCGCGGAACACGACGATGTTCAGCTTGCCCGGATCCTTCATCGGGCTGCCCACGCCCTCGAAGTACCGCACCGGGCGGATGCAGGCGTACAGGTCGAGCACCTGGCGCAGCGTGACGTTGAGCGAGCGGATACCGCCGCCCACCGGCGTCGTCAGCGGCCCCTTGATCGAGACGCGGAACTCCTGCATCGCGTCGACCGTCTCCTGCGGGAGCCAGTCCTTGAACTGCGTGAACGCCTTCTCGCCGGCGTAGACCTCCATCCACGAGACGCGGCGTTCGTTGCCGTACGCTTTCTCGACGGCGGCGTCGAAGACGCGCACCGAGGCGCGCCAGATATCGGGGCCGGTGCCGTCGCCCTCGACGAACGGGATGATCGGATTCTTCGGGACCTTCAGGATCCCGTTGTCATATTCGATGCGGTCGCCGGTGGTGGGGACCGTGGAAAGCTTGTAGGTAGCCATTGTCCTGCGCGGGTTCGAGGCGCAAAAAAGCCGAGCGCCGAAAGGTATCGGCGCCCGGAAAGGCGATCAAGCGAACTGTGAAAGCCGCGACGGTGCCGCGCACGTCGGCCAGCGCGCGTGCACGCATGCCGTCGTGCAGCTCGCGCGCGGTGGTGATGCCCAGGGCGGGACTCGAACCCGCAAGACCCGAAGGTCGGGGGATTTTGAGTCCCCTGCGTCTACCAATTCCACCACCTGGGCGGGCGGTGAAATCTAGCCGCGCCCGACCTCGCGCTCAACGCTGATCGGGCGGCGCTCCGCGTCCCCGCGCGCCCTGCTGACGCATCTCCGTGACGCGCCGGTTGAGCTGTTCACGGAGGCCCTGGTATTTGGCGCGCTGCAGCGGCGTGAGAAATCCCGCGAGCTCCTTCTGCTCCGCATCGAGCAGATCGGCGCGCCGGTGCTGCGCCGCGATCAGCTGATCCATGTAGCCCGCGATCCTGCTCTGATCCACCGATCCCGTGGTGTCGACGATCGCCGCGGCCAGCGCGACACGCGCCTGGCGCTCCTCGCGCTGCAGCGCGGTGCGCTGCCGCTGGTACTTCTGCTCCACCTGCTGCAGCTGCTGCGCCTGATCGTCGGTGAGGCTCAACTGGCGCCGCACGACGGCGTTGAACGCCTGCCGCACGCGCCGCACCAGCGCCTGTTGGCGCTCTCCCGGCTGCTGCGCGGCCGCCCGGCCGCGCACGGGATGTCCGGCGCGCGGCGCGAGCGGGCGAGCCGCGGTGGATTCGGCCCGCTGTTGCGCGCCGGCGAGTGAAGCCGCCGCCAGCGTGATCGCGGTGGCGAAGATGGTCATCCGTCGCATCATGCTCCCTCGGACGACGACGTCGTCGTCACGCGCAGCGTGACCGGATCGGGCTCCGTCACCGGCACCGGCTGCAGCTGGTCGATGTCCTTGAGCAAACTCTGAAGTTGCTGCTCGTTCAGGTCGCCGAGACGTGCCCCGGCGTCCGTCGTCGCCGGCGCGTCGGTCGACGCGGGCTCGGCCGCGGCAACGCGCGCGTTCGTAGCGGCGACCTGCTCCTGCGCCGAAGGTGCTGCGGCGCTCGCCACCGGGGCGCTGTCATGCGCGAGGGGGATCGACTCCACGGGCGCTGTCGACGCCGTTGCGGCCGACTGGGACGTCGGCGCCACCGCGACGCTGTTCGCCGCGGACGGGGCGCGATTCAGCACGGCGACCGAGGTGCCGCCCGCCACGAGCAGCGTGACCGCCGCCGCCACGCGCCAGTCGGCCCACACTCGGCGGCGTGCTCCCGAGCGCGTCGAGCGCGTCGCCGGCTTGGGCAGCGCCTCCACGATGAACTGCAGATCGATGCGCGGCGTGCGCGCCACGAGCATTGCCCGGGTGCTCCGGAGCACGTCCAGCTCGGCGCGGCAATCGGCGCACGCGTCGACGTGCGCGAGCACCCTCGCCCGCGCGGCGGCATCGAGCCGTTCGTGCACGAGGTCCGGCAGTTGATCGCGGATCTCCGCGTTGACGCAGTCATTCATCGAGAAACTCCTTCACCGCGCGCATCGCGTTGTGATAATGGACCCGAGCGGCGCCCTCCGTCGTTCCCACCGCTTCGGCGATCTCCTTGTACGACAACCCCTCCGCGACGCGCAGCGTGAATACCTCGCGCTGCGTCGGAGAGAGCCTCGAGACCGCCGCCTGCAACCGCTGCTGCATCTCGTCCGCCACCACCGAGTCCAACGCGTCGTACTCGGTCGCGGCGTCCTCCTCCTGAATCTCGTTCCGATCGCGGCGCCGCTTGTCGGCGCGCCGCCGATCGAGCAGGAGCCGTCGCTCGATCGTGAACAGCCACGTGCGGAAGGAGCTGTCGCCCCGAAACCCGTCGAGCGAGTTGAACGCGCGAACGAAAGTGTCCTGCACCAGCTCATCGACCTCGTTCCGCTCACCCGAAGCGACCGCGAAGCGCGCCAGCGCCTGCGCATGCCGCTGCACGAGCTCGGTCGCAGCGCGCTCGTCCCCGCCCTTCCACCGCGCGATGAGCTCCTGGTCCCGCTCGTCGTCGCTTCCCCGCACCGGTTCGCTCATTCCGTCCAACTGGTAGACGCCACGGGCCCGGACCCGTTAAGGTTTTTTCGCTTGACACGTTCGGCCCGTTCCGGCGGCCATGGAGGTGCCCGTCCTGGCCGTCGCGGCCGACAATATACAAGTCCCCAGGCAAGGCAAACCCGTGCAGCGCATTGCCCATCGCGGAGCGAAGCGGGAGTTCCCCGAGAACACCATTCCGGCGTTCCGGCGCGCGTTCGAGCGAGGCGCCGACGCGGTCGAGCTGGACGTGCATGCGACGCGGGACGGCGTCGTCGTCGTACACCACGACGAGGTACTCCACGCGGCCGCCGGGCTGCCATCCGCACGCATCGCCGACCTCACGTGGGCGGAGCTTCGCACTGTCCAGCTGGCGCCGGCGATCGGCGTCCCGACACTGACGGATGTCATCGCGGCCGCGCCGGCGTCATCCACGCTCTACGTCGAGATCAAGGGGGCGGAGATCGAGTCGCTCGTCGCGCCCATCCTGTCGCGTGCCGCTGTGGCGTGCGCGGTGCACTCCTTCGACCACGAGGCGATCGCGCGCATCCGCGGGATCGCGCCAGGCATCCCGCGCGGCATCCTGTTCGAGCGAACGGTGCCCGACCTCGAGTCGGTCCTCGCGCGCACGGGCGCACGCGACGTGTGGCCGCACTGGAGCCTGATCGATGCACCACTGCTGTCGCGCGCTCACGAGCTCGGCGCGCGCGTCATCGCCTGGACCGTGAACGACCGCGCCGTCGCGGCGTCGCTCGCGGCGATGGGCGTCGACGGCCTCTGCGGCGACGACGTGCGCCTGTTCGACGACCTGGGCGCCTAAGGCGTGCCTGCGGCGCCGCTCGGCGTGTCGGTCGAGGGTGACGCCGGCGGCGGTGGCGGCGGTGGCGGAGCGTTCCGCCGCGCGCGGGCCGCTTCGTCGATCAGCGTCTCCAGGCGCCCAACTTCCGCCTCGGCGGCGGTGATGTTGCTCATGTACGCCGCGAGCTCCTCCGGGGCGAGCTCGGCGCCGGCTTTCTTCGCGCGGTAGACGGCATAGCCCAGCCGCTGCGCGAAGCGATCGACGGACTGCTTCGCGCGAAACAGCTCGATCCGCAGCTTGCCTTCGTCCAGCGCGCGCTGCGCCGAGCGGCCCGCGCGATCCAGCTCCTGCCGCAGACGGTCAAACAAGGCCATGGTCGAATGCTCCTGTCGAAGTCTCGCGCCCCCGGCGACGCGACGGCCGCGCGCAGCTCACTCGCGGGTCGCACTGCGGGCGCATGCACGCGCCGTTCCGCTCGCGCGCTCCTGAGACACTACGCACCGCGCCGCCGGATCGATTCACCACGAGTGAATAGTGGAGATGAAAAAGGGTCCCCGTGAGGGGACCCTTTCCGGTTTTCGCCATCGACTCGCTTACGCGGCGGTCGTGGCCTCGGTCGACTGCGTCGGGTAGACGCTGACCTTGTAGCGGCTCTTGCTGTGGTGCTCGAACTTCACGATGCCGTCGATGAGCGCATAGATCGTGTAGTCCGTGCCGAGGCCGACGTTGCGGCCCGGGTGCCACTTGGTGCCGCACTGGCGGATGATGATGTTGCCGGCGACCACGCGCTCGCCACCGTACTTCTTCACGCCGCGGTACTTCGGATTGGAGTCGCGGCCGTTTCGCGAGGAGCCGACGCCCTTTTTATGTGCCATTGGGAACCTCGCTCAGCCGAGGGAGATGTCGTTGATGCGGACTTCGGTGAAGCCCTGCCGATGCCCGCGCTTGCGCGCGTAGTTCTTGCGGCGCTTCTGCTTGAACACCACGATCTTTTCGCCGCGACCATGGCGGACGATCTCGCCGGTGACCTTGGCGCCGGTCAGCGCCGGCACGCCGGTCTTCACGGCGTTGCCGTCATTGCCGAGGAGCACGTCGTTGAACTCGATCGTGCCGCCCTGTTCGCCGACGACAGAGGGGATCTTGTAGGTACGGCCCGGCTCGACACGGAACTGCTTGCCGCCGGTGCGAATGATTGCGTAGGCCATTGGGAACTCTGAATCAATGCGTGGTGAGCCTCTAAACCTATTGAATTCAGACGGTTGTGTCAACGGGCGTAACGGCTAACGTCGCGAACGGCCTCGAGGGCTGACATCGCCGTCAGCTCTCAGGCGACCGCGTATTGCTGCGTCACGTCGCGTCCGGCTGACTTG
>DASZUN010000264.1:0-11471 GCA_035547615.1 Gemmatimonadaceae bacterium | reverse complement strand
TGGTCGAAGCCGGGATTCATGACGAGCGGCACGACCTTCGTGCCCGCCTGCTTCGCGCGCGCGACCACCCGCGCATCGACGTCGCCCCAGATCACGCCGAGGGAGTCGATCGAGAACACCTGCGGCGAGACGATCGAGATCTTGTCCGCGTGGGCGAGGAAGCTCTGCGTGCTGCTCTCGTTGTCGACCGAGTACCAGAGCGATTCGAGCGTCTGGGCGCCCGCGAGGTGGGCGCTGGTGGCGAGGGAGAGTGCCACTGCGGACAGTCGCGCGAGTCGCATGCGGTGTGGCGGGTATGGTTGGAATGATTTGGTGCTACGGATTCGACGAACTCTGACGAACTTGACGGAATGCCGCTACAGAATGGCGACGAACTGCTTGAAGAGGCGTTGTCGCGCTCGGCGATCGGCGCGTTCTACGCAGTGTATCGAAAGCTCGGGTTCGGATTTCTCGAGAGCATCTACGTGTTGGGACTGGAGCGCGAGCTGACACGACGCGGTCACGCCGTCGGTCGAGAAGTCGCGGTTCCCGTCTATTACGACGGCGAGATCCTGGCCTATCAGCGCATGGACCTGGTCGTTGATGGTCGATTGGTTCTCGAGGTCAAAGCGACCGAGTTCCTCCACAAGGATGCACCACGCCAACTTCTGAACTATCTCCGATCGACGGACCTCCAAGTCGGTCTTGTGCTGCACTTCGGCCGAGAGCCCAAGTTCCACCGCGTCATCTATGACAAAAGCTTCAAGCAACGACGCGTCCGTCAAGTTCGTCCAGATCCGTCGAATCCGTAGCTCACCGACTCCAACTCACCTCGCGCCCGCCTCGCCCTCCCGCCGCACCAGGACGTAGAAGTTCGGATCCACCTTCACCGCCGCATCCGCCGCCACTTTCCCGGGGAGCGTTTTCCAGGCCTCGGTCGCCGAGAGCCACTTGTAGGCCGTCGTGTCACCGACCGCCGCCCGCACGCGCATCGCGAAGCCGGGCACGACGTCCGCCCAGCGGTACGACAGCCGGCCATCATCGATCTTGTATTCGAGAACTGGGATCTTGGTCGTGGTCAGGTACTGCTGGAAGATCTTCGAGAAATCCTGTCCGGCCAGCGTGCTGAGCTCCCGCTCGAAGACCGGGCTCGACACCGTCTGGTGCCAGAAGTGCGACTGCAGCCCGCGCAGCACGCTCCGCCATTTGGCGTCGTCATTCACGAGCTGGCGCAGCATGTTGATCATGCTCCCGCCCTTGTAATACATGTCGCCCGAGCCCTCGGCGTTCACGCCGTAGGCGGGGATGATCGGCGCGTCGTTCCGGATGTTGCGCCGGCTGCCGATGATGTACTGCTCGCCCGCCGCCTTGCCCTGCTGGCACTCCGTGTAGATCCCTTCCGCGTAGTTCGCGAAGCTCTCGTGGATCCACATGTCCGCCTGATCCTTGCCCGTGATGTTGTTCCCCCACCACTCGTGCGCGCTCTCGTGCACGATGATGAAGTCCCACTTGAGCCCCAGCCCGGTGCCGGAGAGGTCGCGGCCGAGGTAGCCGTTCTTGAAGTGGTTGCCGTACGCCACGCCGCTCTGGTGCTCCATGCCCAGGTGCGGCGCCTCCACGAGCTTGTAGCCGTCCTTGTACCACGGGTACGGACCGAACCAGTGCTCGAAGCACTTGATCATCGGCTTGGCTTGCTGGAACTGCACGCGCGCCGTGTCCAGATGGTACGCGAGCGGCCAGAAGTCCATCGTCAACGGCCCCTGCTCGCCCTGATAGATGTCCGAGAAGTGCGCGTATTGGCCCGCGTTGACCTCGACGTCGTACGTGTTGATCGGCTCCGTCACGAACCATTCGTACGTCGTCGTGCTGTCCGCGTTGTGCGTCGTCGAACGCAGCCGGCCGTTCGAGACGTCGATCATCGGCTCCGGGACGGTGATCGCGATCCGCTGGCTGTCGGGCTCGTCGCTCAGGATGTCCTTGACCGGCCACCAGACGCTCGCGCCCAGGCCTTCGTTGGCCGTCGCGATCCAGCGGTTGCCGAGCGAGTCGTGCTGCCAGATGTAGCCGCCGTCCCAGGGCGGCCGGATCGCCGCGCGCGGCTTGCCATGATAGTAGACGCTGACCGTCCGCTTCGTGCCCGTCCGCTGCGCGGTCGGCAGCGCGACGAAGAACGCGTTGCTGTCGCGCCGGAACGTGAGCCGGCGCCCGTCCTGCACCATGCTGTCGACCTCGAGCGGCACCTGGAGATCGATCTGCATCTCCTTCGCGGGCCGGAGCACGCGATAGGTGATCGCATTCCACCCGGCGATGCTGCTGTCGACCGGGTTCACGCGCACGTGCAGGTCGTAGAAGGACGCGTCCCACCACGATCGCGCCGGCCCGTTCGTGCCGCGGACCGTGTCGGCATGGGTGTAGACGCGCGGTGCGCGCTGCGCGCCAGCGGTGGCGCAGGTCAGGAGCGTGAAGAGAGCAGCGATGCGACGCATAGGTCGGAGAATCCGGAGTGTGGTCTCGTTCAAGCTATAGACCTGTGCGGGGATGAGACAACGCGCCGGGGCTGGAACAGCGGGGAACGACAAGTCAACGAAACACGGTCGAACCGAGCGAAGTACACCCCCAGCTGTATTCGTGTTGTTCGGCTGTTCTCCGCTTGATTGTCGTTCCCGGCTGTCGGCCCCTCGGCGCATCCTCACGTTGACCCCGCCCCCGCCGCGCCGATACGTTCGATACACCCCACTTTCGGACACTCGAATGATCGGTCGCTTGACCCTCGCCGCGGCGCTCGTCGTGGCGACGACGCTTTCCGCGCAGACCACCCCGACGCCGCTCAAGGTCGTCGACACGAGCTACATGAACCGCCACGCCAACGCGTGCGTCGACTTCTTCGACTTCGCGAACGGCGGGTGGCTCGCCCGCGACACGATCCCCGCCGCGTATTCGTCGTCCGGCGTCGGCCGCGAGATGACCGATCTCAATCAGCTCGTCGTCAAGTCCGTGCTCGACGACGCGATGCAGCGGCGCGCGTCGCTCCCGGCCGCGAGCACGGAGCGCAAGCTCGGCACCTTCTACGCAACGTGCATGGACTCGAGCGCCGCCGAACGCGAGGGCATCGCGCCGCTCCGCCCGACGCTCGCCGCGATCGATCGCATCGGACCGCGCCAGCAGCTCCTCGAGGAGATCGGCACGCTGCAGATGTCCGGCGTGAACGCCGCGTTCAGCTACGGCCCCGACGTCGACGAGCACGACGCCAAGCACTACCTCGGCGACTTCGGCTCCGGCGGGCTCGGGCTGCCGAATCGCGACTATTACACGAAGCACGATCCGTCGACCGACTCGCTCCAGACCGCGTACAAGGCGCACATCGCCAAGCTGCTCTCGCTCGCCGGTGAGAGCGCCGATCAGGCGCGCGGCGACGCCGACCGCGTGTTCGCGCTCGAGACCAAGCTCGCCGAGGCGACGCTCACGAACGTCGCCCGGCGCGATCCCGCGGCGACCGACCATCCGATGTCGTTCGACGAGTTCCGGGAGTCGACCCCGAACATCGGCTGGATCGGCTACTTCCACACGGTCGGACTCCACGGGGCGCTCGAGAAGGTCAACGTCGCCGAGCCCAAGTTCTACGCGCGGCTGGATTCCCTCGTGGAATTCAGCCCAATGGCTGATTGGCAAGCGTATCTCCGCTACCACGCGATCGCCGCCGCCGCGCCGTGGCTCAGCACGCCGTTCGTGAACGAGAATTTCGAGTTCTCGAAACGCTTCACCGGCGCCAAGGCCATGTTGCCGCGCTGGAAGCGCTGCCTCCAGACCACCGACGGCCTGATCGGCGAAGCGCTCGGCCAGGCGTACGTGCAGAAGACCTTCTCGCCGGCCGCGCGCGCCCGCGCCAAGCAGGTGATCGACGACATCCGCGCGTCGTTCGGCGAGCGCGTGAAGAAGCTGGACTGGATGTCCGATGCGACCAAGAAGCAGGCCGCGATCAAGCTCGCGAAGATGGGCGAGAAGGTCGGCTACCCCGACCGGTGGCGGAACTATTCGAAGCTCGTGACGACCGAGGGACCGTTCGCGCTCAACGTGCAGCGCGCGAACCAATTCGAGTGGGAGCGCACGGTGAACCGTCCGGGCGAGCCGGTCGACACGACCGAGTGGGACATGACCGTGCCCACGGTCAATGCGTACTACAATCCCACGCGGAACGAGATGGTGTTCCCGGCCGGCGCGCTCGCGCCGCAGACGTTCGACCCCAAAGCCGACGATGCCGCGAATTATGGTTCGCTCGGCGGCAGTTGGGCGGGGCACGAGCTGACGCACGGCTTCGACGACGAAGGCCGGCACTACGACGCGGCGGGCAATCTCCGCGACTGGTGGGTGGCGAGCGATTCGGCGCACTTCTCCAAGGAAGCGCAGAAGGTCGTCGACCAGTTCGATGGCTACGTGCAGGTCGACACGTTCCACGTGAACGGCAAGCTCACGCTCGGCGAGAACATCGCCGATTACGGCGGACTGCTCACCGCGTACGATGCGCTCCAGCGCGCGCTGCAGCGCAATGGCCGGCCCGGGCTCATCGACGGCTTCACGCCCGAGCAGCGCTTCTTCATCGCCTACGCGCAGAGCTGGCGCATGAACACGCGCCCCGAGGCGCTGCGCAATCGTGTCACGGTGGATCCGCACGCCCCGGAGCACTGGCGCGTCGACGGCCCGTTGTCGAACATCCCGGCGTTCGCCAGGGCGTTCGGGTGCAAGCCCGGCGATCCGATGGTCCGTCCCGCGGCGCTCGTGCCGCGCATCTGGTAGCGCGCCATGGGCACCCGAGACAAGCGCGTCGACGCGTACATCGCGAAATCGGCGGACTTCGCGAAGCCGATCCTCACCTACATCCGGGAGACGGTGCACGCCGCCTGCCCGGACGTTGAGGAAACGCTCAAGTGGGGCATGCCGGCGTTCGACTATCACGGCATGCTGTGCAACATGTCGTCGTTCAAGGCGCATTGCCGCTTCGGCTTCTGGAAGGGCTCGCTCGTGCTCGGCGACGCCGAGCCCACGGCGCCGAACGGGCATTTCGGCAACATCACCTCGCTGAAGGATCTGCCGAACAAACGCGCGCTCACGGGTTATGTTAAGAAAGCCGCCGAGCTCAATGCCGGCGGTGTGAAGGTGCAGCGCGCGCCGAAAACGGCGAAGAAGGCGCTGCCGGTTCCGGACGATCTGGCCGCGGCGTTGAAGAAGAACGCGAAGGCGCGCGCGACGTTCGAGAAGTTTTCGCCGAGTCATCGGCGCGAGTACATCGAGTGGATCACCGAGGCCAAGCAGCAGGCCACGCGCGAGCGTCGCCTGGCGCAAGCCGTCGAATGGATGGCCGCGGGGAAGCCACGAAACTGGAAATACATGTAAATGGAGTGATCATGCCCGACGCCCAGCCTCGCCTCATCACCGTTTCCAATAGGTTGCCGATCACGGTGAGCGCGGGGTCGGGCGGGTTCACGGTGCAGCAGAGCGCGGGCGGCCTCGCGACCGGGCTGCGCGGGCCGCACCAGCAGAGCGAGGGCATCTGGATCGGCTGGCCCGGCGAGATCTCGAATCTCGAGCCCGAGCGGCGCGCGGAGCTCGACGCCAAGCTCGACGCGCGCGGCCTCTACCCGGTCGAGATCTCGAAGGACGAGCAGCGCGTGTTCTATGAGGACATCAGCAATAGCGTCCTCTGGCCGATCTGCCACGATCGCCTCGACCAGCTCCCCTTGCGTGTCGAGGGGTGGAACGTGTACGAGCGCGTGAACGAGCGGTTCGCCGACGCCGTGGTAGCGCACTACCGCCCGGGCGATCTGATCTGGGTGCACGACTACCATCTGCTGCGCCTGCCCCTGCTCCTGCGCAAGCGGCTCCCCGACGCGCGGATCGGGTTCTTTCTCCACATCCCGTTCCCCAACCCCGAGATCTTCTTCGCGCTCTCCACGCGGAGCTGGCTCGTGGAAGGCATGCTGGGCGCGGACGTGATCGGGTTTCACACGCGACGCTGGCGCGGCCACTTCACCGCGGCGCTCCGCCGCCTCTTTCACGTGGAGATGGAGGCCGACGCGACCGTCTCGTGGCGCCATCGCCGCGTCGCCCTCGGCGTGTTCCCCATGGGCATCGACGCCGCGGAGCTCGCGGTGCAGGCGGGCGACCAGCGCGTGAGCGCCAAGCGCCTCGAGTTTCGCGCCGGGATCACCAAGCTCCTCGTCGGCATCGATCGGCTGGACTACAGCAAGGGGATTCCACGGCGCCTCCTCGCGTTCGAGCGACTGCTGCGCGAGCATCCGGAATGGCGCGAGCGCGTGCAGCTCATCCAGGTCGCCGTGCCGTCGCGCGGCAACGTCGGCGCGTATCGCAAGGCGCGCGCGGAAGTCGACGGGCTCGTCGGCCGGATCAACGGCGACCTGTCGACGCCCACGTGGTCGCCGATCCGCTACCTCTATCGCAGTGTGCCACCGACGACGCTGCTGGCGCTCTACCGCGCGGCGGACGTGATGGTGGTGACGCCGGTGCGTGATGGCATGAATCTCGTCTGCAAGGAATTCGTCGCGAGTCGGGTCGATGGGGATGGCGTGCTCATCCTGAGCGAATTTGCCGGTGCGGCGGACGAGCTGACGGATGCGTTGGTCGTGAATCCGTACGATGTCGATGGCGTCGCCGACGCGCTCAGTCAGGCGCTGACGATGCCGGGTCACGAGCGCCGCCGTCGCATGACCGCGCTGCGGGCGCAGACGCTCGAGCACGATGTGCATCAGTGGGCGGACCGGTTCCTGGCCACGCTGCAGGAACACGACACGGTCCCGGTGAGTCCGAGGTCCGAGCGCGATTGATTGTGCGCCCAACTACATTGAGTTGGGGGGCTTCACCAATGCGCCAGGAGATGATCCCGTGACACTCGGTGTGGGACTGGTTCCGATCGTCCCGATTCTACTGCTTCCGTTCATCCTGATCTTCTTCGTCATCGTCTTCCCGATCTGGGGCGTGTCGCTCGGCGTGCTCGGATTGCTGCTGCTGATCGTGCGGGGCCTGAACTGGCTGCTGCAGCGCGCCGGCGTGCACGCGCTCGAGCCCGCGGCGGCGGGGATGCACAAGGCATTTCGCTGGGTCTTGACCTTCGGCGGTCTCGCGGAGAAGGTGACGTCGCAGAAGGAATCCACGACCACCCCCTGACCTCAGTCCGACCGCCATGCGATCGATCGTGTCACTCGCGCTCGCCCTCGCGATCGCGCCCGCCGTTGGCGCGCAGGCCGTGAAGCCGGCGACCATCATCACCCCCGCGCAGCTCCGCCACACCGCCGATTCGCTTCCGCGCGCCGCGTCGCGCACCGCGCAGCTCGGCGGCGGCCCCGGCTACACGTACGCGCTCACGCAGCGCGACAGCACCGGCGGGGTGGAGCGCCACGCCGACTGGACGGACGAGTTCGTGGTGCAGTCGGGACACGCGACCGAGCTGACCGGCGGCACGATCGCCGGCGGGAAGGAGGCGTCGCCGGGCGAGTGGCGCGGTGGCGTGATCAAAGGCGGCGAGAAGCGCGCGATCGGGCCGGGCGACGTGGTGATCGTGCCGGCGGGCACGCCGCACCAGATGCTGCTCGCGCCGGGCGCCAGAATATCATATCTGGCATTCAAGATCGCGAAACCGAAATCCTGATCGCGGCAGCGGCTCCGAGCTCGGCGGTGCCTACCGAAACACGTACGACAGTTTGACGAAGAACGCATCGGTCGTCCGGCGCAGCCGCTGGAATGCCAACGGATCCGGCTCGCTCAGGCTCCCGCCGTAACCGAGGAAGAACACCGTCCCCGGCGTCGGCCGGTACGAGAACAGCCAGTCGGTGCGCAGCGCGTTGGACGCGTTCACGGTGGACGGCGTCAGCGTGCCGTTCACGTCGAACAAGAGCACCTGTCCGGTGATCGGATCGCGGAGCGGCTCGCGACGTTGCGCGGTGTACTGCGAGACCACCCGCACGAACACCGGCCGCGCGAGCTGATACTCGATCTTGAGCCGCGGGATGTGCGTGAACGTCGAGCGCGTCTGGTCGGCGCGACGGGTGAATTGACTGCTCACGTACGTCGCGTTGACGCGCAGCCGCGAGCTCGGGCGCAGGTTCAGCGTCGCGTTGTAGTCCACGCGCCGCACGCGCGACGTCTCGAGGAAATCGACGTCGTTGCCGACCGTCGTGCCAACCGAGAAGTCCCACCGCGGGAACTGCGGCGTGGCGATGCTGAACGAGCTCACCGCGGTCTCGATGCGGTTGGACGGCGTGAACGGGAGGTTCGGCGCGCTGTACGTTCCCGAATACGTAGCCGGCGAGAATCCGTAGCTCGAGAGCTTGGGGTTCATGTTCACGTTCCAGCCGCCGCGGAACGTGAATCCCATCTGCGCGTTCGCGTGGTCCTCGAGCACGCTCTTCGCCGAGAAGAAGTCGTCGTAATTCCAGAGGCCCACCACGGTGCCGAACACGTTGAAGCGCTCGAGCAGCGCGCCGGGCTTCCCATAGTACGTGTACCGGTTCATCACGTTCGGCTGCACGTAGCCCACGCGCGGCACGAAGCCGTTATCGTCCACGAACTGCGGCGAGATGCCGATCACGTTGTAGTGAAAGCCGAAGCTCCGGCCGGTGCCGTCGAGCACCGCTTCCCACATCGGACCCTGGCGCGTCACGCCGTTGGCGTGCGTCGAGCTGCCGACGAGCTGGAACTGCGCGAAGTACTTCTTGAGAAACACGATGTGCGCGTCGCCGCCGAACACGCGGTTGTACCGTCCCGCGCCGGCGCGGTCACTGTAGAGGAGGCCCGTCTGCGACTGCTCCCCGAACGCCTGGGTGATGCGCACGACGTCCACGAGCGGGTGGCTCGCGTCGTACGCTGACGACGCGGCGTCGAGCGCCGAGAGCACGGCGATGTTCGCGCGACCCAATTTGCCGGTGAGCTTCGCCGCGCCCTGCGGCTGCACGATCGTGCGCGTGTAGACGAGCGTGTTCGGCGCGTTGAATTCGTCGAGCCCTTCGACGAAGAACGGGCGCTTCTCGGGGTAGAAGAGCGCGAACCGCTGGTCGGCCGCGATCTGCGTCGCGTCGGCCTCGACCTGCGAGAAGTCCGGCTTCACGGTGCCATTGAGCACGAAGTCGCTCCCGAGCGCCCAGCGCACGTTCCCGCCGAGCTGCGGCTTGGCGTCGTACTTCCAGCCGATCTGGTTCGCGCTCGGCGCGCCGTTCACCGTGTTCGTGAACTCGGGGTTGAGCTCCACGACCTCGCCGTGGTGCATGCCGCTCATCCCGACGAGGAAGCCCTCCTGCGAGATGAACGACGCGGACGCGCGCTTGGCCGGCGTCCAGGTCTCGTCGTAGCCGTTGTGCTGCACGTGCCGCTGCACCTGCAAGCCCCACCGCTCGTTCGAGCCCGGCGGATAGCGCAGGCTGCTGAACGGGATGCGGATCTCGACCTCGAACCCGTAGTCCGTGACGTGCCCCTTGGACTGCCAGACGAAATCCGCGCTGAGATCGGTCTGCCCGGGCGCGACGTTGGAGCCCGGGATGAAGCCGCCGACTTCGTTCTTCGTGCCGTCGGCCTGCACGCCGAGCGGGTTCACGGCAAAGACGAACGCACGATTGTGCTCGTCGAAGGTGTCGAGGTGAAGCTCGACGTTGTCGTCGGACGAGATGCGATCGCGATCGGCGAGGGTGGCCGACACCGGCGCATGCGGCTCGAAGGCGCGAATGCCGAAGTAGATCGCATCCGACGAGTACCAGACGCGCACTTCCGTCGAATCCGGCGACGGGCGGCCGTCGGCGGGTTGATACTCCGAGAATCCCGTGAGCAGCGCGGCCTGCTGCCAGATCGGCTCGCTCAGATTGCCGTCGATCGTGACGTCAGTCTCGACCTTCGGCGCGCGGACGGTGGTCTGGCCCAGGCGGCCGTTGTAGACGGGTTGCGAGACGGCGAGTTGAAAGGCGGCGAGGAAGGGGAGCATTAACTGCGGCGTCAGGATCGAAACGGAGGGAGGTGGCGCTTCCGCCCGAATATACTCTGCTGCCGCACCCCTCTGTCCGACCTCCGATTGTCAGGATACTGTATGTGCGACTCGCCCTTCCTCAGGAGCCCTCGGACCATGCGCCGTTTGCCCGCGCTCGTCGCGTTCACAATTCTGTGTGCATCGCAACCCCTCCTTGCGCAGCAGCGCGGCGGCCAGGCGCCGCGCGCGCCGCAGGAGGATCCCTTTCGCTTCCAACTGCTCGGCCCCGCCGAGGGCGGGCGGGTGTCGTCGATCACCGGCGTGCCCGGCGATCTGAAGACGTGGTACATCGGCGCCGCGTCGGGCGGCGTGTGGAAGTCGAGCGACAGCGGCGCCACGTGGCGGCCGGTCTCCGATTCCATGCAGGTGTCGGCGATCGGCGCGCTCGCCGTCGCGCCGTCGAAGCCGACGATCGTGTGGGCGGGAACAGGTGAAGCGTGGGCGATTCGCGACGCCGATCTCCAGGGCGACGGCGTGTACATGTCGCCCGATTCCGGCGCGACGTGGCACCACATGGGACTCGACTCCACGGGACGCATCCAGCGGATCATCGTGCATCCCACCAATCCGAACATCGTCTACGTGTGCGCGCTCGGCCGCGCGACGGGGCCGCAGCACGAGCGCGGCGTGTTTCGCACGATGGACGGCGGCAAGACGTGGAAGCAGGTGCTCTTCGTCGACGAGAACACCGGATGCTCCGGGCTCACGATCGACGTGAAGAACCCGAAGACGCTGTTCGCCGGCGCGTGGCAGGTGGTGATGCACACGTGGGCGATGTTCAGCGGCGGACCGAGCAGCGGCATCTACGTCACGCACGACGGCGGCGACACGTGGAAGCGCGTCGAGAGCCCCGGGCTGCCCAAGTCGCCCGTGGGCAAGATCGACGTCGCGGTCGCGCCGACCAACTCCAAGCGCGTGTACGCGCTGATCCAGACCGCCGACCAGGGCTCCGTGTGGCGCAGCGACGACGGCGGCACGACGTGGAATGCGGTGAACTACTCGCGGCAGCTCATCGGCCGCGCTGGCTACTACATCAACATCAAGGTCTCGAGCGGGAACGCGGACGAGATCCTCATCGCCAACTCGAGCTTCTTTCAGTCGAAGGACGGTGGCAAGTCGTTCAACGAGGTGCCGTGGGGCGGCGACAACCACGACATCTGGATCGATCCGAAGAATCCCGGCCACTTCGGCCTGACCAATGACCTCGGCGCGCGGCTCACGAACGATCACGGGAAGACGTGGCTCAACGTCGCGCTGCCGATCGCGCAGTTCTACCATGTCGCGGTGGACAACCAGATTCCTTATTGGGTATACGGGAATAGACAGGACAACGGCACGATGCGCGGGCCGAGCACCGGGATGGAAGCGGCGAGCACGAACCGCGGCGTCGCGGCGATGTTCGCGCGCGGCCGGGGCCGCGGTGGACCGCCGCCGGCGGCCGCGGGGCGGGGCGGGCGGGGCGCCGATACGGCGG
>DASZUN010000263.1:0-16681 GCA_035547615.1 Gemmatimonadaceae bacterium | reverse complement strand
CCGCTCCGGAGCGCCGCATAGTCCACCGCCACGTCCGTGTACGCCACGACCACGTCCTGTCCGGCGATCTCCCGCGTCACGGCCGCCGTGCTGCCGGTCATCGCACGTGCTCCGGGCCCGGCGTCGACAGCTTGTCGAGCGCGCCGAGGCTCGTCTCGGCGAGCGACGCCAGGTACGCGTCCGCCTCCATGGCGACGTGCGCCGGCACGTCGCCCGCCGCGACGCACCGCGCGCCGGCGGCGCGTGCCGCGCGAATGCCGGCGCTCCCGTCCTCCAACGCGATCGCCGCGCCGTGACGCACGGGCCGCTGCCGCGCCATTCGCTCGAGCGCCGCGCGATGTCCCTCGGGCGAGGGCTTCGCGTCGAGCACCTCGCTGCTCGTGATCACGACGCTGAATGCGCCGTCGAGTCCGGAGAGGCGGAGCAGCAGTTCGGCGTCGCCGCGCGATGCGCGCGTCACCACCGCCAGGCGCGCCGCGCTCGCCGCGTCGGCGACGAACGGCGCCGCTCCGGGCGCGAGCACGGCGCCACGCTGGGCGAGCCGCGCCGAGAAGGCGCGCTCGGCGCGCCTGGCGATGAGATCGATCAGCACGTCGTCGTGTCCGATTCCGTTCGCGGTGAGGATGGCCTGAATCGCCGCGTGCGCGCTCGCGCGCTCGAGCTGATCCGGTTCGGCGGCGGCCACGATGCCGTGCGCCGCGCAGGCCTCCGTCACCGCGGACCGCCGAAGCTCGCGCGTGTCGAACAGCACGTTCTCGAGCTCGAAGAGCGCAACGTCGACCATGTTCCTAAGTAAACGAGGCCGCTCGGCCCGCGCCACCGCCGCCGCTACGGCGCAGCGCGCTTGACGTAGCTCTCGGCGAGCAGCTCGACCGGATGCACCGCGCGCACGGGAGCGCCGGCGCGCAGCAGCCCGGCGCCGATCTGCATCAGGCATCCCGGGTTGCCCGTTGCGATCAGCTCGGCGTTCGTCGCCTGAATGTTCGCGAGCTTGCGATCGAGCACGATGTTGGACGTGTCCGGCTCCACCAGGTTGTAGATCCCCGCGCTGCCGCAGCACACGTCCGCCTCGTTGAGCGGCACGAGCTCGAGCTCGGGGATCGCGCGCAGCACGTCGAGCGGCGGCGCGGCGATGCGCTGCGCGTGCACGAGGTGGCAGGGCGCGTCGTAGGCGACGCGCACGCGCACCGGTCCTCCGCGCGCGGGACCCGCGGCGGCGAGCAGCTCGCTCACGTCGCGCACCTTTTCCGCCATGCGCGCGGCGCGCTCGGCCCACGCGGGATCGTCGGCGAGCAGGTGGCCGTACTCCTTCATCATCGCGCCGCAGCCGGCCGCGTTCACGCATATGTATTCGGCGCCCGAGCGCTCGAACGCCGCGATGTTCGCGCGCGCGAGGCGGCGCGCCGCCTCGTCGTCGCCCGCGTGGGCGTGCAGCGCGCCGCAGCATTGTTGTCCCGGCGCGTCGACGAGCGCGTAGTCGTTCGTGGTGACCGCCAGCTCGGTCGCGCGATTCGTGTCGGCGAACAACCCCTCCATCACGCACCCGGTGAGCAGCGCGACGCGGCCGCGTGTGCCGCCGCTCGCGACCGGGCGCGCCGTGGACCGGCGATCGCGCGCCGTCGAGGCGAGCATCGCCATCCCGAAGCCCGCGCGACCGGGGAGTTTCGCGAGCAGCCGCGCGAGTCCCGTCGCGCGGAGCACGCGTCCGCCGGCCATCGCCATGGCGAGCAGCGACGGACGCCCGAACACCGCGAGGATCATTCGCGCAACGAACGGAATCGGCCGCCGCGCGGCGAGCGTGGCGCGCGTCGCCTCGAGCAGGTGCCCGTACGGCACGCCCGACGGGCAGGCCGTCTCACAGGCGCGGCATCCGAGGCACCGGTCGATGTGCGTGGTGACCGATTCGCTCTCCGGCGCCAGGGTGCCCTCGAGCAGCGCGCGCATGAGCACGATGCGCCCGCGCGGCGAATCGTTCTCGTCCTCGAGCGTCAGGTACGTGGGGCAGCTCTGCAGGCAGAATCCGCAGTGGACGCACGCGTCGATGCCCGCGCGCTCGCGGGCGAGCGGCGAACCGGGAAGCGCGCACTCGGGAGGCACGACAACCGAAGTACTCATTCTACTTCTCCAAATATCCCGGGGTTCAGCACGCCCCGGGGATCGAGCTCGCGCTTGATGCCGCGCGCGAGCGCGTCCGTGCCCGGCCGGGGCAGCACGCCCCAGGCGTCGGGTGGGAGCCGCTCGCCCAGGCGCGTGACGCCGGCTGTGGACAGGAGCTGATGCACCGCGGCCGCGCCAGCATCCGTGCGCGGCACGATGCAGCGGACCACGCCGCGCGCCGGGGTGGCGTGGATCATCGCGCCGTGCGCGTCGAGCGCGGCCGCCGCCTCCCACGCGCCGTGGATCCGCGAGGCCGGCGTCGAGAGACGGAACACGATCGCGTCCGCCGGCTCGATCGCGCGCAGCCGCGACCACACGCTCGCGTCGATCTCGCGGACCGAGCCGAGCTCGGCGAGCGCGGCGCGCTGTGCGGCCACGGCCTGGCGGTTGCCGCCAAGCCGCACGAGCGCGCACGGCGTCCCGTCGTCGACCAGCGCGCGCGCCAGCGCGCCATTCACGACCTCGCACGCGAGCGGCGTGAACGCCACGCGCCGCAGCAGCCGCCACACGCCTTCCACCGCGCCGCTGTCGCTCGCGAGCGGCACCGCGAACGACGCGTCGACGGCCGGCCGCGCGTGCAGCCGCACGCTCACCTCGGTGATCACGCCGAGCGAGCCCCAGGAGCCGGTGAGCAGACGCGTGAGATCGAATCCGGCGACGTTCTTCACGACGCGACCGCCGCCGCGCGCCACGACGCCCGTTCCCGTAATGAACTCGACTCCGAGCACGAGGTCGCGCGGCGTGCCGAAGGCGGTCGCGAGCGGGCCGCTCGACGCCGTGGCGACCGTCGCGCCGAGCGTGCCCGCATCGCCGCCGTGCGGATCGAGCGCGAGCCATTGGCCGTGTGCGGCGGTGGCGTCGGCGATCTCCGCGAGCGTGGTGCCCGCGCGCGCCGTGAGCGTGAGGTCGCCCGGCACGTATTCCACGATGCCCGACACCTCACGCACGGAGAGATCGTCGGTCGCGATCACGGGGCGGCCCGCATCGAGCCACGTGCCACGACCGGAGATGCGCAGCGCACGTGCGCCCGGCGCGGCATCGCGGATGCGATCGCGCACCTGGTCGCGCATCTGGTCGCGGAGCAGCTCGACGGACGACGTGACGGCGCCGGTCATGTGGCCCGCTCCGCCGGCCGCGCCGCCGGCGCCGCCGTCCATTCGCGACACGAGTGAATCGGCACGACCTTGCCCGGATTCGCACGCCGCTCGGGATCGAACACGTCGCGCAGCGCGCACATCGTCGCCAGCGAGTCGGGCGAGAACACGAGCTCCATGTAGCCGACCTTGTCGAGTCCCACGCCGTGCTCACCGGTGATCGTGCCGCCCACGGCGACGCACGCGCCCATGATCTCGCGCATGGCGAGGTGCACGCGCGCGGTCTCGTCGGCATCGGCGGCGTTGTACGCGATGTTGGGATGCAGGTTGCCATCCCCCGCGTGAAACACGTTGCACACGCGCACGCGATGCCGCTCGCCGATCTCGTGAATCCGCGCGAGCACCTCGGGCAGGCGCGTGCGCGGCACGACCGCGTCCTGCACCACGAGGTGCGACGATACGCGTCCCATCGCGCCGAAGGCCTTCTTGCGCCCCTGCCACAGCCGCCCGCGCTCCGCTTCGTCGCGCGCCACGCGCACCGTGCGCGCGCCGTTCGCGGTGCACAGCGACTCCACCGTGGCAACGTCCTCGTCGAGCCCCGCCGCGGCGCCGTCCAGCTCGATCAGCAGCGCCGCCGCCGCGTCGGTCGGATATCCCGCGGCGTAGATCGACGACTCCACCGCGCGAATCGTCGCCTGGTCGATCATCTCGAGCGCCGCGGGGACGATGCCCGTCGCGACGATGCCGGACACCGCGCGCGCCGCGGCATCGAGAGTCATGAAATCGGCGAGCAGCGTGCGCACCGCTTCGGGATTGCGCGACAGGCGCACCGTCACGTCGAGCGCGATGCCGAAGCAGCCCTCGGAGCCGACGAACGCGCCCACGAGATCATAGCCGTCCTGCTCGCCCTCGGGATTGCCGAGCGCCACCACCTCGCCGTTGGGAAGCACGATCGTCAGCGCGACCACGTGGTTCGTCGTCACGCCGTACTTGAGGCAGTGCGGCCCGCCGGCGTTCTCGGCAACGTTGCCGCCGATCGTGCATGCGGCCTGACTCGACGGGTCCGGCGCGTAGTGCAGCCCGTAGGCGGCCGCCGCGCGGCTCAGTGCGACGTTCACGACCCCGGGTTCCACGACCGCGCGACAGTTCTCCGGATCGATCGAGAGAATTCGCGTCAGTCGGTTCAGCCCAACGAGCACGACGCCGTCCGCCAGCGCACCGCCGGAGAGGCCGGTCCCGGCGCCGCGCGGCACGAACGGGACCTTTCGCGCGGCAAGCGCACGCACCACGGCGACGACTTCGTCCCGCGTTCCCGGAAATACGGCGAGCCCGGGTTGCTTGTGATACGACGGCAGCCCGTCCGACGTGTACGTCAACAGCTCGCTCGGCCGGAACAGCACGCGCTTCTCGCCGACGATCGCGGCGAGCTGCGCCGCGAGTGACTGGTCGATGACCGCGGTCGACGCGCCGGAGGGGGAAGGCGGCGGGGAGGAGGACGGGGAAACCTGCACGCTTCAAAGCTATGCGACTGCGCGCCGCGCGGGAGAGATCGCCGTCCCTAGATCTCGGTCGAGCGGGGAACGATCACGCGCAGGCACCCCGGCACGTGCCGGTACTCGAGCGGCGGCGTGAGCTTCACGAGCTCGCCGTCGACGGCCGCGGTATGCGTGCGCGGCTCGATGCGGCACGAGTCCACGAGGAACGCGTCCATCGCGGGCGTGCGCGCCACGGCGTCCACCCCGCGCGCGGCGGCCGCGAGCGCGAGCGCCAGCGTGCGCGCGCCCGAACGCCGGCGAATGACCATCACGTGCAAGCCGCTCTGGCCGCCCGCGATGCGTGCGCCAAGCGTTGGAAGCCGGAGCTCGCGCTCGCCCACGCCGATGAAGACCAGCGGTGTCACGTACTCGCGCGCCATGCCTTCCGTCGTCAGGCTCACCCGGAACACCGGAAGGCGCCAGAGGAGCCGCGCGCCGGCGATGATCGATGCGGCATGATACCCGAAGCGCCGCTCGAGCCGCTCCCGCGCGCGCACGAACGTGACGTACGCGCCCACGGAGCTCGTGTTCAGGAAGAGTCGGCCGTTCACCGTCGCCGCATCGACCGACGTCGCCTCGCCCTCCACGGCGACGCGCGCCGCGCGGTCGAGCTCCAGCGGGAGCGCGAGGTCCTTGGCCAGATGGTTGAGCGTCCCGCACGGCAGGATCGCGAGCTCCACGCCGGTGCCCGAGAGCACGTTGGCCGCGGCCCCGATCGAGCCGTCGCCGCCGGCGACCAGAATCCGGCGTGCCCCGGCGCCGATGGCAGCTTTCACCTGCGTGGCGAGAGCGCCCGGCTCGACTTCACGAATGTCGAACGTGCCGCCGCTCTGGAGCGCCGCACGCGCCGCCTCCGCGTTGCCCGCGAGCGGATTGATGAACGCTGGAATCACGTCGCCGAGGGGCGGCGGAAGATGCGACGCAGCAGCCACGCCCAGCGGCGCGGCTGCCTGCCTTCGAGTGGCTTGAACTCCACCGTTGCCTTTCGCTCGAGCTTGCCCCATCCCACGACGCGTCCGGAGATCGCGGCGGCGAACGACTTCACGACCACCCAGTACATGATCTGGCGATAGGCGAAGCGCTGGAGGAGGATCAGCCATGTGAGTGCCGTTTCCTCGCCGGATTCCATCAGAAATCCGATCATCGCCGCCGCCCAGTCCACCACCAGGAACACCGCGTAGTAGAACAGCACCTGCTCGAGGTTGGACAATGCGTAATTCGCGCCGTGCGTCTGCCAGCTCATCCACACCGACACGAGGCTCCACACGAACATCAGGTCCGCCACGGGGGAGATTGCCGGGAGGATGAGCTGGAACAGCCAGACGTTCGGCAGCGCGACCCAGCCGAGCGACCCGTGCCGGAAGAGCGCGCCGCGGTGCTTCCATGCGCATTGCAGCGTGCCGAAGGACCACCGGAATCGCTGCCGCGCGAGCGTGCGCACCGTGTCGGGCGCCTCCGTGTACGCCACGGCGCCGTCCGCATAGGCCACCGAATGTCCGCGGCGCCTCAGCGCGAGCGTCAGGTCCTGATCTTCGGCGAGTGTGTCTTCCTTGAAACCGCCCGCCTCGATCACCGCGGACCGGCGCCACGCACCCACGGCGCCTGGGACCACCGTGATGCAGTCGAGCAGCGAGAACGCGCGGCGGTCCAGGTTCTGGCTGGTGACGTACTCCACCGCCTGCCAGCGCGTGATCAGGTTTATCCGGTTGCCGACCTTCGCGTTGCCCGCCACCGCGCCGACCGCCGGATCCCGCAGCGGCTGGACCAGCTCGGCGATCGTGTCCGGTGCGAAGATGGTGTCGGCATCCAGGCACACGACGATCTCGTGCCTGGCGCGCGCGAGCCCGAAGTTGAGTGCGCTCGCTTTTCCGCCGTTCGGCTTCGTGTAGACCGAGACCTGCGGGTGCGAGCCGTGCGCCGCCAGCGCCGCGGCGTACGTGCCGTCCGACGATCCGTCGTCCACGACGACGACCTCGATCGGGCCGTCGTATTCTTGCATGAGAAGACTGGCAATCGTGTGGCCGATCACCTTCTCCTCGTTGTACGCGGGCACCACCACGCTCACGCCCGGCGCGAACGTCGTCGGCACGCCGCGCTTCTGGTGCTGCTTTGCGCGCTGGATCAGCGCGAGCGCGCCGATCAGCAGCAGTCGGGCGATGCCGAGCACCACCGCCGCCGTGAACAGCCAGAACAACGACCATTCGAGCACGCCCACGGCCGTGAAGCCGGCGCGGGTGAACGCGTAGCGCAGCGTGCTCACCGCGGGCGGCGGCGGCATCGCCTCGTCGCGCGTCAGCCCGGCGAGCGCCGACACCAGCACGAGCGTGTCGCCGCGCGCGCGGAGCGAATCGATCAGCGGCCCCAGCGCCGCGACCGTGTTGTGGCGATCGCCGCCGCCGTCGTGCAGCAGAATGACGTTCGCCGCGATCGACGTGTCCGCGCCGCGCTTCTGGAACGCGGCCACCGAGTCGAGCATCTCGTCCCGCGCGTCGAGCACGCGCTCGATGATCGAATCCGGCGGCGGCATCCGCCAATCGTCGGAGTCCACGTGCAGGCCGACCGTGAGATAGTGCCGGTCCGACGCGGCAGCGACCGGGATCAGCTCGTCGTTGGTCGTCGGCTCCGCGTCGCCGAAGTACGGCGGCCGGAACAGCGCGGTGCGCCGGTGCACGAGCGACTCGATCAACCGCTCGTTGAGCTCGATCTCCGCGCGCGTCCGCAGATCGTTCGTCAGTCCGAGATTCGGGTGCGAGTACGTGTGATTCCCGATCTCGTCGCCTTCGGCGTAGATCCGCTGCAGCAGCCGCGGGTGCGCATCGGCGTTCTCGCCGATCACGAAGAACGTCGCCGGCGCGTGCCGCGAACGCAGCGTGTCGAGAATCGGCGCGGTCCACGTGCCGTCGGGCCCGTCGTCGAACGTGAGCGCCACCCAATGCGGGTGCTCGTTCTGCAGCCCGTAGCGGCGTACGATGAACGGCGTGGGGAAGGTGACGAAGGCCTCGTCGTTCACGAGCCCCGTGGCCGAGTCGGCGCGGATCGTTCGCGAGCCGGACGTCGGCCGCGCGCGGATGCGAATGATCTCGCCGACGTTCTCCGTCTCCGGGTAGTAGCCCGGCGGCACGCCGCGCAGGCTGTCCGGCGAGAGCAGCGCGCCGTCGCGTCCGATCGTGTGCCAGATCGCCGGGTCTTCGTCGCCCAGGCGCCACACCGCGCTCCCCGCGGCGCCGATCTGATGCGCGACCCGCAGCTCGTTGTAGGCTGTCGTCCCATCCAGGAACCAGACGAGATGGTCCGTGGAATCGGGGCTCGTGTACCGGATGTATGGGTTGAGCGACGCGCGGTCGAAGTGCAGCACCGCACCGCTGTCGCGAATCGCCGCGACCACGCCCTGAAAGTTCGTCTGCTCGGCGATGCGGGGATGCCCGGGCTCAGGCGGCAGGTCGTTCCAGTCGTACCCGTACGCGCCGAACATCAGGATCAGCTTGTCCGGCGGGACGACGGCGGCCATCCGGCGCGCCGTGCTCTCGTAGAAGGACTGGCTCGCGATCGGGCCCGGATCGCCCGCGCCGTAATGCTCGTCGAAGAGCATCGCGAACAACTTGTCCGAGGATGCCGCCGACTCCTTCAGCTCCTGGTTCGTGATGTACGACGGCACGGCGTATGTCGTCACCTTGTTCATCGGCGCGAGCACGCCACGAAGCTGCCGCGTGAAGGCAAGCGACGGCTCGTGGATGTCGCCCGCCGCGGGCCCGACTTCGAAGTCGATCAACACGCCGCCCAGGCCGAACGCCTGAATGGTGCGACGCAATTGGTCGACCGCCTTCGCACGCGCCGCCGGACGCCCCAGCAGCCGCCCCAATGCTCCCGCGCGGAATCCGCGCGCCCCCGTCTCGTAATTGCTCACCATGATGATGAGCTGCGGCCGGTGCCCCGGCGGCTCGAGCGTGTCGCGCTCGATCACCTTCCGGTCGACCTTGATGTCGAGCGAATCGCCCGACGGATTCACGAACGCCCACTCGCCCACGATCCAGTCGAGCTTCTTGATGTTCTGGTCGAGCGAGGCGTACGAGTTCTCGTCCCAGTTCACATAGAATCCGGCGACGATCGGCTTGGACGGAGCGAGCGGCTTCGTGCCCGTCACCGCGGCCACCGGCATCCGCGACGGATGGCGCCCGTACGGGACCTTGCCAGTGCGCGCGATCGCGCGATCGATCAGCCGCCTGAGCGTGATGCGCTCGCGTTCCTCGGCGCGCGTCTTCGGCCGGGTCGCGGGAACGAGCGTGGTGGGGTGCAGCTCGGGAACGAGCGGCTCGCTCAGGAACAGGCTGAGCGCGATCCCGAGTCCGATGACGGTCGTCGCGACGCCGACGACGAGCATGGCCCGACGGACGCGGCGCCATCGACGACCGGAGTAATCGATGAATACGGGGGAACGCTCAGACATTCGACTCGCGAGGCGGACAAGAAGTATACCCGCCCGGCGCGCTCCCGTGCGTCAGGCAGTCGCCATCTGGCGGATGCGCGACACGATCGACTCGAGCATTCGCAGCTCGAATGGCTTCTGGAGCACCATGCACCGTGTGCGGCCCACGAACTCGGCCGCCTCGCGCGACGCCACGTCGCCCGTCGAGAAGATGATCCGGTCGAGCAGCTCCGGCGCGACGCCCGCAACGTGATCGTGCAGCTCCACACCGGAGCACCCGGGCATCTTCAGGTCCGAGATCACGAGCGCGTATTGCAGCTTGGCCGTGAGCAGCATCGAGAGCGCGTGCGCGCCGTCCGACGCTTCATCCACCACCCAGCCGCGCCGCACGAAGAAGCGCCGCAGCGCCGCCCGGATCGACGGCTCGTCGTCGATGATCAGCGCCCGTGGCGCGACGGCGCCGTTCGGGCCCTGATCGCGTGTCGCCGGCATGGTCTGAATCACCGGGCCCGGATCCTCGACGCCTTCTCCCCCGATCGGGAGTGCAACCGTGAAGCGCGCGCCGCCGCCATCGGCCGCCGGGCGGTTCTCCACCTCGATTCGCCCCCGAAGCTGCTGCACGATCCCGAGCGTCACCGACAGCCCCAGCCCCGTGCCCTCGCCCAGCGGCTTCGTCGTGAAGAACGGCTCGAAGATCCGATCCATCAGCGCCGGCGGAATCCCCGGGCCAGTATCCTCGACCACGATCCGCAGCTCGTCCGATTGGATCGACGTGTGAATGCGCACCGTGCCTCCCGCGCCCGACGCCTGCGCCGCGTTTACCGCGAGGTTCGTGACGATCTGCTGCAGCCCCGCCCGATCCGTGTTCCCGTACACGGGCTCCGTCGGTAGCTCCGCCACGAGCTTCGCGCCGGTGTCTTCCACCACGGGCCGCAGCGCCTTCGCCGTCGCGACGAGTGCCTCCGTGAGATGCACGCGCTCGCGCGACGCATCGCGGAAGCGGACGAACGACAGCAGGTCACGCACGATCGACCGCGACCGGCGCGCCTGGTCGCGAATGATCGAGATCGCCTCGTGATCGCTCGCGGTGCGCTCGTCCTCGAGAAGGTCCTCGGCGAAGTGCAGGATCGACGCGAGCGGGTTGTTCAGCTCGTGCGCCACGCCCGAGACGAGCTGGCCCAGCGCGGCGAGCTTCTCCGACTGCCGGAGCGCCTGCTCGGCCGCGCGGAGCGGCGTCACGTTCTCCACGAATCCTTCGGAGAACCAGACGAGCCCGCGATCGTCGCGGTACGCGCGGGCGCTCACGCGCACCGTCACCGTCGTGCCGTCCTTGCGCCGCCATTCCATGTCCGAGCCGCGCAGCTCGCCCTGCGTCTGCAGCCGGTGCAGGAACTGGTCGCGATCCGTCGGCGACACGAACAGGTCCTTCGACATGTCGACGTGCAGCAGATCGAGCGCGCTCTCGAAGCCCAGCAGCCGGACGAGCGATTCGTTCACCGCGAGGAAGCGCCCGTGCCCCGTCGCGCGGTAGATCCCGATCGGCGAGTTCTCGACGAACGACCGGAAGCTCGCCTCGGACTGCCGCAGCGACTCCGCCGCGTACGCGCGGTCCACCGCGATGCCCGCGAGCTGCACCGCCGTCGCCGAAACGCGCAGTTCCGCGAGCGTCGGCCGCCGCGCCTCGCGGATGTACATCGTCAGCGCGCCGAGCATGCGTCCCTGCGGCGACCGGATCGTCTCCGCCCAGCAGGCGCGGTAGCCCTGCTCGAGCGCCAGCGCGCGGTAGTCGTCCCACAGGCGATCCGTCGCCACGTCCGCCGTGATCACCTGCTCGCGCCGGTACACCGCCGTGCCGCACGTCGATGCGTGCGGCCCGATCACGATCTCGTCCATCGCTTCCACGAACTCGGGCCGCATCGACGGCGCCGACGCCGAGCGAAGCGTCACGGCGTCGTCGTCGATGAGATGGATCGAGCACTCGATGCCCGGGCACTGCGTCTCGTGGAAGCGCACCACGGTGCCCAGCACGTCTCGCAGCTCCACGCCCGTCGCGATCGCCTCGAGCACGCGCCGCTGCCACTCCGAGTTCTCCTCGGCGCGGCGCCAGTCCGTGATGTCGCGAATCACGATCGTGAGGTGCGGGTGACCGTCGATCTGCGTGCGCGACACGCTCAGGTCGATCGGGAACATCGAGCCGTCGCTGCGGCGCCCCGCCGCGTACCGGTCCGGCGCGAACAGACGCGGCTTCTCGCCGGCCCGGATGGTCTGCTCGAGCATCCGCCGCAGCTCGTCGCCCGACGCGTCGGGAATGAGCTCGAGCAGCGAGCACCCCATCGCCTCCTGATAGGCGATGCGGAACATCTCTTCGACCGCGTTGTTCACCACCACGATCCGGAACGTCGAGTCCACGATCAGGATCGCGTCCATCGCCGTGTTCACGATCGCCGCGAATCGCGCTTCACTCTGCGCGCGCTCCGTGAGACGCCGCAGATGCGCCGTGCGGTCCAGCGCGTACATCGTGAGCCCGACCAGGAGCAGCAGTCCGAGAAACGCGAGCGCCTCGAACCGGAGCCGCGCGTCGACCGGCGCGAAGAGCGTCGTCGTCGGGATCGGGTAATAGATCGTCCAGGGCACGACGTGCGCTCGGCTCGCACCCACGAGCATGCGCTCGCCGCTCCGCCGCGTATACCGCATCACGGTGTCGCGCATGCCCGCAACAATGCGCGGCAGCCGCCCACCCTGCGGCACGAGACACAGCCTGGCGGTGGGTCCCGGACAGAGCGAGATGGCGGACGCCGCGCCCGGGATCACGAGCACCGGCGCGATGCTGCTCGTGCGCGGCGCGCCGGTGCTGATGAACGCGCGGCTCAGATCCGAGCGCAGGACCACCGCCGCCTCGATTTGCGGCCGCGACCCGCTCTGCGTCGAGACGGGGAGCACGACGCTGATCGTGACCGTGCTGTCGTGGGCCTCGGGACGCGCGAACTGCTCGACCCCGGAGAGCAGCGCGGCGGCAATCGCCTGGCGCTCCGCGCCGGTCAGCGCCGCCGAGGTGACGTTCGCCAGCACCTTGCCGCTCGCGCCGACGATCCACACGCCGGCATACGCGCCGCGCCGCTGCACCGAACGGAGTTGAAGCGAGAGAATGCGTCCGGCCAGCTCGGGGGAAACACGCACCGAATCGCTGCCGTGGATCTCCGCCATCTCGGCGAGTGCCGACGCGTCGGTCTCGCGCTCGGCGGCCCACACGTCGAGCATGTGCGTGGCGTTGGCCAGCATGGCCGGGAGCCGCTGTCGCGCCGCGTCGATGGCCTGGTCCTCCAGGTCCGACACGTGCCACACGATTGCGCCCAGGAGCATGAGAGCTACCCAGGCGGCTCCGACTACCGCGGCGGCGCGGCGTCTGCGTGCTTGGCGATGAGGCGACACCCAGTGAGACGATCAGCCGCTACCGGAGTTTCGAAGCAATTTCCGGCGCGCCCGCGGATGGGGATTTCTGCCCTGCAGGCGAAAAAACACGACCGGGCGAAGCGCCCGGTCGTTTCGGATTCTCTGATCGTCCGGTCGGTCAGGCCGCCCAGAAGCCGCAGAGCGCCTTGCCGTCCGGCGACTCGCGGAGCTTCTCGAACGCCCGCTCGCGAATCTGGCGAATGCGCTCGCGCGTCACGCCCATCAGCGCACCGATCTTCTCCAGCGTCATGGCCTCGGAGCCTTCCTCGAGACCATAGTACAGGTAAAGAATCTTACGCTCGCGCGGCGTGAGATACTTCTGGAAGACGCGGTTGATGAACTCCCGCATCAGCTTGTAGTCGGTGACTTCCTCGATCTCCGTGCCGTCGACTCCGGCGAACCGCTCGCCGAGGGTGGAGGCTTCGCGGTCCGACCGATCGATCGGCGCGTCGAGGGAGACTTCGGTGGCCGACATCTGCTTGGCGGCGCGCACGACTTCCGGCGTCTCTTCCAGCAGACGGCTGACTTCGTCTTCGGTGGGGTCGCGCTTGAGGACTTGCGCGAGGATCGTCTCGGCGCGGGCGAGACGAATGAGCTGCGAATTCTGGTTGAGCGGGATGCGCACGGAGCGGGTCTGTTCCGCGAGCGCCTTCAGCACGGCCTGGCGCACCCACCACACGGCGTACGAGATGAACTTGACGCCCTGATCCGGATCGAATTTCCGGACGGCCTTGAGCAGGCCTTCATTGCCGATGGCGACGAGCTCGCTCAGGTCGAGCCCATGGCCCTGGTACTTCTTCACGTACGAGATCACGAACCGGAGGTTGGACGTGACCAGCCGCTCGGCGGCTTTCTCGTCTCCCTTCTGCGCTCGTCGCGCGAGCCGGCGCTCTTCTTCGGGATCGTCGATCAGTGGGAGCTTCTGGATGTCTTGCAGGTACTGATCGAACGCGGTCGACGGAGACGATCGGAAGTAGCCTTTCGACGATCTGGTCTCGGTCACTTGCTCCATACACGCTCCTTCCCGATTGTCGCCGGTTAGTGTGCGAGCGCAGTTTTGCTCGCGCGTTGTAGAGCTGTAGCAGGGAGCGGCAGGATAATGTTGGGCTTCCGGAGCGTCAACAGACATTTACGCCAATATGGCCGCGGCGCGCGTTCGGATGATTCTATGTTGTTGATATGACAGGAATTTGCAGGTTACTCTTTGGATAAAATCGAAGGAGGGCGATTTCGGTCAGTCTGACCGAAATCGCCCTCTGCGCTTTCGCACCAGCAACTCAGCGGCTTGTCACCCCTCGCCCGCGGGTCGTCACTCGAGCGGTCGCTGGGCTGTCGGGCTCACGCCGTCGGCGGGTTCGGCGGCCGGCGGTCGACGATGGTGGTGTGCGTCGTCCCGGCATCGATGCTCGGATCGCGCATCTTCGTGCGACTCGTCGCACTCAGGATGCCGATGCCGACCAGGACGATGATGCCGACGGCAATCCACGTGGTCGGCACGTTGAGCAGATACGCGGCGAGCGCGAGCCCGACGATCAGGACGATGAAGCCGATGAGGTACGTGGCGAACGAAGACATGGTCGTGCTCAGCGTTGAGGACGCCGCTACAGGGAGCAAAGGCCGAGCCGCGGCCCTATTTGGCGCGCGTGCCTGAGCCAGCCTGCCGCACTTCGATCGCGGGACGCTCCACGAGCACAGCCGTGCCGCGCTGCAGCCCGAAGCGCCTGGCCTCGCGGCAGCTCGCCGTCCACACGTCGATGCGGGCGCCGCGAATTCTCTTGCCCGTATCGTCGACGAGAAAGCGCCCCAGGTACGTGCGCCCGACGTAGAGCTCGATGTACCGGGCGAGCGGAAAGTATCTCGGGTCGGCGGCCACGATGCCGGCGCGCACGTATCGACCGCGGCGCGTGGTTCCCCGCAGGCAGTACATCGTCACGCCCACCGGCAGCGGGTCGCCGTAGCGCGCGTGGCGCGACGCCAGCTTCCACCAGCCGCGCGCCGCGCCGTGCACCACGACCGGCGTCAGCCGATACGGACTCATCACCACCACGGGCGGCAGCCGAATCGGGTCATGCGATCGGGTGCACGCCAACGCCCCAGCGGACGCGAGGGCGCCGACGATCCACGCGCGCAGCCGCCGCCCGCTCACGCCAGCGCGCCCAGCACCGTTTCGTCCGCGATCGGCAGCGACCAGCCGTGCTCCGCGCCCGCCATCGCGCCGATGCGCGACGGCAGCGCGTATTCCGCCTTGCCGCCGCGCGCTTTCTTGTCGCCGTGCGTCGCGGCGACGATCTCGTCCGCGGCGATCGAGGCCGGCCGCGCGTGCGGCAGCCCGGCGGCGCGGACCGCGTCGCGGACGCGTTCGGCCGTTCCGGGGGCGGTGACGCCGAGCTGCTCGCCCAGAGCCGACTCGTACACCATGCCGACGGCGACCGCACATCCGTGCAGCAGCGCGTACCCGCTGCAGTGCTCGACCGCGTGGCCGATCGTGTGGCCGAAGTTGAGCGTCTTCCGCACGCCGCTCTCCCGCTCGTCGCGCCGCACCACGTCGGCCTTGATCTCGACGCTGCGCGAGACGACGTCCAGCAGGTCGTCGCCGCCGTGGTGCAGGGACTCGATCCGGCTGCCCAGCGCACACACGCGATCGAAGTACCCCGCGTCCGCGATCACACCGTGCTTGATCGCTTCGGCGAGTCCGCTCCGAAAATGCTCCACGGGGAGCGTGGCGAGCAGCGCGATGTCCGCCACCACCGCCGCCGGCTGATGGAAGGCGCCGACGAGATTCTTGCCGGCGCGCGTGTCGACGCCGGTCTTGCCGCCCACCGAGGCGTCGATCACGGCGAGCAGCGTGGTCGGCACCTGCACGAACGGTATGCCGCGCATGAAGGTCGCCGCGACGAAGCCGGCGAGGTCGCCGACCACACCGCCGCCGAGCGCGACGACGGCGCTGTCGCGCCCGAATCCGGCGGCGAGCATCTCGTCGGTGAGCGAGGCCCAGCTCTCGCGCGTCTTGTGCGCCTCGCCGGCGGGAATCGTGACCGTCGACACGCGCTCGTCGTCGCGGGCGCGGCGGGCGCGCGCGGCGTGCAGCGGGCCGACGTTGCTGTCGGTGATGAGGGCGTAGCGATGCGCCGGCGCGGTGCCCCGTACGATCTCGCCGAGGCGGTCGAGCGCATCGGCGGCGATGGTCACGTCGTACGTGGGCAGCGCGACGATGCGCTCGGCGCTCACCAGGTCACTTCTCCCGCGCCGCCGCGGTGGTTGGCGACGCGCGCGAGCGTGAACAGCAGGTCCGAGAGGCGATTGAGATAGATGACCGCGAGGGCAGGGATCTCGGTCTCGCTCGCGAGCGCGACGACGCTGCGCTCGGCGCGGCGGCACACGGTCCGCGCGACGTGGAGCGCGGCGGCTTTGGGCGTGCCGCCCGGGACGATGAACGAGCGCAGCGGCTCGAGCTCCGCGTCGCCGTCGTCGATCGCGTGCTCGAGCTCCGTGATGCGTGACTCGTCGATGCGAGCCTTCTCGAGATGCTTGAGCATCTTGTCGAGATCGGGGGTCGCGAGGAGGGCGCCGATCGCGAAGAGATCGCGTTGCACCGGGACGAGGATCTCGTCCACCCGCGGCATGGGTTCGACGGCGCGGACCATCCCGAGCACCGCGTTGAGCTCGTCGACGTTGCCATAGGCCTCGACGCGGGGATGACTCTTGGGCACCCGTCCGCCACCGAAGAGCCCCGTGTCGCCGGCGTCGCCGGTCTTCGTGTAGATCTTCATGGTGGGAGGGAATGTAAGGGACCGTCGGGCCGGGGGGAGCGGCGGCGTGGTAGGGTGGCTGCGCCGGAGGTGCGTCGTCGGGTCGCTAGGCTGTAGGGTCACCGTGCTGTAGGGTCGCTGTGCTGTAGGGTCGCTGTGCTGTAGGGTCGCTGTGCTGTAGGGTGGTCGACTCCCGCCGTTACACCCAACCGCCCGGCGGCACCGCCGCCGAAGCGCCACCCCACAGGCGAGCGCCAGCGCCGCCGACCCTAC
>DASZUN010000262.1:0-28544 GCA_035547615.1 Gemmatimonadaceae bacterium | reverse complement strand
TGTATCCGCCGCCCTGGCTGTTGCGCATCGCCATGTAGACGTAGCGGCCATCCTTGCTGACGGCGGCGCCGAGGAAGACGTTGGGGGCCGCCCCGCCCCGGCCGCCGCCAGCCGCGGCGCCGCGCGCGCCGGCCGAATCGGCGCCGGTGAGCCGCATGCCGGTGCCGGTCCCGTCGGCGTAATACATGTACATGTCGTTGCCGCGCGACGCGATCACGTACTTGCCGTCCGGCGTGTACGTCGGCGACTGGAAGTTGGAATTGTTGTTGTCGTGCGTGAGGGCGTGTGGACGCGAGCCGTCGGCGTTCGCGATCCAGACGTTGTTCGACCCGGACCGATCGCTCACGAACACGATCGACTTGCCGTCGGGTGCGTAGTGCGGCTGCGCGTCGAAGGCCTGGCCGCTGGTGATCCGGGTGGCCTTGCCACCGTCGATCGGCAGCGTGTAGATGTCGCCGAGCAGATCGAACACGATGGTGCGCCCGTCGGGCGAGACGTCGAGCTCGAGCCAGGTGCCCTCGTCGGTGGTGAACTGGAGCGGGTGATTCGGCGTGAGCGGGAGCCCGCGCGCGGTCGAATCACCGCCGCCGCGGCCACCGCGCTGGGCGATGAGTGGGTGCGCGGCGGCGGCGACGAGGGCCGACGCGAGCATCAGGTGCGTGAGACGGCGGGGACGCATGCTTCGCCTCTTGCGGTGGGAGAATACGGATCCGGTCAGCGCCTGATTTTGCAGGCGCGACGCGGGCTCAGCAAGGCGGCACGCGCAACTATCTATATTGCGAACGTCCCAGCCGACCGAGCCCCATGCATTCGCGATTCGTCATTCTCGTCGCCGCCAGCGCCGCCGCGCTCGCGCCGTGCGCCGCGCGGGCGCAGCAGAAGCAGCGGTACGCCAGCCTCACCGAGGCGCTGCAGTCCAGCTACGCGCTCAACGGCCGCTACGGTCCGCAGAACGTGGAGTGGATCGAGGGCGGCAACCGTTTCTCGTTCATCACCAGCAACGGCCAGAGCACGGGGATCCGCGCCTACGATCCGGCCACCGGCCGGGACACGGTGCTCTTCTCCGGCACCGGGCTGACGTTCCCCGGCACGACGAATCCCTTCAAGTACGAGGGATTCCAGTGGGCGCGGGATTTCAAGAATCTGATCTTCCAGACGAACTTCCAGCCGATCTACCGCCGCTCGGGCACATCGGACTTCTACATCTATTCGCTGGCGACGCGCCAGCTCGTGCTCGGCGGCAAGGGCGCGCGCACGGCGGAGCTCTCGCCCGACGGCGCGATGCTCGGCGAGGAGCGCGGCGGCAACATGTACGTGGTGGACCTCGGCACGCATCAGGAGCGCCAGCTCACGAGCGACGCCACGCCGCACGTGTTCAACGGCCACTTCGACTGGGTGTACGAAGAGGAGTTCGGCCTGGCGCAGGCGTGGAACTGGTCGCCGGACAGCCGGCACATCGCCTTCTGGCAGATCGACGAATCGCACGAGCCGGTCGTGCAGCTCACGGATTACAGCGGCCGGCACCCCGACTGGGAGCGGATCCGCATTCCGCAGCCGGGCGACACGAATCCCACGGCAAAGATCGGCGTGGCCGACGTGCAGAGCGGCAAGACCGTGTGGCTCGATCCGCACGTGAGCGGCGAGTACTACATCCCGCGCGTCTACTGGACCGCGGAGCCGGACACGCTGGCGATGCTCGTGCTCAACCGGAAGCAGGACGATCTCAAGCTCATCTTTTTCGACGTGCGGACGGGCGGCTCGCGGCAGGTGATGGAGGACACGTCGAAGACGTGGATCGACGTGTACGACTTCTACGCGGGCGTGCAGGACCTGATGTCGTTCCCGCAGAAGTCGCACGAGTTCTTCTGGCTCTCGGACCGCGACGGGTACCAGCACATCTATCGATTCGATTATTCAGGAAGGCTCATTCAGCAGGTGACGCACGGGAACTGGAGCGTCACGCGCATCGAGGCGACGGATCCGGCGAAGCACATCATCTACTTCACGGGCACGAACCCGTCGCCGCTCCAGCGGCAGCTCTGGCAGGTGAACTTCGACGGAACAGGCCTCAAGCGGATCACCACGACCGCCGGCCGGCACTCGATCGACATGTCGCCGAACGCGAAGTACTTCATCGACTCGTGGTCCTCAACGACACAGCCACGGCAGGTGGAGCTGTGGTCGGTGACCGGCGGCAAGCTGCGCACGCTCGAGTCGAACGCGGCCACGACGCAGTTCCTCGCGACGCACGCCTACACGCCGCTCGAGCTGTTCCGCTTCACGACGAAGGACGGCGTGAAGATCGACGCCTCGATGATCAAGCCGACGCCGTTCGATCCGGCGAAGAAGTATCCGGTCGTGTTCACGATCTACGGCGGCCCGGGCTCGCAGGGCGTGTACGACCAGTTCGATCCGTCGGGCTGGGACCAGTGGCTGTCGCAGAACGGCTACATCGTGGTGAACGTGAACAACCGCGGCACGAACAACTACGGCCGCGACTTCATGAAGGTCGTGTACAAGCAGCTCGGGAAGTACGAGTCCGCGGACTTCGCCGCGACGGCGAAGTACCTCGAGACGCTGCCGTACGTGGACGGCGCGCACATCGCGATCATGGGCACGAGCTACGGCGGCTACAGCACGATGTACACGATGGAGATGTATCCCGACGTGTTCGGGCTCGGCATGGCCAACTCCGGCGTCGCGGACTGGCGGCTCTACGACACGATCTACACCGAGCGATACATGTCGACGCTGGGTGACAACCTGGCCGGCTACGACTCGAGCTCCGTGGTCGTGAACGCGCCCAGGCTCCAGGGCAAGCTGCTGATGATCCATTCGATGATGGACGACAACGTGCATCCGCAGAACACGATGCAGTTGTTCACCGCGTTCACGAACGCCGGCAAGGACATCGAGGAGCGGATCTATCCGCCAGGGCACCACGGCGCGGCGTACAACGCGCAGAGCGCTCGGCTGATCAGCCAGGTCGAATGGGATTACCTGACGCGGTGGACGGGGCAGCACGGTCCGATCGGGTTGATGAAACCGTAACGCGGCGGACCGCGGATACGATCGCCATTATCCGATTTGACAACGGCGGGTCCGGCGTGCAGGATGTCCGCGCCGGACCGATCTCCCCTCACCGACCGAGGAGCCATGAACAAAGCGATCGCACTCATCGCCGTCGCCGCGCTGTCGAGCGCGTGCAGCCAGAAGGAAGCAGCCAAGCCGGATTCGTCCGCCGTCGCGCAAGCCGGATCGGCGAGCGCATCGCAGGCGAGCTTCGACCCGAACACCCACGTGGCCGTGGTGCACGCGAAGGACTTCGCGTTCGACGCGCCCGACACCGTGACGGCGGGATGGACGCAGATCCATCTCGTGAACGACGGACCGAGCCTGCACCACATGCAGCTCGTCCGACTCGACAGCGGCAAGACGGTGCAGGATCTCGAGGCCGCGCTGAAGAACCCGGGGCCGCCGCCGCGCTGGGCGGTGTTCGTCGGTGGGCCGAACGCGCCCGACCCGGGCAAGACGAGCAACGCGACCATCAATCTGGAAACGGGCAACTACGCCATCATCTGCCTCGTCGACATTCCGGACCACGTCCCGCATTTCGCCAAGGGCATGATCCGGCCGCTCACGGTCGTTGCGTCCAAGGGACCAGGACTCGCCGAGCCCACGCCGGACGTGACCGTCACGCTCAGCGACTACAAGTTCGACGTGCAGGGCGCCCTGAGCGCCGGCACGCACACGGTGAAGGTGCAGAACGCCGGCCCGCAGCCGCACGAGGTCGAGGTGATGCGCCTCGCGCCCGGCAAGACGCTGAAGGACCTCGGCGCCTGGATGGACAAGCCGAATGGTCCGCCCCCGGGCGAGGGGCTGGGCGGCATCGACGCGATCGTGCCGGGCGTCGCGCCGGCGTACGTCAGCCTCGACCTGACACCGGGCCACTACGCCTTCCTGTGCTTCATCCCGGATGCGAAGGACGGCAAGCCGCACCTCGAGCACGGCATGGTCAAGGAGTTCGACGTCAAGTAAGAGAACTCTAATCGCCGGACGAAACCGCCTCCGATGCAGCGCATCGGAGGCGGTTTCGCGTTCCCGCGCCGACCGCGCTCAGCGCAGCGGCACGGGTTGCGTCGCGCGCACCTGCATCGTGGAGCCCGCCGGAATCACGGCCTGCGACGAGCCGCCGGTCCCGAGCGAGATCACGGTGCCGGCGGCGGCGCCGAGCAGCCCGCCGGTGATGATCTTGCTCAGATCGCCGCCGCTGACGATCGCGCCGAGCACGGCGCCCGCGGCCGCGCCGGTGACGGCGCTGCGCACCGTCGAGCTGGTCGCGCTCGTCGGCTGGTTCGCCACGCTCACCGACGCGACGTTCCCGGCGAACGGGTAGCTCCGTCCGTTGAACGACAGGTTGTCGAAGTCGAGGCGAATCACCGATTGCTCGCCTGGAACGGACGCCGCGTGAACACCGGTCACGTGCCCCGTGAGCGTCGCGCCGGCGGGAATGGCGGTTTCCCCGTCCTGCGCCACGACCGGGTCGACGGTCGTCGCCGTGAACTGATCGCCCTCACGCGTGGTCGAAGCGGCGAGCGATTGGTTGAGTCGGGCATCGAGCGTCGTTCCGATGGGGATGTACGTGCCGGTGGACGGTGTCGCGGCGGCGACGTCGCCCCCCGCTTCGACGCGCGGCGTTTGCGAGCAGCCGGCCGCGACGACCGCGGCGGCGACGATGAGCACTGTGGTCCGAGCCATACGGCCTCCTGAGTGGACGGGCGCGAACGCCGCAAGGCGCACGCCGATTCATTCCCCGAGCACGCGGCGCCGTTGCACGCGCGCGCCGCACGCGCCAGAATCCACGCACCCGTCACGAGAGCACGACCGCCATGTCGATCAGCCGCCGCGAATTCCTGCAACAGTCCGGTTCCTGCGCGGCGCATCTCGCGCTCGCCTCGGCCGCCATGCCCGCGCTGCTGCGCGCCCGCTGGGCAACGCGCCCATACGGGACCGTGGTCGCGCGCGAACCGTTCGGCAGTCTCGAGCGCGTGGCGGACGGAATCTGGGCGCTCATCTCGACGCCGCTGACCGGCGACCGAACGACGCTCTCGAACGGCGGCATCATCGCCGGCCGCGACGCCGTGCTGGCGATCGAAGGCTTCAATGAGCCGCGAGGCGCAGAGTGGCTCGCGAGCAAGGCGCACGAGCTGACGGGCCGCTGGCCGACGCACGTGGCGCTCACGCACTACCACTCCGACCACGCGAACGGGATCGCGGGCTACCTGGCCGACGGCCGTCATCCCGAGCTCCGCTCCACGGCGCGCACGCGCGACCTGGTGATCGAGCGCAACAAGCCGGACGACGCGGCGCGCAACGCCGCGCTCGCGGAAGTGACCGTGCTGTCGCCGTCGGAGGCGACGACGTTCGATCTGGGTGGCCGCACCGTGCGGATCATTCCGCGGATCGGCCACACCGACAGCGACCTCTCCCTCGAGCTGGCGGATCCGAGCATCGTGTTCTGCGGCGATCTGTTCTGGAACGCGATGTTCCCGAACTTCGTCGACGCGATCCCGTCGAAGCTGGCGCAGTCGGTGCGCGCGCTCCGCCGCACGCGCGACACGACCTACGTGCCGGGGCACGGCGCGATCGGCACGCCCGCGGAGTACGATCGCTACGTCGCGATGCTCGACGAGGTCGAACGGGCCGCGCGGCGCGCGCACGCCGCGGGCACGAGCGCCGCCGCGGCCGGTGCGCAATTCGCGCTGCCGCCCTCGCTCGGCGACTGGACGCTGTTCAGCAAGCAGTTCTATCAGCGCGCGTTCGAGGCATGGTATCGCGAGCTGTCGAGCTGAGCACGTTCAGGGTCCGAGCGCCGCAGCGAGCTGCTGCGCCGCGATGAGGTGCTGCTCGAGCACCGGAATCTCTGCCCCGATGTGCTCGCGCACGGCGCCCTTCCGCGCGACGTTCTGCAGATATCGCAGCTCCGCCAGCGCGCGCTGATGCGTGGCGATCTGCGCGGACACGAACGCTCGGTCGAATTGCGCACCGGCGGGAAGCGCCTGGAGCGCGCGGAAGACGTGGAGCAGCGCGATGCCCACCGTATCGCCCGCCGCGTGATCGATGTTGACGTTGACCAGCGGCCCCGCGGAGTCTCGTCTGCTCTGGTCGAAGACGATGCTCGGCGTCCGCGCGAGCGAGTCGTCGATCACGAGGCTCCGCATGTGATCGGCAACGAGCTGCCCGGCGAAGCGCCGCACGCCGATAGCGGTCGCGCGCGTGCGGGCAGCGCCGGCGATGACCGCCTCGAGTGAGTCGACGGTGTCCATGTGACCGACGATGTCTCGATCGGTCATGGCGCCGAGCACGCGCAGGTCGCCCGGGGCAAGCGTCGGAACCGCCGGGCCGATCTCGAGTGTTCCGCCCGCGGTCTGTGGGGATTGAAACGGCGCGGGCGGCGGAGCGCCGGCGCACGCCGCGCCCACACCGGCGGCGAGTGACGCGATCACGAGGCGATAGCGAGCAGAGCGCATACATCCCGTCCGGATGGCTTCTGCACGCGAACATCGAGCAAGACGCGCACCCCGCCCGCAGGCGCGCGGCGTTCAGACTTCTTCGCGCCGCTCGGGCACGACGAGCACGCTGCACGGCGCGCCGCGCAGCAGCCGCGTGGTCGTGCTCCCGATGAGCATTCGATCGAGCGCGGTATGGACGTGCGCGCCGACGGCGATCAGATCGCAGCGCTTGCGGCGCGCGATGTCCAGCAGCGCGTCCGCCGTGTCGCCGGCGACGAGCTCGGTGTCGACGCGACAGCGCGTGCTCGCCTCGAGCTCCTCACGCATGCGCGAGAGCCGTTCGCGCGCGCCGGTGGCGTAGATGTCGCTCCAGCTCACGCCGTCACGGCGGACGAGATTCGCGAGCGGCTGCACGTGCACGATCGTGATCACGCCGCGCGCATCGACGAGCGACGCCACGAGACGTGCCGATCGCAGGCTGGAATCAGTGAAGTCCGTCGCGATGAGCGCGTGCCGGGGCACCCGCGAGGCCCGCGGCGCCGCCGCGAGCACGGGAATGCTCGTGCCCCGCGCGACGGCGAGGACCGGCTCGTGCCGCAGCATTCGGTCGATCGCCCGATGCGTCCCGATGCCGACGACGATCATCGATGCGCCGACACGATGCGCCTCCTCGAGCACGTCGGCGGCGGGAACGGCTGTGGCGCTGGTTCCCTGCCGCCGTGCCAGCGCGCCGGCGAGGCGCACCGCCGCTGTCGCGCGTCCGGCATCGGTGCCGACGACGATTCCGCCCAGGAGCGTCAGGCGGCGGTGTGCGGAGCGCGCCGCCGCGGGCCGTGCCTTCGTCAGGTGTTTCGGCATGACGACCTCCCTGCCCGGCTCAGGTGCCGACCTCGAAGTGCGTCGTCGCGGCACGTCCCGTCATCTCGTCGACGTGCACGCGAAACAGCTCGCGCCGGTGCGGCGCGCTGTCCTCGTCGGACAGCACCGTGTGGTTCACTTCGCGCAGCTTGGTCAGCGTGGTGTCGTAGGCCTCGTGCGCGGCGCCCACCACGTTCGGCTCGCCGAAATACACCGTGCCGTGCACGACCACGCTCTGCCAGTTCGAGGCGTCCTCGATCTCGTCCACCTCGACCGCCACCCAGGGATTGGCGTGCAGCGCCGTGAGCTTGGTCCCGGGTGACGTCCGGCCGTGGATCCAGCCATCGGCGTACACGTAGCTGATCGGCTCGACGTCGACGCGATTCGCGTGCACGAACGCGATGCGGCCGACGTGATTGCGACGCAGCACACCCTCGCTGGTCGCCTCGTCGAGGATCTCGAAGATGGGGTGCTGGACCGCTCGCATGTGCCCTCCCGCCGGCGACACTCTCATCATGTCCAGATGAGCGACGACCCGGGATCGGGGCTTTGGCGCATGGTATTCCACCTTCGGCCGACAGCGGCGTGCGTACGGCGATGGCAACGTGTGAGTGAGACCGTCGCTCGACCGGCCCACTCACCAGGAGGCGCCATGTTGGCTCGCGAGCTCATGACCTTCAGCCCGGTCGCCGCGTACCCCGAGGATTCGATCTCGCACGTCGCGCGGCTCATGCGCGACTGGGACGTCGGCATCGTTCCCGTCATCGACGACCCGACGACGAAGCGCCTCGTCGGGGTGATCACGGATCGCGACATCGCGGTACGGTGCGTCGCCCCCCACGAGCACGTGGACTGCACCGTCGACGCGCACATGACGGCGACGGATCTGATGACCGTGTATCCGGAGACCTCGGTGGCAGAGTGCGAACGCGTGATGACGCGGTCGCAGGTTCGCCGGCTGCCGGTCGTGGACGCCGACGGGCGCCTGGTCGGGATGCTCTCGTTCGGGGATCTCGTGCGGCACGTCGATCGGGCGCGCGCCGCCGAGCTGCTCGACACGATCGCTGCGATCTCGCAGCCGGTTGGTGTGTGAGTGCGGTGAGCGTCGCCGAGCCGGCGGCGAATGGTAGCCTGGCGAGCCGCCGCGCGCTCCGATGGTCGCTGATCATCGGCGGCGGTGTGATCGGGCTCGCACTCCTGCCGTACGGCACCGGGCTGCTCGGCGCGCTGGTGCTGTTCGTGATCTGCGCGCCGGTGCACCGGCGCCTCGCGCGCGTGCTGCCAAATCGCGTGAGCGCCGCGGCCGTCACGCTCGGAGCGCTGGCCCTGCTGCTGGTGCCCGGCATCTGGCTCACGACGACCATCGTCGCCGAGGCGCCCGCGGGACTCCGCGCGCTGGAGGAGAGCGACGCGCTCGCGCGCCTGTCGAGGACCCGGATCGGCGAGTTCGACATCGCGGCGCATCTCGCGGCGGCGCTGTCGTCGATCGTGGGGTGGTTGTCGGGGCGTGCGCTCGCGCTGTTCGGCAGCGTGACCACGGCGCTGATCGATCTGATGCTCGCGATGTTCGGGCTGTACTACCTGCTCGTGGGGGGCACCGCGACGTGGCGGCGGCTCGGGCGCCTGCTGCCGTTCTCGGACGAAGTGACGGCGCGACTCGGCGCGCGGTTCGTTGCCGTGACCGAGGCGGTAGTCATCGGCCTGCTGCTCACCGCCGTGATCCAGGGCGCGCTCGTCGGCGCGGGCTTCGCGATCGTCGGCCTCCGGCCCGCCGTGCTGTGGGGATTCGTGACCGCGTGCGTGGCGCTGCTCCCGCTGCTCGGCAGCGCGCTGGTATGGGCGCCCGCGGTGGCCGTGCTCGCGATTCAGCGGCAGTTCGGCGCCGCCGTGTTCATCCTCGTGCTGGGCGGCGGGATCGCATCGAACATCGACAACGTGATCCGGCTGGTGGTGTATCGGCGCGTGTCGGGATTGCACCCGATGGCGACGCTCGTCGGCGCGGTGGCCGGCGTGCGAGCGCTCGGCGTTCCGGGCGCGGTGCTCGGGCCGGTCACCCTCTGCTATTTCCTCGAGCTGCTCGCGATGTACGAGCAATGGCGCGCGCCGCCGACGGCACCGGTCGCGGCGCGGCCGGGAGTCTGACCCATGCTGCTTTCCAAAATACTCATTGGCGTGGATTTCAGCGAAGCCTCGGTTGCCGCAGCACGCTGGACGGCGACCTGCTTCGCCCCGTGGGCGGAGCTCGTCCTCGCCCACGTCATCCCGCCGGCCGAGCACCCGCGGTTCGCCGCGCACCTGGTTCCTCCGCCCGAACAGCCGGCCGGCACCGATGCCGCCGTGGCACACGCGACGGCGATGCTCGGCGAGATCGCACGCCTCGCGCGCACGCCGGCGCCGCGCCAGGAGATCCGCACCGGGAAGCCGCACGAGGAGCTCGCCGCCCTCGCCGACGCGATCGGCGCGGATCTGATCGCGGTCGGCGCGCACGGCGAGTCGCACCACGCCTCCCGATTCCTCGGCACGACGGCGGATCGCCTCGTACGCACGGCGCGAATCCCGGTGCTCGTCGCGGCGAGTCCCGCGTTGCGTCCCATCCGTACGCTGCTGGTCGCCGTCGAGGACGCGGACATCACGCCGCGCGTGCTCGAGTGGGCGCACGCGCTCGCCGATGCGCACGACGCGGCGGTCACGCTGTTGCACGTGTGGAGCAATGCCGCGTACAGCCACGTCGCGTCAATGTCGTACGCCACCGCCGGTAACGCGCGCGAGGCCGAAGTGGAAATCGCCAAGGAGCTTCGCGCGGAGAGCGTGCGTTGGCTCGAGCAACTGGCGAAGACCGGCGTACCGCACGAGGGCGTCACGTCGGCGGTGCGGTTCGGCCATCCGGGCGACTGCATCGTCACGATGGCCCGGCAGATCGAAGCGGATCTGATCGTGATCGGACGGCACGGGACCGGCGCCGCCGGCCCGGAGCTGCTGGGGCGGACGGTGCGCGCGGTGCTGCACGAGGCGCACTGTCCGGTGCTCGTCGTGGCGGAGGCCAGCGAAGGAGGCGCCGAGCATTGGTGACTGTCGCGACGGGTCTCGACGAGGCCGAGGTACGGCGACGCCGAGCCGAAGCGGGACCCAACGCGATACCCGAACCCCCGCGGCGCCGCGCATGGCGCACCGTCGCCGCGCAGTTCGCGGATTTCATGGTGCTCGTGCTGATCGGTGCGGCGATCGTCGCGGCGCTGGTGGGCGAGCCGGGCGACGTGGTCGCGATCCTCGTCATCGTGCTGCTCGACGCCGCGCTTGGCGCCAGTCAGGAACTCCGCGCCGAGCGCGCGATGGAGGCGCTCCGTGTCGTGGCGCCGCCGCGTGCCCGAGTGCTCCGCGGCGGAACCGTGCGCACGATCGCCGCCGTCGACCTGGTGCCGGACGACGTGGTACTCGTCGAGGCCGGGATGGTCGTACCGGCGGACCTCGTCCTGCACGAGGCCGCATCGCTCGCGCTCGACGAATCGATGCTCACGGGCGAATCGCTGCCGGTCGGCAAGCGGAGTCGCCCGGCGGAATCCGCCAGCGCGCCGGCGGACGCGGAGACGGTGTTCCAGGGAACGCGCGTTCTCGCCGGCCGGGGCACAGGGATCGCGGTCGCGACCGGCGCGCGCACGGCGCTCGGCCGCATTGCGACGTCGATGCACCCGACGGAACGCCTGCGCACGCCGCTGCAGCGACGCCTCGCGCGACTGGGGCAGCGACTCGCGCTGGTCGTGCTCGTGCTCTGTGCGGTGATCTTCGCGCTCGGGGTGCTGCGCGGCGAAGCGCCGGGAACGATGTTCCTCACGGCGCTCAGCCTGGCGGTCGCGGCGATCCCCGAGGCGCTTCCCGCGGTCGTGACGGTCTCGCTCGCGCTCGGGGCGCGCCGTCTCGCGCGGCGGAATGCGCTCATTCGCCAACTGCCGGCGGTCGAGACGCTCGGGTCGGTGACGTACATCTGCACAGACAAGACGGGAACGCTCACCCAGAACCGGATGGACGCCGAGGCGCGCCCGATCGACGATCGCCCGCCGGCCCGACGGTTCTACGAAGCGCTTGCGCTGTGCAACGACGTTGCCGTGCACGAGCACGCGCCGTGGGTCGGCGACCCCACGGAAGTCGCGCTGGTCGAGCTGGCCGCCGCACACGGCTTCGCGCGTCCACCGCTGGCGCAGCTCATGCCGCGGCTCGCCGAGGTTCCCTTCTCCGCCGAACGCGCCCGGATGACGACGGTCCACCGCGCGCCGGACGGACGCGGCTTCGTTGCGTTCATGAAGGGCGCGCCGGAGCGCGTGATCCCGGCCTGCGCTACCGGATGGCTGGAACGCGACGGGCACGAACGCGCTCTCCACGCGGCGGCGGCGCTGGCGCGGGATGGACTGCGCGTGCTCGCGGTGGCGACGCGTCCGGTGGATGCGTTACCCGAGCGAATCGAAGACATCGAGCTGGGCGCGGAGTTTCTCGGGCTGGTCGTTCTGCGCGACCCGCCGCGGCTGGAAGCGCAAGCCGCCGTCGCAGCCTGCCACGACGCGGGCATCCACGTGGTGATGATCACGGGCGATCATCCGCACACGGCGCTCGCGATCGCGCGCGAGCTGCGCATCGCGGACTCGGAGCGGCAAGTGATCACTGGCGCGGCTTTGCGCGACCTGTCGGACGACGCGCTGGCGGCGCGGATCGACGCCGCGCGCGTCTACGCCCGCGTGGCGCCCGAGGACAAGCTGCGCATCGTGAACGCGCTCCAGCGCCGCGGCGCATTCGTGGCGATGACGGGCGATGGTGTGAACGACGCCCCGGCGCTTCGCCGCGCGAACATCGGCGTCGCGATGGGGCTCGGCGGCACCGACGTGGCGCGGGAGTCGGCGGCCATGGTGCTGCTCGACGACAACTTCGCGACGATCGTGAGCGCCGTGCGCGAGGGGCGGCGCATCTATGACAACATTCGCAAATTCGTCCAGTACGTGCTTGCCGGAAACACCGGCGAGATCGTGACGCTGCTCGTGGCGCCGCTCATCGGCCTGCCGATCCCGCTGCTTCCGCTGCACATCCTGTGGGTGAACCTCGTGACCGACGGGCTGCCCGGCCTGGCGCTCGCATCGGAACCGGCGGAGGCCGATCTGATGCGCCGGCCGCCGCGACCACCACGGGAGTCCGTCTTCGCGCACGGACTCGGCGCACGGCTCGCGCTGGGCGGACTCCTCGTGGGCTTCGTGACGCTCGCCGTGCAGGCGTGGGCGTTCCACACCGGCGACGCGCACTGGCAGAGCATGACGTTCACCGTGCTCACGCTCTCGCAGATGGCGCAACTGCTCGCCATCCGCTCCGACACGGCATCATTCGCGCAACACGGGCTCGGCGCGAATCCAGCGCTCACCGGCGCGGTTGCGCTCACGTTCGTGCTGCAGCTCGGGACGCTCTACCTCCCCGTCGCGCGCCGCGTGTTCCACACACAGCCGCTCACGCTCGCCGAGCTCGCGATCGCGCTCGGCGCTTCGGCGGTCGTGTTCGTGGTGATGGAGATGGAGAAGTGGATCCGGCGTCGGGCGCGCGGCGCGCGTGAGCCGCTCGCCTAACGGAAGGTCGGCCCGCCGGTCCGGTTGTCGCGCACGAAGCGGTCGCGCGCCGGCATTCTGATGGCCGGCAGCGTTCGTGCGTCGATGACCGCGCTCCGGTCGATGATCGCGTTCTCACCGAGAAGGAAGGCGGTGACGCTGTAAATCTCGTCCGGGTGCAGCGAGCCCGGCGCGGTGAGCGGCATCGCGCGGCGCACGTAATCGAACACCGTGGTCGCGTACGGCCAGTAGTTGCCGATCGTCTTCACGTATTGCGGATCCTGCCCGAACGGAAAACCGTCGCGCGGATCGCGCCCGATCAGCCGCGGATAGATCGCCTGCCCTTCGCCGTGCGCGCCGTGACAGGCGGCGCACTTCTGTGAGAAGAGCGCAGCGCCCTGTGCGTACGTGCCGCGTCCCGGCGGCAATCGCTTGCCGGTGGGATTCACGTCGATGTCCCATGCGGCGACTTCCGCGAGCGTGGCCGCGCGACCGATCGAACCGAATCGATCGGGCACGGGCGGCTCCGGGCGCACGCTCACCGGCAGCGACACCGCGAGTCCGGTGTCACCGCCGGCCCGTGCGCCGGCCCCTGACCGCTGATCCCCGCACCCCCCGGATGCGGCACAGCAGAGCGCGACGACGAGGGCGAGCCTCATGCGCTCTCCCCGAAGACGACGGATCCGTCCGGCCGGATCGTCCAACTTCTCATATGATTGAAGTGGAAATCCGTGCCGCGCCCGCGGACGCGCTCGAACTCGGCGCGCGTGGGCTGCGTGGCGCCGGTCTCGTCCCACGCGCGGCTGACGAGCGTCGCCGCCCCGCCCTTCCACTCCCACGGGAGCCGGAAGCGCGTGTGCGCCTTCGTGAAGATCGGCGGCTGCAGCTCGGCGGCGGTCCACGTGGCGCCGCCGTCCGTGCTGACGTCCACGCGCGCGATCTTGCCGCGACCGCTCCACGCGAGGCCCGAGATCTCCACCCACCCCTTCGCGAGGCGCGCGGGATGCGCGGGACGGGTGATCAGAGATTTCACATCCAGCACCAAGCTGAACTGGCGCGCCGTCCCGTCGGGGAGCGGATCGGTGTACTTCGCCGTCTCGTCGCGCGACATGTTGGCCTGGTCCATCAGCTTGATCCGACGCAGCCACTTGACGTTGGTGTTCGCCTCGAATCCGGGCAGCAGCAGCCGCACCGGGTAGCCATTGGCGGGGCGCAGGCGTTCCCCGTTGAACGCGTACACGACGAGCGCGTCGTCCCACGCCTTGTCGATGGGGATGCTGCGCGAGAGCTTCGACGCGTCGCCGCCCTCGGCGAGGAACCAGGTCGCCTCGCGCTTCACGCCGACCTCGCGAAGCAGCGTGGCGAGCGGCACGCCGGTCCATTCGCCGTTCGCCGTGAGCCCGTCCACGATCTGCGGCGTCATCTCGGGCTTGGGCTCGCGGTACGCGGCGCGGCCGTTCCCCGAACACTCGAGGAAGTGCACGCGCGACACGCTCGGGAATCGCTCCAGGTCGTCGAGCGTGAAGATCATCGAACGGTCGACGAGCCCGGTGACCAGCAGCTTGTGGCGCTTCGGGTCGATCAGCGCGACGCCGGCATGATGACGCTCGAATACCAGATCGCTCGGCGTGATGGTGCCGGTGAACTCCTGAAGCGGCGAGTACGCCGGGCCCGTGATGATGCCCGCCGGCGTGCGCGCGGGAGTCTCGAACGGCGATCGTGCACTGACCGGCGTGGTCGGCCCACCGGGCACTGCGCCCGGATCCGCCGGGACGGAGACGGGCGGTGCCTGCGACGTCGACTGCGCGAGCCCCGACTTCTCGAGCAGCACACCGCCCGCCGCGAGCGTGGCGCCGGCGAGCAGCGTGCGCCGGCTGATGGGTTTCGACGCGTCGCTCACCGCTTCGGCTCCGCGCGCGGGCCGCGTGCGACTGGCGCCGGCGCCGGCACGAGCGCGCCTGCGGTGTTCGCGCGCGGCAGCAGCGGCGGCGGCAGGTACGCCGCATGTCCCGCGGTCGCATACGGCACATCGCTCGGCGTGCCACCGGCCGGCCAGTCGTTTCCCTTGCCCGGTGAGTCGAGCCGCGGCTTGCTGTCGACAAACGCGGCGACGTCGAAGGCGTCTTGCGGCGAGAGCGTCTTGCCGGCGCCGTACGGCATGTTGTGCCAGATGAACGACGCCGCCTTGCCGCGCCGAGCCATCGACGCGCCGACGCTGAAGGATCGCGGTCCCCAGAGCGGTGGCACGCCAGGCGGAATTGCGGGGTTGCCCTGGCCGTCCGCCTGGTGGCAGGCGACGCACTTCGCCGCGAAGACGAGAGCGCCGCGCGCCGAGTCGCCAGTGAGCGATGCCGGCATCGCGTGCAGTCCTTCCGAGCCCGGCAGCGTCTTGCCTTCGCCCATCGGCACGCCGTCCGACAGCCACGCAATGTACGCGAGGATGTCTTCCATCTCGCGGCTGTCGACGGGGAGCCGATTGCCGCCGAGGCTGCGCGTGAAGCAGTAGTTCACGCGATCGGCGAGCGCGATCACGGCGCCGGTGCGATCCATGTACTTGGGGAATCGCGCGTGCGATCCGGCGAACGGCGCCGCGTCGACGTTGCGGCCGCCGTTGATGTGACAATTCGTGCACTGCAGGCGGCCGGTGGCGTACTGCGGCAGGCTGTCCGCCGTGTGCATGACGAGCGCGAGTCCGCGGCGGATCGACGCGCCGAGCGAGTCGTTCGGAATTCGCGTGGTATCGGGCGGCTGCCAGGTCGCGGGATCGAACGTCGCGGTGTGCACCGTGCCCGATTGCACGGCGCTGCGCGCGGTCTCCGCGTCGCCGCGACGCTCCGCGCGGCAGGCCGGGAGCGCCGCGATCGCGGCAAGGGCGAACAAATCACGCAGACGCATGCGAACGCCTCCATGCGGCGGGAATGGCGAGACAGCCTCTTCACCGTGGTGCTCGCGTGCCGGTCCTGCCGCCCGAATTCCGGGCAATTCGTGTCGGGCATCCACCGATGGTCCGCCTCCGATACGCGCCGGATATTCGTCGCAGTAGCGCCCACCCACTTCCCGGGAGCATTCCATGGCCGAGCTCACCGCTTCACCGCCCATCGCCGCGCCGAGCACCGCCGGCCGCGTCCCCCGCTGGGTGTCGCTCGGCGCCGTGTTCGGCGTCGTGAGCATCGCGGCGATCGCGCTGTACGGACCGATCGGCGTGTCCGGGACGTACCCGCGCTTCATCGGCTCGATCGCGCGCCGCATCGCGCCGGCCTACGCCGCGGCGAATCCGTACCTCGTCAAGATGGGCAGCCTGATCACGACCGAGACGATGCTCGTCGTAGGGCTCCTGATCGGCGGCTTCCTCGCGGCACAGATCGGCGGCACGAACCGCGCGCTCGAGCAGGTGCACGCGACCGAGCACACGACCGGCGCGCGCTACCGCGACGCGTTCATCGGGGGCTTGCTCATCATCTTCGGCGCGCGTCTCGCCGGCGGCTGCACGAGCGGCCACATCATCTCCGGCATCACGCAGCTCGCGGTGAGCGGCATGCTGTTCGGCGCCGCGGTATTCGGCGCCGGCATGATCACCGCGAAGCTTCTCAAGGGAGGACGCTGACATGACACTCCTCTACGCCCTGCTCGTCGGCGTCGCGATGGGCGCGCTGATCCAGCGCGTCGGCGCGTCGAATCCGCTGATGATCGCGCGCACGCTCCGGCTCGAGGATCTGACGGTCATGAAGTTCATGGCCGTGACGATCGGCGTCGGCATGATCGGCGTCTATCTCCTCAGCCAGTTCATCCCGATGCACCTCGACATCAAGCCGACGTACGTGATCGGCGTGGTGGTAGGCGGGTTGATCTTCGGCGTCGGCTTCGCCGTCGGCGGCTACTGTCCCGGCACGTGCGTCGTCGGCCTCGGCGAGCGCCGCAAGGACGCCATCTGGGCGATCCTCGGCGGGATCACCGGCGCGCTCGTGTTCACGCTCGTCTACACGCTGATCGAGACGCCGCTCATCAAGCCGATGAACTATGGCAAGGTCACGCTGCCCGATCTCCTACACCTGCCCGCGTTCGTCGTCGCGATCATCGTCGCCGCGATCTTCTTCACGGCGGTGTCGCTGATGCCGACGGTGCGGAAGACTGGGGGGCGGTGAACTACGTCTGTGGTCCGTGCTCTGTGAACCACAGACCACGGACCACAGACCAAAGACCACGGACTACGTGAAGATGATCTGCCCGCCGGCGGCCATCGCGTAGAACTCGCCGACGGTGATGATTCCCTCGAGCTCCTCGATGAAATCCTCGCGCGAGAGCCCGAACATGTCGACCGAGGCCTTGCACGCGTAGAGCTTCGCGCCCGAGTCGGCGAGCATCTGGATGAACTCGGGCACGGGCGGGATGTCGAGCTTCTCCATCTGGTGCGACATCTGGTGCGTCACGAACGACGAGATCCCGGGCAGCCCGCCGACCATCGTCGGCAGATGCAGCGCCGGGTTGCCGACCGTGGCGACCTTGAGGTGCTCGTAGTGCTTCGTGTTGATCGCGTCCATTCCGAAGAACGTGAAGAACACGTTCGCCTCGATGCCTTCCATGCGCGCGCCGTTGGCCATGATCAGCGCCGGATAGACGCCCTCGAGCGACCCCTTCGATACGATGATCGAGACCTTCTCAATCGTCTCTGGCATGAGTGCCCCCGGGCTCAGATGCAGCCGTGCGGCTTGGGAATCCCGCCGATCTTCGCAGCGAGCTTCGCCGGGCCTTTCGGAAAGAGTTGATAGAGTTCCTTGATCGGCACGCCGGACTCCTTGCCCAGCGAGCGAATGGTCGGCGCGTTGCCGGTCGTGAGGAACCGATCGCGCATGAAGCGCACGACCTTCCAGTGCGCGTCGGTCAAGGTGATGCCGAGCTCGCGCGCGATCTCCTCGCCGATCACCGGCGTCCATTCGTCCGGCTTCTGCAGAAAGCCCTCGGCGTCCAGCGTGAGATCGTGATAGCCGCGCGGTGCGGTGGTCGTCATGATTCGCTCCTGCCGTCAGACGGCGGGCAATGGGTGCTTGCCACGCATCGACATCCGCGGACCCATGAACGGGATGTCATGCCCGGGAAGCAGCACGTTCCAGTACACCCAGCGGAACGCGAGCTTCCCGAGGTGGTTGAGTCGTGATTCGTGCAGCAGCCGCATGGGGCCGATCCCCGGCACCGGGAATTCGCCGGGCAGCGGCTCCACGTCGTAGTTGAAGTCGATCAGCAGCGCCTTGTCGTGGCCGGTCTCGATGAAACAATTCGAATGCCCGTCGTACTCCGGCGCGAGCGGCTCGCCGGCAAGGAATCGGCGGACGTTCTCGGCGAGCACCTCGGACTCGAAGTGCACCACGGAGCCTGCCTTCGACGCCGGCAGATTGGTCGCGTCGCCGATCGCGAACACGTTCGGCGCGACCTTGGCCTGCAGCGTGTTGGGATCGGTGAGCACGAAGCCCATGTCGTCGCCCAGTCCCGGCGACGCCCCGACGAACTCGGCGCCGAGGTGCAGCGGGATCGTCACCAGGAGATCGAACGGGATCTCGCGATCGTCCCACGAGCGGAGGATCCCCCGCTCGCCGTCGACGCTGCCCGCGTTGAACTCGGTGGTGATGCGGATGCGCTTCTCGTTCAACAGGTGCGCGAGCGCCGTGTTGCACGTGGCCTTGGTGAACGCGGCGTCGAGCGGCGTGGCGTACGTGATCTCCACCTGGTCGCGCATGCCGCGCCGGGTGAAGAACCAGTCGGCGAGGAACGCGAACTCCAGCGGCGCGACCGGACATTTGATCGGCATCTCGACGACGTCGATCACGAGCTTGCCGCCCGGCCAGGTGGCGAGCGTCTCACCGAGCTTCGTCGCGCCCTCGAGCGTGTAGAAGTCGAACATCTTCGTGTACCAGCCGGGGCCGGTGAGGCCTTCGGTCTGATCGGGGGCCGTGCGCGCCCCCGTGGCGATGATCAGCAGATCGTACGGCAGCGGCCCGTTCGCGAGCTCGACGCGGTTGTTCGCCGCGTCCACGCGGAGGATGCGCTCGTGGACGTAGGTCACGTCGTGGTGGAGCTGCTTGCCGCGCGGCCGGACGATCTCGTCCGGCGTGTAGCCGCCGAACGGGAGGAACAGGAGCCCGGGCTGGTAGACGTGCACGTCGTCCTGGTCGACGACGGTGATCGCCGTGCGTCCGGAGGACACGCCGGCGGCATAGAGGCGGCGGAGTCGGTTCGCCATGATGGTGCCGGCGGTGCCGGCTCCGAGTATGACGATGCGGGGCATCGCGGCACCTCGGAGTTGTATTCCTATGTGATCATTCAGACATACAAAGCATGGCCGGCGCGGCGCGCGCATGGCATCGGGCCCGTGCCGCGCGCCGCGTCGGGAAACCGCGCATCACGGAGTCTGGCCCGGCGGGCAGAACGTGAAGCCGAGGAGCAGCGAGTTCTCCGACATCGCGCTCGTCACCTTCGTGCCGGGCATCGCGCCTGCCGGCGTCTGGAACGGACCGGTGATCGCGTGCTTGAACGCGTGATACACGCCCAGGTTCACGCCGAACCCGTTCGCGAATCCGTAGCCCACGCCGCCGGTGACGTGATGCTGCACGACGGCGGGCGCCGGCGCGTTGAACATCGACAGCTCGTCCGGGACCGGGTTCTGCGAGAAGTTGTAGCCCGCGCGGAGCGCCACGCGGCTCACCGGCCGGTACTCGAGTCCGCTCGCCACCGTCCAGATGTTGCGCCAGCCGAAGCCGCGCACCGACCCGTCGGCCGCGTACCCTTTCTCCTTGAAGCCGCGCGTCTGCGCGTACGTGAAGTACTTGGCGTCGGCGCCCATGGTGAACGCGGGGCTCGGCGTCCAGCTCAGGCCCGCGGCGTACACGGCCGGCACGTCCATGGCGAACGTGATCGTGCGCGGCATGTTGTAGGTGGGCAGGTTCGGGTTCTCGTACACGGCGCCGTATGAGAATTTCTGAAACACCTGCGGGGTCGTGTAGGCCAGGCCGAACGCGAGCGCGGGCGTGACGTCGTACTGCATCCCGATCTGCGCGCCGACGCCGAACGAGCCGTCCGCGTCGGTGGCGCGCGAGTAATAGGCGCGATCATCCGCCGTGCCCATCCTGCCGTCCGGGCCCGGATCGACCGCCGGCGCGGCGATCGGCATCGGATCGACCGCCAGCGAGGCCCAATCGACGTTCAACGCCGCACCGAGGCGCAGCCCCGGCGTGGGACGATAGGCGATCGCCGGAATGATCTTCATCAGCGAGAAGTTGCTGTAGACCGCGCCGAACCCGTACGGACGCGGCGCGAGCACGGGATTCGTGGGATCGGTGTGGTAGTCCACGCCGAACCCGCCGATGCCGAGCCCACCGACGCCGACGGCGAGCGTGTTGGGCCGCAGCTCGCGGCTCCAGCCGAACGCCGGCACCGGCACGAACTCGCTGCTGCTCGTGCTCGATCCGGTCGCCGTGCCCGCCGCGCTCGAGATCGTCCGCTCGGGCTTGAACATCTCGAACCCGAGCTCCGTCGCCGTGCCGTGAAACGCGAGCAAGCCGGCGGGATTCACGTAAAACGCGCCGAGCAGGCTGCTCGCGTGCGCCACGCCCACGCCGCCCATGGCCGAGTTGATGGCGCCGACGCCGTGCAGGAAGTGGCCGTCGGTCGCGCGCGCCGCGCGCGTGTGCAGGGCGAGCAGGCCCAGGGCGAGCCCGCCGAGCCGGATGATCGATGTGCGCATGCCAGGCCTCACTTGTTGTTGAATGAGCGTACTTGCATCCCATCCGTGGTCGGGAACACCAGGCGATAGCGTGCGGCGAGCCGCGGGGCGACAGCCTCGAGCAGCGCCGCGCCGCTTCGCGTCGCCGCCGCGTCGCGCGCGCGCTCGGCGGCGACGCGCTGCGTCGGATCGGCCGGCTCGATCGGCGGCACGAGCGCGAAGGCGAGCTCGCGGACCGTGGCGAAGAGTGGCGCCGAGCGATCCGCCGCCAGGCCGTATTCGCCGACCGCGACGATCGGCCCGCCGGCAACGTCGCGGACGACGCGCCCTTCGCGCCCGAGCGCCGGCACGACGAGCACGATGCCGTGCGCGCGCTCGCCCGCTGGCAGCCGCGCGGCGATCGCGGGGAGGATCGTGTCGCGCCACGCCGCAGCGAGGCCGGCGAGCGACGCCGCGCTCACGTCGGTCAGCTCGCCGAGCTGCGCGCTGAGGTACAGCCGCCATTCATCGCGCGCCGCGTCAAGGAAGCGCCGGAACAGCGCGCGCTCCGCGTCCGTGGGGAGCGCCGCGCGAACGGCGCGCGCGGCGGCGGAGCTGCCGCTCGCGAGCTCGGCGACCGCGGCCTCCGGCGCGCGTCCCACGAAGTAGAGCGGCACGAAGTGCAACACCTCGAACGCGCTGTCGCGCTCGAATGCGCGGCGGAACGTGCCGGCGCTCAGCTCGAGCGGCGTCTCGATCCCCGCGCCCGCCTTCGCCCCCCGCACGCGGATGGCGTAGCGCGGATCGTAGAACGGATACTCGCCGTCGCCGCGATACCCCACGACCGCGAGACAATGGAACCAGAGCTCCGCGAACGCGTCGCGGCCGATGATCCAGCCGGCGTTCGTCGCCGCGTCGCGTTGCGGGGATTGCGCGCGCCCGGTGCGCGGCGCGGCGGCGAGGAGCGCGGCGGCCGCGAAGGCCGCCGCCGAACGTCGGGGACACATCACGGGACGTCTCCAGAGGTCGACGTCCCACGCTAGGCCGCCGCGTGTGCGGCGGTTACCCCGCTACCTCCGGAAACCGTGTAGGAGGTTCGCGGTCGCGGCGATCAGCGTCCGGCGATCAGCGTCCGGCGATCGCCTTGCGCTGGCTCGAGAGCTCCTGCTCGATGCGACCGCACATGATGTCGCACAACTTGAACACGTTCTTGTCGGCGAGCGCATAGTAGGTGAACAACCCTTCCTTGCGTCGGGAGACGAAGCCGGCGCTGTACAGGAACTGCAGGTGCTTGGACACGTTCGCCTGTCCCAGTCCGGTCTTGTCGACGAGGTCGCCGACGGGCTTCTCGCCTTCGCGCAGGCAGTTCAGGATCTGCAGGCGCGCCGGCTCGGCGAGCGCCTTGAATCGATCCGCGATGAGATCGATGACTTCGGGGGTCATCTTGAGCTGGCTCACGGGCGCGCATCCCTCTGGTGAACTGTATGCGAATATAGTCATGTAGGATCACCCCCGCATCATCCGCGTCACCGCTGCAGCGGACGCGCGCAGCCCGGGAAGCCGACCCGGCCGAGAATCCGCTCGAGGGGACAGAAGTTCGTGAGGCTCGACTGGAAGAGGTTGAGGCCCACGAACGCGGTGAACAGGAACCAACCCGCGTTCACCCAGTAGCCGAGCGCGAGCGAGGCGAGGATGAACACGCCGGCGAAGCGGCGGATGATGGCGTCATTGCACATGGGATCCTCCTGGAGGAATCAGAAGAAGCGTTCGGTCGGCAGCAGCGCCACGTGCAGGCGCTCGCCGGTGGGCAGGCGTCCCGCGGCTTCGCGCAGCGTCTCGACCAGCGTGTCCGCCGCGGGACCGGCGGCGACGCTGATGAACAGCGTCGACTCGCCGGGCCACGCGCGCGAGCCTTCGTGGCGGCCCGTGCTCCCGACGCCGTGGCCGTTGCGAAACTCCGTGTAGCCCATCGCGTGGGCGTCAAGCAGCGACGAAATCCGGCGCGGCTCCGCGCCGCTGTACACCAGCATCAGCATTTTCATACGGGGTCTCCGCGGGCGCCGCGGGCGCCTGGCGGCGCCGCAGCTCCCAGTACAGCAGGGGAACGACGACCATCGTGAGCACCGTGGCCGCGACGGCGCCGCTCATCAGCGCGACCGCGAGGCCCTGGAAGATCGGATCGAGCACCATCACGATCCCGCCAACCACGACCGCGGCCGCCGTGAGCGCGATCGGCCGGAAGCGCACAGCCCCCGCCTCCAGCACCGCCTCGCGCAGCGTCCGCCCGCGCGCCTCGGCGAGCTGGATGAAATCCACGAGGAGGATCGAGTTGCGCACGATGATGCCGGCGAGCGCGATCATGCCGATCATCGACGTGGCCGTGAAGAATGCGCCGCTGATCGCGTGGCCCGGCAGGATCCCGATCAGCGTGAGCGGGATCGGCGCCATGATCACGAGCGGTATCGTGAACGACTGGAACCAGCCGACGACGAGCACGTAGATGAGCAGCAGCACGATCGCGAACGCCACACCGAGGTCGCGGAAGACCTCGATCGTCACCTGCCACTCGCCGTCCCACTTGATCGCCGTCTGATCGAGCCGATCGGGCTGCACCGCGTTGTAGCGCGCGATCGTGGCGCCGTTCACCCGGATCGCGTCGAGCTTCTTGTTCATGTCGAGGATCGCGTACACTGGCGACTCGATCGCGCCGGCCACGTCGCCGGTGACGTAGATCGCCGGCCGCAGATCCTTCCGAATGCGATTGGACGCGCGCGTGGAGTCGAGCACGGTGACGAAGCGCGCGAGCGGCTGCGGCCCGCTCGCGGTCGCGACCGGGATCGAGAGCAGCGCGTCGACCGACGACCGATCGTCGAGCGCGAGGCGCGGCACGATTGCGGTCCCCTCGCGTGCGGTCGGCGAGCTCACGAGCCCGGCCGGCGCGCCGGACAGCGCGAGGTACAGCGTGCGCGTGATCTGATCGACCGTCGCGCCCGCTTGCGCGGCGCGCACACGATCGACGTGGAACACGCGGCGCTGCTGCGGCGCGTCGACGGTCCAGTCGACGTCCACCACGCCCGGCGTCGTCTCGAAGACGTGCTTCACCTGCTCGGCGGCAGCGAGCCGCGTGCTGTCGTCCGCGGCATACACCTCGGCGACGAGCGTGGACAGCACCGGCGGGCCCGGCGGAATCTCGGCGACCTTCGCCGAGGCGCCGTATTTCGCGGCGATCGAATCGATCTCCGGCCGCACCGCGACCGCGATCGCGTGGCTCTGTCGCGAGCGGTCGCCCTTCTCCACCAGATTCACCTGCACGTCGGCCACATTGGGACCGGCACGCATGAAGTAATGGCGCACGAGGCCGTTGAAGTTGAACGGCGCCGCGGTCCCGGCGTACACCTCCGTGCTCTTCACCTCGGGCACGTGGTGCAGATACGCGGCGATCTCCTGGCCGAGCGCGTTCGTCGTCTCGAGCGTCGTGCCTTCCGGCAGATCGAGCACCACCTGGAACTCGCTCTTGTTGTCGAACGGGAGCATCTTGACCTTGACGGCCTTCGCGAGCACCAGCCCGACGGACGCGAGCAGCAGCGCACCGACCACTCCGTAGAAGCCGAAGCGGCGCGAGCGCCGATCCATGAGCGGTGTCATGATGCGCGCATAGACCTTTGCGAAACCCGACTGCTCTTCGTCTTCGTGCGCGCGATCGTGCGGCGTGTTGGTCACGTGCACGTGCCCGCGGAGCAGGCGGAACGCCAGGAACGGCGTGACGATGAACGCCACCGCCAGCGACGCGAGCATTGCCACCGACGCGCCGACCGGGATCGGCCGCATGTACGGCCCCATCATGCCCGAGACGAACGCCATCGGCAGGATGGCGGCGATCACGGTGAACGTGGCGAGGATGGTGGGATTCCCGACCTCGTCGACCGCCTCGACGGCCGCGACCTCGGGCGCCCGGTCGCCCATCTTCAGGTGGCGATAGATGTTCTCGACGACGACGATCGCGTCGTCGACGAGAATGCCGATCGAGAAGATGAGCGCGAACAGCGTGATGCGGTTGAGCGTGTAGCCCAGCGCATAGTAGACGAACAACGTCAGCGCGAGCGTCACGGGCACGGCGACGAGCACGACGAGCGCCTCGCGCCAGCCGAGGAAGATGCCGATGAGCAGCGTGACGGAGAGCGTCGCGATGACGAGGTGCAGAATCAGCTCGCGCGCCTTCTCGCCCGCCGTCGCGCCGTAGTCGCGCGTGACGTCCAGCCGCACGTCGGCGGGCACCAGGCGCGCCTTGGCCTGCTCGACGCGCGCGAGCACCGCCTTGGTCACGGCCGTTGCGTTCGCGCCCTTGCGCTTGGCGACCGCGATCGTCACCGCGGGCTCGGAGCTGCCGATGCGGGACTCGTGGGTGACGTAGTTCGTGGGCTCGCCGTAGTCGGCGCTCACGTCCGCGACATCCCGCACGTACACGGTCGATCCGTTGCGCGCCGCGACCACCACGTTGCCGACGTCGGCGGGCGTCGCGAGCGGCGCGCCGACGGCGACGTCGTACACCTGATTCGTGGCCGACAGGTCGCCGGCCTGCAGGCGCGCGTTCGCGGCGGTGAGCGCCGCGGCGACTTCGCCGGGCGTCACCCCGCTGGACGCGAGGCGCACGGGGTCGAGCGTCACGCGGAGCTGCTTGGGTTCACCGCCGATCACGTAGCTGTCCGCGACTTCCGGCACGGTGCGAATCTCGTCCGTGAGCTGCACGGCGATCTGCCGCAGCATGTTCGCGTCGTAGCCGCCGCCGTGCAGCGTGAGGGCGAGCACAGGCACGTCGTCGATCGAGTGCGGCTTCACGATGGGCGGCAGCGCGCCCGGCGGCGCGGCGTCCATCGCCGAGGCCAGCTTGGCGCGCACCTTGGTCACGCTCCGCTCCTGATCCTCGCCCACCTTGAAGCGCACCGTGACGAGCGTGTAGTCGCTCGCCGACATCGTGTACACGTGGTCGACGCCGGGAGTCTCCTGCATGCGCTGCTCGATCGGCCGCGCGACGAGATTCTCGACTTCCGACGGCGACGCGCCGGGAAGCATCGCGATCACGTCGATCATCGGCACGGAGATCTGCGGCTCTTCCTCACGCGGCGTCGCCATGATGCCCAGCAGACCGACCGCCAACGCGGCGATCGTCACGAGCGGCGTGAGCTTGGAGCGCAGAAAGGCCTGCGCGACCCGTCCGGAGATGCCCATCGTCAGTTGCTCCCGATCGCGACGGCGGGCGCGGCGACCACGATGCGATCGCCCACACGCAGCCCACTCGTGACCTCGACGGCATCACCGATCGTGCGGCCGAGCCGCACCCAGCGCACGCCGTCGCCGTCGCTGCCCCGCACCGTCACGCCGGTGAGATCTCCTTCGCGGCGCACGGCGCTCGCGGGGACGAGAATGCCGCGATGCGTGCCGTTCGGGATCTCGATCGACGCGCTGCCGCCGGCAATCAGCGCGCGCGCCGGATTCTCCACGATCGCATTCACCGTGTAGAGCGCGCCGGCCGACGGCACCACGCCTTCGACGACGCCGCGAACCGGGACCCGTTCGATCGCGCCCGTGACCGCCGTTCCACGGCGCAGCCGAGCGGCCGCGTCCGGGGTGGTGCTGGCGGTGATGCGCAACCGCGCAACATCCTGAATCGTGACGAGCGGCGCACCGGGCGCCGCGAATGCGCCGGGATCGACGAAGCGCTTCGCGACGATCCCTCCGAACGGTGCGGTGATCACGGAGTAGCTGCTCACGGCCTGCAGCTCGGCGCTCGCCGACTGCGCGGCGGCCACGGCGGCGTTGGCGCGCGCGAGTCCGGTCTCCACGGCGTCGAGCTGCGCCTTCGTGGCCGCGCTGTCGGCGTACAGCGCGCGGATCCGCGCGGCCTGTGTGCTCGCGTCGCGCTGCACGGCCTCGGCCTCGGCGATCGACGCCGCGACCTGCGCCTGCTTCGCCGTGAGATCGCGCGCGTCGATGCGAACGAGCGGCTGACCCGCCGTCACGACGTCGCCCTCCTTCACGAGCACCTCGGTGATGCTGCCCATGAGCTTCGTGCTCACGGTCGCCTGCTGCACGGGCGCGGCGATGCCGCTCGCCGTGATCGCGTCGTCAATCGTCGTGTCGTGCACGACGATCGCTGGCGACTCGGTGACGTTCCCCGCCGACGCGACCGTCGCGCGTGGCGCGGGCGAGCGCGAACACGCGCCCATGAACGCCGCCACGGCGACGCCGACCACGGTGGGGATCGATGCGCGCGTCGCGCGCAGGTGTTTGATGTGCATTCTCGATTGGTGGATGGCGGTCATGAGAGTTCAGCGCGACGCGGTCGCGGCGGTGATCGTGGTGGCATCGAGCGCGGCGAGCGCCGCGGGGTCTTCGCCGATCGCGCGGCGCCGCGCGGCGTCGGCGACGATGGCGCCGTAGCGCGCCTGCGAGAGCGCGAGCACGGTCTGCGTCTCCGCGGCTTGCGCGTCGAGCAGCTCGACGACGGTCGCCAGGCCGCCTTCGTACTTGCGGGCGACCAGCCGGTGCGCTTCCCCGCTCTGCCCCACCGCACGCTCGGCGATCGCAAGGCGCTCCAGCGCCACGCTGAGCGCGGTGCGCGTATCCTGCGCGTCGAGGTCGGCCTGTGCGCGCGCGGCGTCGAGCCCCGCGCGCGCGGCATCGGCGCGTGCCGTCGTGGCCCGTACGTCGGCGATGTCACCGGCGCCAGCGAACAGGCTCCACGTGGCCATGATGCCAACGGTCCAGTTCTTGTCGCCGGCGTACGGGCGTGCGAGAGAGTTCCAATCGTATCGCGCGAACGAGTTCACGCGCGGCACAAACGTCGAGCGGGCGCGGCGCGCGTCCTCGTGGGCCGCGTCGGCGCCGAGGGTCGCGGCGCGCACGTCGGCGCGCGTGCGCACCGGCGCCACGTCGAGCGTATCGTCGGCGACGAGCGCCCGAATCCGATCGGCGTCGGGGAGCGTCGCGGGCAGCGCGCCAAGCGCGGGCGCATCGGCAGCCGGCGACTCGCCGAGCAGCACGGCGAGCCCACGCGCGGCGGATCGCGCCGCGCCGCGCGCTTCGACGAGCTGCGCGTCCACGTCCGCCGCGCGGACGGACGCGAGCAGCGCGTCGGACTTGGTGACGAGCCCTTGCCGCACCATCGCCTCGGCCTGGGCGGCGTGGGCGTGCGCGGCGCGCGACGCGGCGTCGAGCGTCGTGATGCGCTCGGCGGCGAGCACCGCACCATAGTAGGCGCGGATCACGTCGACGCGCGTCGAGATGGCGGTCCAGCGCTCGCTGGCGCGGCTGGCGTCGGCGGCGTCCACGGCGGCGCGCCGGCCGAACGCGGCGTCGGCGTTGAACAGCGGCTGCTGGACGACGACGGCGCCCTGATAGTTGCCGACGGCATCGGGGTAGTTGAGCCGGTCGGGCGCGAAGTCGTTCTGGGTGATGCTGCGCTGGCGGAGCGTGGTGCCGAACGCGCCGACGGGGTCGGTCGTGCGGACGAACCCGGCCTCGAGGTGCACGTCGGGGAGCACGCCGCGGAGCGGCGCGAGCGTCTGGGCGTCCTGGGCGCGGGCGGCGCCGGCGGCGATGCGGTTGGCGAAGGCGGTGCGGTCGGCGCGGCGGAGCGCGTCGGCGAGCGTGAGCTGGGCGCGCGCCGCGGCGGGCACGCCGAGCACGAGCAGCCCGGCCGCGAGCGGCCGGCGCGCGGCGCGCGGGATGACGCGCGCGAGACGAGAGCGAAATGGCGACATGATCGGATGAGATGGCTGACTGACTCTGAGAATATATAACTATATAGTCATACAGTAGTCAAGTCGCCGCCGCGACCGCCGCGCGCTGGCCCTGGGACGAGCCGGCGCACCGCCCGGCGCCCTGCTCGGCGCCGGTCGGGGGACGCTTGAC
>DASZUN010000261.1:0-3922 GCA_035547615.1 Gemmatimonadaceae bacterium | reverse complement strand
GAAGCGCACGAGCAGCGTCTCGATCAGGAGCTGCTGCTGGCCGCTCTTCCGAAAGCGCGGCTCGAGCTCGGCGATCGCCTGCAGCATCCGGAGCAGGTCGGCCGCGGCGAAGCGCTCGCGGCGCGCCTCGAGCGCCTCGCGCGCGCGCTCCGACACGTCCGCGGCGGTGCCGCCGAGCACGATCGTGAGCTGCGCGCGCAGCATGTCGGCGAGTCCGGTCAGGAACAGCCCGAAATCGATTCCCGCTTCCGCGAGGCGCGAGACCGCGGGAAACACGTCCGCGGCGCGGCGATCGGCGATCACATCGAGCATCGCGACGAACTCGTCTTCCGGCACGAGCCCGAGCGCATCGCGCACGCGATCCGCGGTGACCTTCCCCTCGCCCATCGACAGGACCTGGTCGGTGAGGCTGAGCGCGTCGCGCATCGAGCCGTCCGCGGCGCGCGAGATCGCGGCCAGCGCCTCGGGCTCGGCCGCGATCTGCTCCTCGGCGAGCACGTGCGACAGCCGGTCGCGGATTTCCGCCGGGCCGATCCGCTTGAAGTCGAAGCGCTGCAGCCGGCTGAGCACCGGCGCCGCGGCCTGCGCGATCTTCTGCGGCTCGGTCGTCGCGAAGACGAACACCACACGCGGCGGCGGCTCCTCGAGAATCTTGAGCAGCGCGTTCCACGCCTCGCGCGTGAGCATGTGCGCTTCGTCGACGATGTAGACCTTGTACTGCTCGTCGCCGGACGGCGCGTACATCGCGCGCTCGCGCAGCTCGCGCGCGTCGTCGACGCCGCGATTGGACGCGGCGTCGATCTCGACCACGTCGAGACTGGCCGCGCCGCTCCAGATGCGCGTGCACGACGCGCACTCCCCGCAGGGTTCGCCGTCGAGCGCGGGATCGCCGCGGCGCTCGCAGTTGAGCGCCATCGCCAGCACGCGGGCGAGGGTCGTCTTGCCCACACCGCGCGGACCGCAGAGCAGATAGCCGTGCGCCACGCGTCCCCGCGCGATCGCGCCCTTGAGCGTGGCCGACACGTGCGACTGCACGGCGACGTCGGCGAAGCGCTTGGGGCGGTATTTGCGGGCGAGTGCGATGGACATGGCGGCGGATGGGGCGGGAGCTCGGAATCTATCGCGCGCCTCGCGCGGCGGCCAACGGACGCGTTCGCCCCCGAATGAAAAACGCGGGCACGCCGCTCGACGAACTCCCCGAGCGCGTGTCCCGCGTAATACCCCAGGTCTGACGAAGCGACATCAGACACCTCGTACCGCTGCTACCTTCGGGGTCCTGACGGAGTTGGAAGGCTGACGCCCTCCGGGACCTGGGGCACCGCTAAATCTAGCCGAGGAACGGCGTCGTTCAAGCGAGCCGGTCGATGAATCGCACGATGCCACGCCGGCGCGGCGCGTGTAACTTCGGCTCATGGCCACGCGCAAGCAGGCAACGAAGAAGACCGCCGCCAAGCGGACGCGCGCGCGCAGCACACCGAAACGCGCCGCGAAGAAGGCGGCATCGCCGCTCGACAAGCTGCGTGCGATCTGCCTCGCGCTTCCCGAAGCGCACGAGGTCGAAGCCTGGGGCGAACCGACGTTCCGCGTCAACAACAAGGTGTTCGCGATGCACGCGAGTGCGAACACGCATCATGGCGGCGGCCGACCCGCGGTGTGGATCTGCTCGGTGAGCTCGGAGCAGGACTTCGTGCTCCGCGCGCGTCCCGATCGCTACTTCAAGCCGCCGTACGTCGGCCCCGGCGGCTGGATCGGCGCCTGGATCGATCGCAGCCCGCCGTGGCGCGAGATCACCGAGCTGCTGAAGGACGGCTATCGCCGCCGAGCACCCAAGAAGCTCGCGAAGCTCGTGTGAGCTCCGCGGGCCGCGCGGGCGCCTAGTTCCACGTGAGCCCGCGCAGCTCGCTGAGATTCACGTTGCCGCCCGAGAGCACGCACGCCACGCGCGAACCGGCCGGCAGTTGCACCAGTCCGTGCAGCAGCGCCGCGACCGGCGCGGCCGCCGCGCCTTCGACGACGAGCTTGCACCGCTCCATGATCCAGAGCACCGCTTCGAAAATGTCGCGGTCCGGGAGCGTGACGATGTCGTCGACGAAGCGCTGCACGACGGAGAAGTTGATCTCGCCGCAGCGGCGCACGCGCAGGCCGTCGATGATCGTGTTGCACTCGATGGTCTGCAGCGAGCCCGCGTCGAGGCTGCGCCGCATCGCCGGCCCATCCGACGACTCGACGCCGATGACCTTGATCTTGGGATTGTGGCTCTTCACGGCCATCGAGACGCCGGAGATCAGCCCGCCGCCGCCGATCGGCACGACCACCGCGTCCACGTTCGGCCAGTCCTGAATGATCTCGAGGCCGAGCGTTCCCTGCCCCGCGATGAGCTGCTCGTCGTCGAACGGATGCACGTACGTCAGCCCCTCGTTGCGCACGAGCTCCTTCGCCTTCTCGTTGGCCTCGTCCCAGATCGTGCCGTGCAGCACGACCTCGGCGCCGTAGCCCTTGGTGGCGGCGATCTTCGCGGGCGTCGCGTTCTCCGCCATGCAGACCACGGCGCGAATGCCGTGGATCTGCGCGGCGAGCGCCACGCCCTGCGCGTGATTGCCGGCCGACGAGCAGACGACGCCGCGCCGTTTCTGCTCCTCGGGCATGAGCGCGAACTTGTTCAGCGGGCCGCGAATCTTGTACGAGCCCACACGCTGGAAGAGCTCCGCCTTGAGCCGCACGTCGTAGCCCGTGAGCTCGCTCAACTGCCGCGACGTGAGCAGCGGCGTGTGCTTGATGTGCGGCGCGATGCGCGCGCGCACTTCCTCGAAGTCGCGAACGGTGAGCGTGAACATGAACTCAGGCCGGTGAGAGAAGAATCGAGCGGATGATCGAGCCGGCGCGCTCCGCCTCCTCGGCGCTCACGTCGAGGTGCGTGACCATGCGGATGCGCGTCGGCGTCCATTCGGCGACGAGCACTCCGCGCTCCTTCGCCGCGGCCACAACCTTCGCTGCCGGATGGCTCGCCGGCAAGTCGACCATCACGATGTTCGTGTCCGGCGGGACGACCTTCGCGCCACCGGCGGTGCCGACGAGATCGGCGATCGCGCGCGCGTTCTCGTGATCGTCCGCGAGCCGGTCGATGTGCCGGTCGAGCGCGAACAGCGCGCCCGCGGCGACGATGCCGGACTGCCGCATCGCGCCGCCGAAGAGCTTGCGCGCCGTCCACGCCTGCTCGATCAGATCGCGCGGTCCGGCGAGCGCGGCGCCGACCGGCGCACCGAGTCCCTTGGAGAACGCGACCATCACCGTGTCCGCGCACTCGGCGATCTCGGCGAGCGACAGACCGGAACCGACGCTCGCGTTCCAGAGCCGCGCGCCGTCCATGTGGACCGGGAGCCCGTGCTCCGCCGCGACCTGCCGGATCGCGCGCAGCTCGTCGAGCGGCACGATCTTGCCGCCGGCGCTGTTGTGCGTGTTCTCCACGCAGACGAGCGAATACGCGGCACGATAGCGCGACGGCGGCAGCATTGCCGCCGAGAGATCGGCCGCGGTCATGAACAACCCGCTCGGCACGACAGGGTGCACCTGCACGCCGCTCAGCGCGGCCGCGCCGGCAATCTCGCCCTCGATGATGTGCGCGTTGGCGTCGAGCAGGATCTCGGTCGCGCGCGGCGCGTGACACCACACCGCCGCCTGGTTCGCCATTACACCGCTCGGGAAAAACAGCGCGTCTTCCTTGCCGAGCAGCGCTGCGACGCGCTTCTGGAGCTCGAGCGTGGTCGGGTCGCCATCGCGCTCGTCGTCGCCCACTTCTGCGTTGGCCATGGCGGCGCGCATGCCGGCCGTGGGCTTGGTGACCGTATCACTGCGGAGATCGATGGGCATGGGTGGGGAATATGGAGACACGCCGGGGGCGCGTGTAGGGTCGGTGCGCCGAGGT
>DASZUN010000260.1:0-17851 GCA_035547615.1 Gemmatimonadaceae bacterium | reverse complement strand
GGCGAAGCCGCAGAAGAAGCTCACCGGCGGCATCGGTGAGATCATCGAATCACCCATCAAGTCCAACTTCCGCGAAGGCCTGTCGCCGCTCGAGTACTTCACGTCGACGCACGGCGCGCGCAAGGGTCTGGCCGACACCGCACTCAAGACCGCGGACGCCGGCTACCTGACGCGTCGTCTCGTGGACGTGGCGCAGGACGTCACGATCACGGAAGAGGATTGCGGCACGATCCAGGGCCTCGAGGTCGGCGCGCTGAAGGAAGGCGAGGACGTCATCGAGCCGCTGTCGGAGCGCATCGTCGGCAACTTCGCCGCCGAAGACGTGGAAGATCCGCACGAGCTCGACGAGTCGGGCCGCCGGACGCTGCTCGTCGAGGCCGGCCAGTTGATCGACGAGGACAAGGCGCGTCAGATCGAGGAGTCGGGCATCGAGATGGTGAAGATCCGCTCGGTGCTCACCTGCGAGGCCAAGCGCGGGCTCTGCCGCATGTGCTACGGCCGCAACCTGGCGACGATGGACGTCGTCGACCTTGGAGAAGCGGTCGGTATTATTGCGGCGCAATCAATCGGCGAGCCGGGCACCCAGCTGACGCTCCGCACGTTCCACATCGGCGGCACGGCGGCGCGTATCGCCGAGCAGACGGCGCGCAAGGCGAAGGTCGCGGGCACGATCGAGTACAGCGATCGTCTCGTGGTCGTGATCAATCCCGAGGGACAGAAGATCGTCACCTCGTACGAGGGCGAGATCCTCATCAAGTCGTCGAGCGACAAGAACGCGAACGTCGCGGCGCGCCTCCAGGTGCCGCTCGGCTCGATCCTCATGGTCGAGGATGGATCGGACGTGAAGCGCGACCAGGCGATCTTCACCTGGGACCCGTACACGAACCCGATTCTCGCCGACGTCGAAGGCACGGTGCGGTTCGTGGACATCGTCGAGGACGAGTCCCTGTCCGAGGAGCTCGACGAGCTCACCGGCCTGCGCCAGCGCGTCATCATCGAGGACCGCGAGAAGAAGCTGCACCCGCACATCGAGATCATTCAGGAGAAGGGCGGCAAGGAGAAGCGCGTGCGCGACTTCATCATCCCGGCGGGCGCGCAGCTCACCGTCGAGGATGGACAGCGCATCTTCCCGGGCACCACGCTGGCCAAGGTCGGCCGCGAAGCGTACAAGACGCGCGACATCACGGGCGGTCTGCCGCGAGTCGCCGAACTGTTCGAGGCGCGCCGTCCGAAGGATCCGGCGACCATCTCCGAGATCGACGGCGTGGTGCGGTTCGGCGAGATCAAGCGCGGCAAGCGCGAGATCTACGTCGCGCCGATCAACCCGGACGGTTCGCTCGACGAGACGCGCGAGGCGCAGCTCTACGAGGTGCCGGCGGGCAAGCACTTGCGCGTGCACGAGGGCGACCGCGTGCGCGCCGGTGACCGCCTCTCCGAGGGCCCGGTCAATCCGCACGACATTCTGCGGATCAAGGGGCCGCGTGCGGTGCAGGAGTATCTGCTCAACGAAGTGCAGGAGGTCTACCGCCTGCAGGGCGTGAAGATCAACGACAAGCACATTGGCGTGATCGTGAAGCAGATGCTGCAGAAGGTGCGCGTCATGGATCCGGGCGATACCGAGTTCCTCGAAGGGGAGCACGTGGATCGCCAGGTCTTCCGCGACGAGAACGACCGCGCGAAGAAGAAGAAGGAGAAGCCGGCGATGGCCGAGCCGCTGCTGCTGGGCATCACCAAGGCGTCACTCACGACGCAGTCGTTCATCTCGGCGGCGTCGTTCCAGGAGACCACGCGAGTCCTCACCGACGCGTCGATTCGTGGCGCGAAGGACGACCTGCTGGGGCTCAAGGAGAACATCATCATCGGACACCTCATCCCGGCCGGCACGGGCATGTACCGGTACCAGGAAGTGGACATCGAGCTCGCGCAGCCGGAAGGCTTCGAGCCGCTGCCGACGATGGCGGAGTCGCTGCCGGACGTCTTCTCGATGGCGGACGACGACGAGTTCCCGGCACTCCCGCGGCCTGGCGTGAAGGGGCCGGCGGAGTAGCTCGACCGCAGTGACGAAAACGACGATGGGGTGAGCCAACCGGCTCACCCCATCGTCGTATATAGGACCTCGAAGACCCGCGGGTCGAGTTGCTTGACGCGTCGACTAACCCGCGTCGGTCAACGCTCGCGCCGCGGCGTGCATTGCTTCATACTTCTACAAACGCGACGCTCGTGCTCGCGCATTCGACTCAGGCTTTCACAAAACTCTCAGATGAAAAACTTCGCCTTATTCGCCTCGATGCTTGTGGCCGCCCACGCGATGTCCGGCTCGCCGATCGTCCAGGTGCGCGACGTCGCGAAGGAGCCCGTCATTCCGATCGTCGCCTGGGACGCGTCGAACGCCTCCTACGGCTTGCGCACGCGGATCAACCGCAAGGGTGAGGACATCGGCGAGGCGCGGGGCGGCGAGCACCGCCTCTACGTGGATCCGGCATTCGTCGATGCGCACGGCGGATTCGCACTCGCCGTGACTCAGGACGGGAAGCTCCTGCGCAAGATGTCCGATGAGCGCGATCCGGACGCGTGCCGGTTCGACAACCTCTGCTCGCCGCAGCAGACGATCGGCCTCGGCGTGCCCGACAGCTGGCTGCGCAGCCATCGCGACAGTCTCGTCGTCACGTTCCGGCCGCACACCGGCCAGAACTGGACGGTTCGGCTCGACGGCTCCGTGATCAACGCGTACCTCAATACCATCGACTCGGTCTCGGCGGCGCTCAAGAAGCAATGAGCTGACGGCGCGGAGGCGCGATGCAAAACGGGCGCGGAGTCAGATGACTCCGCGCCCGTTTCGTTTGGCCCGCGTGAAACGGATTTCCGAGCGTCCGCTACCGCTGATTCTCGGTGAAATCCAATCCCAGCGTCGAGCTGGTTGCCGTGGTGCCGTAGGCCGTGACCGTGTACACGTGGCCGCCGAGCACCGACACGGCGGACGTGCGGGTGATCAGGTTGGTGCCGCTGGCATACTGTGCGGCCAGCGTGTACGTGCCGGGAGGCAGCTGCGCGAACGTCCCGGCCGACTTGTATGCCACGCCCGACCCGATCGGCGTCACGGCCTTCGTCTCCGCGTTCGTGACGTACAGCGTCAACGGGCCGGTGGCGTTCGAGACCGCGTTGACGAGGCGCACTTCTCCGACGTTGTAGTCGACGCCGGCGGGGATGTCATCCTCGACGACGAACGCCTGCGCAGTCTTCGACGTGGCGTCGTACGGGCCGCTCATGAAGAACGAGTAGTACTTTCCGTCGCCGATCGTCTGCGTGGCCGTCGAGACCACGTCGGAGGCGCCGGCGACCTTCGCGGCCAGCGTGTACTGTCCCGGCGCGATCGCGTCGTACAGTCCGCCCGACGCCACCTGGCCGTACTTCGTGCCGACCGTCGACTCCTTGCCGGTGGTCGTGCACGCGGTCGAGTCCGCCGCCGTGGCCGGACTCTGGCACGCGGAGCTCGCGACGGCGGTCATCTTCGTGTCGTTAGCGAAGAAGTTCACGCCGACCGAGCTTGGCGAAAAATTGTGAAACTTGACACGAGCCGACGCCGCCGGCGCAGTGATGTCCTGCAAGCCGGTATCGCCGCCGAACGTATCACATGAGGCCAGCAGCACTGCGCCGAGCAGCACCGCGACCGATTTATATCGATTCATGGCAGGTTCCGGTTAATGATCGGGGGTTCCGTCGGGCTGAACGATCCAGAGCTCCGACGTCTGGTAATCGTCCGCGAGGCCGCTGACGGGCTGGATCCTGGAGAGCGCATCCGCGTTCCACACGTACTCCGAGTTGTAGCGCGGGCGGAGACGATAGATCGGCTTGCCGGCGTTCAGCACGTAGAACACGCTCGGCATCGTGAAGCCCGGGAATGCCTGCTGCGCCTCGCCCGGATACTTGTCCGTGTAATGGAACCGGCGCAGGTCCATCCACTGCTCGTAGAACGCCCAGCCCCACTGCGCGATGTACTTCTGCGCCATGATGTCGGACATCGTGAGGTTCGCCGCGGCCGGCACGATGTTCGGATCGGCGAGGAACGCCGCCTTTTCGGCGCCGCTGATCGGCGTGACCGGAGGCGCGCAATCGGTGGTGGGGTTGCAGCGCCCGCCGCCCGTCTGGCCGTCGTCCTGATTCCGGTCGTTCACGAAATCGATGTGCGAGGCGATGCCGTTCTTGTACGCCTCGAGCGCCGTCGCCTTGTCGCCCGCACGGAACGCTGCTTCCGCCTTGGTGAACTGGAGCTGCGAGTACGTCATCACCGGCGTCTTCTCATGGTCGGCGAAGAGGTACCGGCCGAGGCTGCCGCCCGGCGGGATGACCTGATAGCCCCACGGGTTCATCGGACGCTGCGCGACGGAGAGTGCGCCGAAGTAGATCTCGTTCGGATCGAGGCCGCGGTACTGTCCATCCGGCGCGGGAGCGAGCATGCGGCTCATGCGCGGGTCGACGGTGCCGCCGAAGACCGTGCCGTCCATCAACGAGACGGTGAACTTGGTCTGGCGCTTGGACCCGACGTTCTGGCGCGTGGGGCCGAAGAAGTTGTAGTCGTCGTGCTGCGTGCCGAGATACTTGAGCAAAGCATCATCAGCGTTGCTCGAGAACGACTTGTCGACGTCGGCGATGATCTGCGCCGGCTTGTACTTCGACGTCTTGTTCGAGTAGCGGTTCTCGAGAATGGCGCGCGCACCGTACGCGAACTTCAGCCACTTCGTGCGATCGCCGTTGTAGATGTGATCGCCCACCGAGAGGTACGTCGGAGACACGGCGCCGTCGTTGCGCTGCAGCAGCACGATGGCGCTGTCCAGGTCCTTCATCGCCTCGTCGAGCGCGTAGCTCTCGCTGTCGTAGTCGAACTTGGACCGGGTCTGGTCGAAGGCTTCCTTCACGATGATGTCGCCGTGCAAGCCGGCCAGCTCCATCCATCCCCAGCCCTTGAGGATCATGCCCACGCCGAGGAGGTCCCACCGCTGCTCGGCCTGAGCCTTGTTGTTCATGTCGACGAGGTTCTGGCCCCAGCTCCAGTACACGTCACGCCATGCCTGCTTGCCCGTGTCGGTGTTGTAATCCCCCTGCTGGTCGTACAGGCTCTTGTACGTGTAGGCGTTCGTGAAGTTCTGCACGTAGTTGGGGATGCCGCCCGACACGTCCCACTGCGGGTCCGAGACCAGCCAGTTCAGCATCGGCGCGAGATACAGGTTCGCCGAGACCGTGGCGCTGCTTGGCCCGTTCGGATTGTTGTTGACGTCGAGAAAGTCCTTGCAGCTGGCGCCCAGCATCAGCGTGCTCGCGAGCAGCGCCGTGCGCGCGCCTTTCGTCCGGATGAATGATGCGATTGTCATTTCTAGAACCTCACCTTGGCGCCGACGCTGACCGCGGTCGGGGGCCCGAAGTTGCCGTAGTCGATGCCGACCGAGCCTGAGCCGCCGGTGTTCGGGTTGCTGGCGCTGCCCAGGGGATCGAGACCGGTGTAGTTGGTGAACATGAACAGGTCGGTCGCCGTGACGAACACGCTGGCGTTCGGCAGGATCCGCTTCGGCAGCGTGTAGCTGAGCGTGACGTCCGCCAGACGGAGCCAGTTGATGTTCTTCTCGATGAACTGCTCGGGGCTCATGCCCGTGTAGTAGTTCGTGTTGAGCGCGGGAACCACGACGATGTTGTTCGGCGTCGGGGTCGCCGTGTTCTCCTTGCCGTCACGCAGCACGCCCTTGACGACGCGCGGCGTCCAGCGGTCTTCGGTCTGCTTGCTCAGACCGTGCGTCGTGAGGTACCAGTCCGTCGCATCGTAAATGTCGCCGCCGCGGCGGATGTCGAGCAGGAAGTCGAGCGACAGGGACTTGTACCGGAACGTGTTCGTCAGGCCGACGGTGAAGTCGGGCTGCCGGTCGTAGCCCGCGTCGATGAAGTCGCTCGACGGAATCGGGAGGCCGGTGGTCGGGTCGATCAGCAGCTGGCCCTGCTTGTTGCGCAGCCAGAAATTGCCGGTCAACGACATCGTGGACGTACCGGGCATCGTGCCGTTGCGGACGTTGCCCGCGACCCAGCTGTCAGAGCTGTAGAGCTCCGGCAGGTCGTACGGCAGCGAGATCGTCTTGCCGCGCGACTTGGCGAAGTTCGTGACGATGTCCCACTCGAAGTCGGGCCGCAGCATCGGCACCGCGTTCAGCGTGAGCTCGAGGCCGGCGTTCTTCGTGTCCGCGCCGTTCAGGTTGAAGAGAATGAATCCGGTGCCGTAGCTCTCTCTGATGTTCTGAACGATTTCGTCGTACGTGCGCTTGCTGTAGTACGTGGCGTTCAGGCCCAGGCGGTCATTGAGGAAGTTCAGCTCCGTGCCGAACTCCCAGTCCTTCGCCCACTCGGGCTTCAGGTTCGGGTTCGGTCCCCAGAAGTTGTAGCCGAAGCCGCCGTACGCCGTCGTCTTCTGCTGCAGGGCGGGGATGTACGCATACGGCTGCGCGTCGCGGCCGACTTCCGCGTACGCGGCCGTCAGCTTGCCGGTCACGAACCGCGCGATCGACGGGAACGCGTCGGAGAACACGAAGCTCGTGTTGAACGACGGATAGAAGAACGAGTTCTTCCCCGTCGGGATCGTCGACGTCCAGTCGTTTCGCCCGGTGGCGGTCAGGTACAGGTACTGATGGTAGTTCAGCGTCGCCTGACCGAACCCGCTCACGAGGCGACGCTGCACCGTCGTGGTCAGCGGGAACCACTGCGCCGTGTTGTTGATCGAGATGAAGTTCGGGTCGAGGAAGCTCTGGCCCGTCACGGCGACCGTCGTGGTCTTGTTGTCCACGATCGAATTACCGACCAATCCCGAGATCGAGATGTTGTCGGTGATCGAGTACGGATTGAAGTTGAACAGCGTCTGGGCGGTGAGGTTGGGCGTCGTGCCGTTCGCGACGTCGAGCACGCCGCCGTTCGTGCCGGGGCCCGAGGTGTAGCTGGCGCCCGTCTGACTCTCCGGATGACGCAGCACCAGCGTCTCGTTGGAGTTGGCGTCGACGCCGAAATTCGCCTTCAGGTAGCCCCACGAGAACGGCGTCACCGTCAGACCGAGATTCGAGATGAACCGATTGTTCTTCGTGTCGACCTTGTTCTTGTTGACGCTGAAATACGGATTGTCGTACGCCGCCGTGTACGTGGCCATGTTGCCGATCAGGCGCCGATCGCCCGACGGCGTCAGATAATCGGCCGCGTTGTCCGTCTGCGGCCAGATGAGCAGCCCGAGCAGCGGGCCCGCCACGCCGTTGAACGGCTGATGGTTCACGGAATTGGTGTACATCATCGACAGGTCGGCGTTCATCCACGACGTGACCTGCGCCGTGGACCGGCCCGTGATGTTGTTGCGATCGTATCGCGTGTTCGGGATGACGCCGTTGTCGCGGTCCACCGCGGCCGACACGCGGTACGTGATTCTCGAATCCGCCGAGCCGCCCGTGAAGGCGATGTCGTTGCGGGCGGACGCCCCGGTCTGGAAGAAGTTCCGGACGTTGTTGTAGAGCTTCGTCCCGGGGGCGTACTGCGGTCCGAAGAACGTGTACCCGCCCGACGAGCAGCACGCCGTCGTATCGAACATCTGCTGCACCTCCGGGTACTTCGACGGCGATTCCATCTGCATCGACGTGTTCAGCTCGAAGCCGCCCACGCCGGCCCGGCCCTTCTTCGTCGTGATGACGATCGCGCCGTTCGCCGCGTCGATACCATAGAGAGCGGACGCCGCTGGCCCCTTCAGCACGACGATGCTCTCGATGTCGTCCGGATTGATGTCCGCCGCGCGGTTGGTGAAGTCGACGCTCCGGTTCTCGAACGAGTTCGCCGAGCCCGCACGGCCCGAGCCCAGCAAGTTCGAGCTGAACACGTCGTTGTTCATCGGCAGGCCGTCGAGGATGAACAGCGGCTGATTGCTGCTGCTGATCGAGCTCACGCCTCGGAGCACGATCTGGCTCGACGCGCCGGGCACGCCCGACGTCGTGTTCACCTGGAGGCCGGCCACGCGCCCCTGCAGGCCCTGTACGAAGCTCATGCGCTGCGTCTGGGCGACGTCGTTGCCCTGAACGGTTTGCTGCGCCGTTCCGAGCTGACGTTCGGCCGTCTGTTGCCCGAGCGCCGTGGTGACAACCGCCTCGAGGTTCTGCGCCACGCGACGCAGCTCGACGTTGATCACGTCTTCCGTGCCCACCGTCCGCTGGACGGGCGTCGTGCCGATGGCGCGGAACTGCAGCACCTGGCCGGTGGCCGCGACGATCGCGTAGACGCCTTCCGCGTTCGTGCTGACGATGCGGCTGGTTCCGGCGACGGAAACCTGCACGTTCGAAATCGGTGTGCCGGCCTCGTTCGTCACCTTTCCGCGAATCTGCCTTTGCTGGGCAGAAGCCTGGGCGGCGCATAGGAACACTCCTATGATCGCCACCAGTGCTCGGATTCTCATGTTGTGATGTTCCGGAGGTTGGGGAATCAATGGCCGCACGCGACGTTGCATCTGTGCGGTCGCGCGCGAGGGGACTGCCTTCCTCGAACAGAAGTGCCGGAACGCCGTCGCTCACTCTCCGCGATTGTGCGTTCTCGGAACAAAAAAACCATTGCGCCAATGCTACGTCACAAGTTTGCTTCGCGGCAAGAGGTTGCTGACGCATCGTGGCCATCCATGGCGCTGCGATCTCGCACAACGGAGTCGCTTGCAGTGCTTCATCTGCGGATACTGCACGCGTAAACAATCCTGCCTCCGAGCTGTTTGAGGCGCGGGGTTGCGCCTTCGTGTTCCGCCCTCGAGGATGCATCTACGCGCCGCCGGTCTCGCGGATAGTCTCTTGATGATGCTGTAATGAGTAAAAAAAGAATGATCGCCGCCCTCGCCGGCCTCGCCACGATCGGGCTGGCGCAGGCCTGTGGCGGCGATGGTGGGAGTCCGGTCGTGCGGGCGGCCCGGATCTCGGTGCAGGGGGCGGATACGCTCGTCGGAACGGTGGGAACGGCGCTCGCCGATCCGCTCACGGTTCTCGTGACCGACGCGTCCGGCGCACCGGTGCCCGGCGTCGACGTGCGATTCACCGCGACGGGCGCATCGTTCGACCCTGTCGAGGCCACCACCGGCGCGGACGGCACGGTGCGCACGCTCGTCCACCTCGACACGGTCGCCGGCCGCGTTCACGTCGTCGCCACGGCGGCATCGCTCGACGCGCCGGCTTTCGTGACGATTCGAGCGCTGCCCGCAGCCGTCGCATCGCTGCGGCTCAATCCAGCCGCGCCGCGCATCCTCAGTGTCGGCGACACGGTTCGCATGCGTGCCGCGGCCCTGGATCGCTACGGGAACGTCGTCCCGGTGCCGGTCGCCTGGCGCACGCGCGACCCGAGCATCGTCGCGGTCGACTCGGTCGGTCTCGCGCGCGCGGAGCGCAAAGGCGCGAGCGCTTGGATCGTCGCGAGCGCGGAGCGCACGGCCGATTCGGTGTCCGTCGTCGTTCCCGCGTCGCCGTGCGATGGACTGGCGACGCCGGCGGCGCTCGCCGTCGGCGCGGTCGCGCTCGCCGATCAGCACAACCGCGTGTGCGTCGCGGCGGACCGCGACGCCGACTACGAGCTCGTGGCCGTCGACACCGCGTTCTCCGAGCTCTCGGACGGCTCATTCAAGGTAGTCGCCAACGGGATCGCCGATTCCGGGTCGGCACCGGCCGCGGCGCACGGCAACCCGGATCTGCGCGTCTCTCGATCCGCGCCGGACGATCGTGAGCTGGCGTTTCGCCGCGCCGCCGCGACGAATCTGTCGCCCCTGGTCGCCGGCGCCCGCAGCTGGCAGCGCACGCGGACGAGCGCCGCGCGCGCCGCGCTCGCCGACATTCCGGATGTCGGCGCGATCGTCTCGCTCAACATGAGCCCATCCGCCTCGTGTACGTCCACGGACACACGCGGCGCGCGGGTGCTCGCGGTCGGCGAGCGGGCGATCATCGTCGCCGACACGGCGAATCCCTCCGGCGGGTTCACGCCAGCGGAAGCGTCGGCCTTCGCGGCGCAATTCGACACGCTCATCGACCCACTCGACCGCCAGCTGTTCGGCGATCCCAGCGACATCGACGGCAACGGCCGTGTGCTGATCATCATGACGCGCGATGTGAACGCGATCTCGATCGGTGATCCGAATGGCATGGTGCTCGGCGAGACGAATCCGCGCGATCTCTTTCCGCGAGGCGGCAGCTCCGGCTGTCCCGCGAGCAATCAGGCGGAGACGTTCGCCGTGGTCGCGCCGGATTCCCTGGGAACGGTGAGCGGCGGCCCGGTGACGAAGTCGCGGCTCGCGGCCGAGCTGCCGAGCGTGCTCGCGCACGAGTACCAGCATCTCATCAGCCTCGGTCGCCGCATGTACGTGACGCACGCGGCCAACGCATTCCAGGACCTGTGGCTCGGCGAAGGCCTGAGCCACATCGCGCAGGAAGCGCTGTTCTATCGGGTTTCCGGGTTGGGCCCGAGGGAGAACCTCGACGGTGCGGCGACCCATCGCGATTCCGTGACGGCGGCGGCATTCGACGGCGGATTCGGCATCGTGACGAGACTCTATTACGCACTGCTCTCGTATCCCGACGAATCGTCGCCGTTCGATTACGTCGACACGCCCGGCATGCGCGGCGCGATCTGGAGCTTTCTGCGATTTGCGGCGGACCATTCGCGGCCCGCGGACGGAGACCTGTGGTTCCGGATCGCGAACGACCGCGAGATCGGCACCGCCGCGCTTCGCGACGTGTTTGGCTGGAGCGCGGCGCAACTGGATTCCGTGGAGCGAGATTGGGCGGTGTCCGTGTTCGCGGATGATGCGGGTCCGGCCACGCCGGAGCGCTTCGCGCAGCCGAGCTGGAACATGCGGCGCGTGCTCCCGACTCCTGCCGAGCGCGGAGCGTTCCCGGTGCCGCAATCGCTGCTCGATCACACGCTCGAGCCGCACAGGCCGCTGGCGGGCTCGATCGTCGTGTCGCGGTTCCGGGTGGATGCTGGCGAGCAGGCGCTCGTCCGCCTGTTGGACGGCTTCTCGAGTCCGCTGCCGAGCAGCGCCCCGGTGACGTTCGCGGTGGTCCGGCTCCGCTAGCGCCTATCTCGCTGACTCGCAGGGCTTTGCGGGCGGGGAGCGATTGACTCCCGAGCGCCGCCGACCTACCTTTCCCAGTCTCCCTCCGACCACTTCCGGCCGGACGGGAAGTGCTGCCACGGGGTTATCCCGTTCGCATTACCAGGTTCTTCATGCCAACGATCAATCAGCTCGTCCGACGCAGCCGGCGCGACGTCCTCAAGAAGGAAAAGTCGCCCGCGCTGAAGTCGAATCCGTTCCGCCGTGGCGTGTGCACGCGCGTGTACACGACCACCCCCAAGAAGCCGAACTCGGCGCTGCGCAAGGTCGCGAAGGTGCGTCTGACGAACGGCTTCGAGGTCATCGCCTACATCCCCGGCGAAGGCCACAACCTTCAGGAGCACTCGATCGTGCTCGTGCGCGGCGGGCGTGTGAAGGACCTCCCCGGCGTGCGCTACCACATCGTGCGCGGCTCGCTCGACGCTTCGGGCGTCAACGGCCGCAATCAGAGCCGCTCCAAGTACGGCACCAAGAAGCCCAAGGCGGGAGGTAAGAAGTGAGCCGCCGCAAATCGTCCGTCAAGCGCCCCGTCCTCGCTGACGCGCGCTACGACAGCCAGACCGTGTCGAAGTTCATCAACGCGATGATGTTCCAGGGGAAGAAGTCGACCGCTGAGCGCATCTTCTACGGCGCGATGGACCTCGTCGAGAGCCGCACCAACCAGCCGGGCGTCAACGTCTTCAAGCAGGCGCTGGCGAACCTCAAGCCGGTGGTCGAGGTGAAGAGCCGCCGCGTGGGCGGCGCCACGTACCAGGTGCCGGTCGAAGTGCGCCCGGAGCGCCGCACGGCGCTCGCGATGCGCTGGCTCATCAATTACTCGCGCGAGCGCAACGAGAAGTCGATGTCCGAGAAGCTCGCCGCCGAGGTGATCGCCGCGTCGAAGGGCGAAGGCAACGCGGTGAAGAAGAAGGAAGACACGCACCGCATGGCCGACGCGAACAAGGCGTTCGCGCACTATCGCTGGTAGCGTCTGCCGGCCCACGCCCGACACGTACGGCAACGCCCCTCGTCTTCGACGAGGGGCGTTTTGCTTTCTTCACCGCCGCGTGCGGTTGCGCCGCTGATCGCGCATCGCGAGGTTAACGCCAGACCAGCGCATCGAGGCTCATGATAGTGATCGCTCGCGCGCGCGCCCGCTTCCGGTGCGCGCTTGCCGTAATCGCGACAATCGCGTTCGCCACACATGCGCCGTGCGCACGCGCGCAGGCCACGCTCGAGGTGTACCACGATCACGGCGACCTCGTGCTCGACGTCGGCCCGACCGACCTGCCGGCGAACACCATGCACGACATGATTCACCAGCCGCCCGTCGTGTCGCACGTGGTCGGCATGGATGGTTGGATTCATGGATATCGCGTCGAGATCGTCGACTCGGCGGGCAATCCGCTGACACAGCGCCTGCTGCATCATCTCACCGTCATCGACCCGCAGGCGCGCGAGCTGTTCAGCCCCAAGATGCTTCGCATCGCCGCGGCGGGATCGGAGACGGGTCCCGTCAACATGCCGCGCGTGCTCGGCTTGCGCGTTTCACCGACGGACTCGCTGCTCGTCGACGTGATGCTGCACAATCCCACCGACCAGGCATATCACGGCGTGCACGTGCGCGTTCGCATGCCGTTCACGAGCACCGGGTCGTTGGTGCCGACGGTCTCCATCTATCCCTTCACGCTGGAAGCGACGCCGCCGGTCATGAGCACCCACGCGTTCGACCTGCCGCCCGGCCGGTCCGAACACTACTGGGAGGGGAAGCCCGCCGTCGGCGGCCGGCTCCTGGGCGCGAGCGGACACCTTCACAAGTACGGTGTCGAATTGCGGCTCGAGGACCGAACCGCGCATCGCGTGCTCTGGAGCGTGAAGCCGGACACGGACTCCACCGGCGAGATCCGCTCGATCCCGTTCGGGAACTTCGTGTGGAAGTTCGGCCTCGCGATCGACCCCGATCACGTCTATCGCCTGACCGCCGTCTACGATAACCCGACGGATACGACGATTGTCGACGGTGGCATGGGAATCCTGGGCGGCGTGTTTCGACTCACGGGCCAGGAGCCGTGGCCGCCGGTGGATCGCACGAACGCCGAGTACGAGTACGACGTGAAGGAAACGTGGCGCAAGAATCAGATGAACGGCGTCGGCATGCACATGCCGCACTGAGGCGCGGCTCGCATTGATCGCGCGCGGACGTCAGGTTGGGTCGACTCATCATACAGGAACTCTGATGACCTTTCGTACCATGCGAGGCCTCGCAGCGCGGGCTGGAGCACTGCTGTTCGTGGCCCGCGTCGTCGGCGCGCAGACCATGTCGGGGATGCCGAGCGGTCACGTCGCCGGTACTGCCCCGGTGGCAAGCGCCGCGGCCGCGACCGTGACGATCCATCACGGTCCCGACGGCAACCTGATCGACATCGGCCCGATCGACCTGCCCGCGCACGCGATGCACGACATGGTACGCCAGCCGCCGGTCACGGCGCTCGCGCTCGGCATGGACGGGTGGGGGCACGGCTACGATGTCGAGATCACAGACGCCGCCGGCAAGCCGGTGCCGCACGAGATCCTGCACCACATGGCGTTGACCGATCCGCAGCGGCGCGAGTTGTTCACGCCGCTCATGCTTCGGCTCGCGGCGGCGGGCACGGAGACCGCACCGGTCATCCTGCCGCGCTTCCTCGGCGTTCGCGTGCGGCCGACCGACTCGGTGCTCGTCTCCGTGATGGTGCACAATCCCACGGACCGCGCGTATCACGGCGTGCACGTCAAGCTGCACATGCACGTGACGAGCGCTTCGTGGTGGACGCCGACGCTGTCCGTGTATCCTGTCTATCTCGACGTCATGCCGCCGACCGGCGGCCACTCGTTCGACGTGCCGGCGGGGCGCTCGGAGTACCACTGGGACGGCAGTCCGGCCGTGGCGGGGCGCATCCTGGGACTGAGCGGCCATCTCCATCGCTACGGCGTTCTGCTCCAGCTCGAAGATCGGACCACGCACAAGATTCTTTGGAGCGTGAAGCCCGATACGGACGCAACGGGGAACATCAAGGATATTCCAATTAGTACATTCCTCTGGAAATTCGGGATTCCCGTACGGCCGGACCACGTCTACCGGCTCACGGCGGTGTATGACAACCCGACGGGGAAGACGATCTTCGACGGCGGGATGGGGGCGGTCGGCGGGGTGATCCATCCGACCGGCGACGATTGGCCGACGGTTGACCGCGCGAATCCCATCTACCAGTTCGATTGGAAGTACACGTGGCGCGACACGATCGCACCGAACGACGCCCCGATGCGCGCCAAACACCCCTGAGCATCCCGGTACGCGGTCTGCCGTGTCGGTCTCCGACGCACACGGCGAGGACGACATGGCAGACGAGCGAGACCGGCGGAGCGAAGCAGACGAGCCCTTCCGCGAGAGTGAAAGCGGCGCCGACTACAACCCGCAGGGCAACTGGGGCGCCGAACGGCGGCTCGACGGGCCGTCGGGCGGCGTGGTCCGTGGGCCCGAAGGCGCGGCCAGCGGAGCGGGTGACGGCGGGTTCGGGCCCGAGGGCGACTACACCGAATCCCGCGGGCGGCGGAACGCGGGCGAAGCCGCGGCGAACGCCGGGCCCGACGCACTGATCGACGAGGCGCAGCGCCTGGGGAAGCCGAGGCCCGGGCGGTCGACGACCGACGGCACCGGGGACGATCGGAAACGGTAAGTCCGTCTCGTAATTCTATAATGCTAATTCGGAAAGACTCATGATTGCGCGGCGCCGGTCATCGGCGCCGCGCGACGGTTCGGTGCGCGCGCGATTCCCCGACCAGATGACAACAGGTGTTCGGGTTTGGTGAGCGGCATCGACCGGCGGCGGGGTGGATCGCAGATTGTGCCTCGGTTCGCACACGACGTCTCCCCGCTCCGGAGCCGATTCATGCGCTACTCGAAGGCTCATGTCTTCCCCGCGCCCGCGATGGTGGTCGCGCTGGCGACGGTCGTGGGCGCGTCGCGGCCGGCGCGCGCGCAATCCGCGCCGGCGGCGGCTCCCGCCCCATGCCAGGCCGATTCCGCTCGGCGACGCCTGGACTTCTGGGCCGGCGAATGGAAGGTCGAGACGCCCGACGGCAAGGCGGCGGGGCACAGTGTGGTGGAGCCGATCAGCGGGGGCTGCGGGCTGCTCGAGAACTGGACGGATCTCCAGGGCGGGACCGGCAAGAGTCTCAACGCGTACAACCCGACCTTGCATCGGTGGCAGCAGTTCTGGGTCGGGCAGTACGGCGCGGTCAACGAGTATCGCGACAGCGAGTGGCACGGCGACACGCTCGTCTATCGCGCCGAGTCGGTGAACGCGGCGGGCCGGCCGATCGCGCTGCGGCTCAGCTTCAACCCGCGCGCCGACGGCTCCGTGCGCCAGTTCGGCGAGGTTTCCACCGATGGCGGGAAGACCTGGAAGGTCTCGTACGAGTTCTTTTATCGACGGGCGCGCTGAGCCCGTCGCGCGCGGCACGGCGCCTGCGCCGCATCGCGGAACCATCACTCGGTTCATTCGCGCGGGAGCAGCACATGACGGATTATCGGCAGGATCGCAGCGACACATTCAAACAGCCGATCGACGAGCGCGGAAATCCGCACGGCGGCCGCGGCCGGCGGGCGCAGCGCGACATCGCGGAGCAGTTCGAGACGCAGACGGGTCGTCCGCTGGGAGACCAGCGTCCCATCGCCGAGGAGGAGGCGCCGCGCGGCGACGTGCGGCGGAGCCGCAGCGACCCCACCGGCGTACAGCACGCGCGGAAGGGCCAGGCCGAGAGCCCCCGCGAACTGACGCTGAACCAGCCCGAGAAGAAGCGGGGCCGCCGTCGCTGACATCATTAGAGAACGGTGATAGCGTGGTCCGACTGGCGGCGGCGCGCCTCGTGGTGTGCCGCCGCCCGCTCGCGTCTGGTGACCCGGCGCACGCGTCCGTCGCGCTACGGCCGAGTCGGTCACATCGAGATGCGAAAAAACGCAATGGCGGCAGCGTCGTGGCACGCATCTGGTCTAAGAGGGGGCTACCGGGTCGGCGTGTGGGGTGGGGCCGGGGTGCGGGAGCGGAAGCTCGGCGCGGTCGGACCAGTAGAGCACGAAACACGATTGCAGGTCGCAATTCGGGAGGCCCGGTGACCATCGTCCGAGGAGTGCACCATGGGCTTCCAGTTGATTCAACGCGCGGCAACGGCCGCCGGGTTCGTTCTCACCTTCTTCGTCCTTCCAGTGACCGCGCGTGCGCAGGCGGATATCCGCGGCGTACTCGTCGATGACTCGACCGGAGCCGCGGTTCGCGGCACGGTGATGCTCGTCGATCCGGCCACGAATGGTCCGGTCGTGCACGTCACGACGGATGCCAAGGGCGCCTTCGATCTCAAGACGGGCTACGGCACGTATCAGATCGCCGCGGTCACCGCGGGGTACACGTCGGTGCTCTCGGCGCCGGTGAGCCTCGAGAATGGCGAGCGCATGACGATCCGCATCCCGATCGCCACCAACGGCGATCCGCAGCACAACATCTCGGTGCTCGAGCACGTGCGTCCGGATCCCAACGCGGTCAAGGCGGCGCAGTCGCTGCGGGACGCCAGCACGATGGGCGGGTTCAACCGCCGGATGATCCTCGGCACCGGGCTTCATTACACGCGCGCGCAGCTCCTCCAGTCTCAGCTCACGACGTTGGGCGAATTCCTCCAGGGCGTCCCGGGGCTCATGGTGTCCAATCCCGGCTCGACGGCCTCGATGAACCTGACGCGGAACATGGGCTCACCGCTCAGCAATGGAATGCCGGGCAACCTCAACGGTCCGTGCCGACTCGGATGGTTCGTGGATGGTCACCGGGTGGACATTCCTGGGCGTGCTGATCCGCTCACCGACGGGCTGGGCTCGCTTCCGCTCGACGGGATCATGGGGGTGGAGGTATTCCGCGGGCTGTCCGAGATGCCGCCCGAGTTCGCCGAGCCGGACCTTCGCTGCGGTGCGATCGCGATCTGGACGCAGAAGTAAGCGGGAGTGTGGGGAAAGAAAGGGGCGGCCCTCGGGAGGGCCGCCCCTTCTCTTATCCGTAGTTCGCTGTGACCACGGACCACAGACCACTACGGACCAGTTGACACGCGGCCAATCGCCAATAAATTCAAGGGGCTACGCGGTTTTTGCCCTCTCATGCCTACCGGGCGACGCGTGGTGCAGGATGCGGCGAACTGCGCGCCGCCACTTATGGGCCCGCGTGAGGCGGGGGACTGCTCCGGCCGGCGCACTCTATAGATGAGTGCAACGACTCCCGAAAAGCGACGCAGGACAATCTGACGTCTGTCGTCCGCCGCTGGTGGGCTCGGCAACGAGCCGCCCGAGACGGATCTCTCGACCCCAGAGAGGTGACTGACGCGCCTTGGGTCCCCGTTCGCGCAGCAGTGGCGAGCGCACCCGGCGATGGCGGATGGATACCGCTCTCATCACGAGAGGCCGGTCCACCCGCGTTTTTGCTGGTGGCGGTTCGATCGTTCGTTCATACGCAGTTCTTAAAGCAGTTCTTAAGCACAAGAGCAGACTCTTTTATGGCCCGCACAACCCCGCTCGAGCAGTATCGGAATATCGGCATCATGGCGCACATCGATGCCGGTAAGACGACCACGACCGAGCGCATTCTTTACTATACCGGCAAGTCGCACAAGATCGGCGAGGTGCACGAAGGCGCCGCGACGATGGACTGGATGGAGCAGGAG
>DASZUN010000259.1:0-5699 GCA_035547615.1 Gemmatimonadaceae bacterium | reverse complement strand
CGTTCACGTTCTTCGCGATCGACGCGTTCGTGACGGCGCTGTTCACCGGGCCGGTGAGCACGGTCCCCTTGGTGTCCTTCACCGTCATGTACGACGCGGCAGCCAGGGTGTCGCCGATGTACGCCCTCGCCGCCGGCGCATTCGCCGTCACCGATCCGATCGGCACGTAGCCGAGCACCACCGCGGGCGCCTTCGCCCGGGCGTGCGAGACGGTGAGCGTCTCCGGCATCGCCGCGGGGCCGAGCGTCCATAACGTGATGCTCGTGCCGGTGCTGTCGGTCGCGCCGGGTTGTCGCACCGAGCCGCCGTTCGTCGCCGTCCACGTCAGCGTGACGCCCGCCACGGGCTTGCCCGTGGAATCCGTCACCTTCACGGCCACGCCCTCCGACGGCGTCGTGTTCGCCGGCGTCGTCTGCGTGCGCGCGGTCAGCAGCGAGATCGTCAGCGATCCCGATGGCGTGGGCGTGGGAGTCGGGGTCGGCGTCGGGGTTGGCGTCGGCGTGGGGGAAGGGGTCGGCGACACGCCGCCGCCAGTCGGCTGGGTGGTGTCCGCGCCGCCACACGCCCAGAGCGCCGAGGCGCCGGCGATCGCCGCGGCGAGGATCAATCGAGTCGAATTCATCGAGGGGCATTCATGGTCGGTTCCATCGCAAGTCCAGCGGTGAGCCGATCCTACGCTGCCTCCGTAAACGGCCTGTGAAACCGTGGTTAACAGCCGGTTAATCGGCGTTCGCGGCGCCTTGCGAACCGTTCGCGTCCCGCGATAACGTCACGGATGGCCGAGCCCGCCGGTGGCGAACGTCGGATCGTGTTTCTTGGCGGCGCGGCAATCGAGGCCGACGGCGCGCCGGTGCGCGGGCGTGCGGCACATCGGCATCCGCTCGCCATTCTGGCGCTGCTCGTCGCGAACGGTGGCCGCTCGGTCACCCGCGACAAGCTGATCGCGCTCCTCTGGCCCGAGCGCGACGCGGACGCCGGACGCAACCTGCTCAAGGTCAATCTCCACGAGCTTCGGAAGCAGCTCGGCGAAGCGGCGATCCGCTCCGCCGGCGATCAGCTCAGCGCGGACGTCGGCGAGATCTCCTGCGACGTCACCGACTTTCTCGCGTCGCTCGCCGCGGGCGACGATCGAGCGGCCGTGGAGCGGTACGCCGGTCCGTTTCTGGACGGCTTCTTTCTCAAGGAGGCCGCCGAGTTCGAGCGATGGGTGGAGTCCGAGCGCGCGCGACTGGCGGGGCTGTACGCGTCGGCGCTCGAACGGCTGGCGACAGCGGCGGAAGAGGCAGGCGATCGGGCCGCCGCGGTGCGGTGGCGCCGGGCGGCGGCAGAGCACGATCCGTATCATCCGGACGCCGCGACGCGACTGGTGCGGGCGCTCGCGACATCGGGCGATCGAGCGGGAGCGATCAGATTTGCGGACGCGTTCGCGCAGCGCCGCCGTGACGAGCTGGGCATCGAAGACGAACAGGGGATCACGACGCTGGCGCGCACGTTGACGAGCGCGTACACGCCGTCGGCCGTGGTTCCAGCGGGCGAGTCCCGCCGGCCCGTGGAAGATGTCGGGGACGCGCCCGCGCCGCGAACCCGGGACGTCCGCGCGTGGGGATGGGGAGTGGGCGTCGTCGCAATCGCGATCGCGGCGTCCGTGTGGATGCGGGGGCGTGGAGATGTCGGAGCGAATGGCGCCGCTTCGCCGGAGGCAGTGGCGATCATGCCGTTCCGCGTCGTCGGCGCGGACACGACGATGCGCGACGCCGAGGCGACGTTGCTCGCGGCACGCTTCACCGGCGGAGCAGGACCCGAGGCGATCGATGCTGGGCGCGTGTTCGGCGCTTTTCGCCGCGCATCACGAGACGGCCCGCCGTCGCTCGCCGCCGAGCAGCAGATCGCGAAATCGCTCGATGCGACGCGGCTCCTGTCCGGCGAGATCGTCGCGGCGCGCGATTCGATCGTCGTATCGGCACGCTTGTACGCCGTCGCCACCGGCGCGGTGGTCGCGAGCGCACGCGCCGACGCCCGGAGCGGCACGTCGCTGGCCACGATCGCCGATCGCCTCGCGATCCAGCTCCTCGCGCGCGCCGGCGGCGAGCCGGAGGATCGCCTGGCCGGTCTCCTCGAGCGGCCGTTCTGCGCCGTGCGGACGTATCTCGCCGCGCAGGTCGCGTACAAGTCGGCGCGCTACGCCGCCGCCGAGAGCCTCTACGCGCGCGCGCTCGGCGAGGACTCGACGTTCGGCGCGGCGGGGCTCGGGCTGGCGATGGCCAACAGCTGGACCGTGATCAACGAGCACTACGGCATTGGCCGCGACGCGGCGCTGCACCACCTCGCGGGCATGAGCGAACGTGATAGAGCATTCGCGAATGCCTTCTTCGGCCCGGATCCCGCACTCGGCGCACCGCAGCCCGCGCCCGTGTACCTCACGCGGTGGGAGGATCTCGTCGAGAAGTATCCCGACTGGACGGAAGCGTGGTACCAGCTCGGCGACCGGTACTATCACGACGGCGGGCTGTCGGGCCTGGCCGACGCGGGCGATCGCGCCCGAGAGGCATTTCGTCGCGCGCTGTCGCAGGACCCCCGGTTCGCCGCGCCGCTGCATCATCTCGTGGAGCTCTACGCCGCGCGTGGCGAGCGGGCGGACCTCCGCGCGGCGGGGGACCGCTACTTCGCGGCGAACCCCTCCGTGCGCCGCGACCGATCGGCGATCGGCTGGGAGATCGCGATGGCCGAGGGCGACAGCGCGGCGTTGAAGAGCATCCGCGCCAACTTCGACAGCATGCCGCCCGAGGAGCTGTCGCGCATCGCCTGGGTCACCGACGACAACGGCTGGCCGCGCGGCGACGCCGAGCGCGCGGCGGGGCTCGTCGACCGGCGGGCAGGGACGGCGAGCGAGCATGAGAGTGCGTTAATACTCGAATTCACATTGGCGATGAACGCGGGCCGCGAGCGTGAGGCACGCGTCGCCGCCGCGGCGCTCGGTGCCCAGTTCCCCGATCGGCCGGTGGGGGCGTTGTGGGACCTGTACGGCGCCCTCTTCGGCGACGGCGACACGGCGCTCGCGCGCGATGCCGCCGGTCGGCTCGAGTCGTTCGCGGCGGAGCCGGTGACCGGCGATCACGTGCGGCGCGATCAGCAATACCTCGCGCAATGCATGGTCGGGTACTGGAACGCGAACCGCGGGTCGCTCGCCCCGGCGCGTGCGGCGCTGCAGCGTCTGGCGAGCGAACTGCCGCGGGAGAAGAACAACTTCGCGGGCCGAAACGGCCGGGTGTGTCAGGCCACGCTCGCGGCAACGCTCGCGGAGCGGAGCGGCGCGAGCGATGCGAAGCAGCTCGTCGCGCGGCTGGACACGATCCTGCTCGAGAATCGCGTGCCGCCGCACGTGATCCTCGAGGCGGGCACGATCGCGTCGGCGCGCCTGCACGCGGCGCTCGGCGACACGTCAGCGGCGCTCGTCGCGGCGCGGCGGCGGGAGCATCTTACCGGACCGCCGATCTTCCTCTCGACCGAGCTGCGCGAAGAGGCGATGTACGCGCGAGCGATGGGCGACACGGCCGGGGCGGCGCGGGCGCTGCGTCATCTTGAGGCACTGCGAAGCGGGCGCCCGACGCCCTAGCCGTCGCGAGGGCACCGCAACAGCATGAACGACAATCCAGCGGAAACCGGCCGATCTCACGAAGCCGCCATTGTCTGGAAGTGTTCGTTCAATTAGCTGTTCTCCGCTCGATGGTCGTCCCGGCTGTTCACACTCGCATCTCACGTCTCATGTGCCGCAACATCAAAACGCTCGCCAACTTCGAGCCGCCAGCGACCGAGGACGAGATCCACGCCTCGGCGCTGCAATTCGTGCGCAAGCTGAGTGGAATGAACAAGCCCTCGCGCGCGAACGAAGCGGCGTTCAACCGCGCCGTCGACGAGGTGGCGGCCGCGGCGCGGCAGCTGCTCGCGTCGCTCGAGACGCACGGGCCGCCGCGCGATCGCGAGGTGGAGCGCATCAAGGCGCAGGAGCGCGCGCGGCAGCGATTCGGCTGATTCCAATCACAAAACAACAACGCGGTGGCTCGGCGGAACCCGCCGGGCCACCGCGTGCGTGCTTGTGCGGCGATCAGTGCATCCCGCGTCCGCGGCGCGGGAGCGCCGTGGGTGGAATGATGCCGTTCAGCCGCATGTAGTTCGCGAGCTGGCTGTAGTGATCGGCGAGATCGAGCGCGTGGCCGAGCACGAAGTTGGAGCGGGTGACGTTGCGCGTCTGCCCGTTGAACGAGAGCTGGACCTGATCGGCGAGCTTGGCGTCGTCGAGCTGGCCCATTGCGTCCTCGCAGAACTTGAACGACGCCGCGAGCTGTTCGACGAGCTTCGCCTTGGGCCACGTGGCCTTGACCGAATCCGGCGTGCTCGACTCCTCGGAAGACAGTTGCGCCTTCTGGTCGCCGAAGTTGTTACAGAAGTAGTAATTGTCGCTCGCGACGTGCTGGGCGATGTACCCGATCGAGAGCTGCGCCGGCGTTGGGCGATAGCCGAACTTGGACTCTGGGATCGAGTCGAACGCCTGCGCGATGTTGTGGTGCAGGCCCGTGATGCGGGCCTTGAACCCCGCGGTCATGGGATTGGCGGACGCTTGCTGCGCGCCGACGGCCGCCGCGAGGGTGAGCGCGAGGGCGAGTGCGGCGTGGGATGTCTTCATGGGCTCTCCAGAATGACCAGCGCGGGAGGACGGGAATGGGGCACGGCTGCCGAGCGTCATTCTCGTGACGCTCGGCGCGTTGCGCAATCGTTCCGACAGCGTCGGAACGACAGATCGACAGAAGGCTTACAATTCGCGCGATGCGGTCAGCGCGAAACGAGCCGGGGCCGATGCGGCGGCGCGGCCTGCCTCTTCGAGGCGTGACGCACGGACGACGACTCCGCGCGTGAGTCGTCGGATCGGCGATGAGAGATGACTAATCTTTCCGCGATGCGGACGCGGAGGCGTCGCGCGTGCGGGACGGCGCGTGCGAAGTCACCCGAGGCAGCCAGTGCTTCACTTCAGCGATGAGCGCCATCGGCGAGTAGGGCTTGGCGAGATAGGTCGCGCAGCCCACGGTGAGTGCGCGGCGTCGGAGTTCGTCCGACGCGAGCCCCGTGATGGCGAGGATGGGGATGTCCGCGAGCGCGGGATCCTCTTTCAGCGCCCGGGCGACGCCGATGCCGTCGAGCTCCGGGAGTCCCATGTCGAGCAATACGATGTCCGGGCGATGCTCGCGCGCGATCGCGACCGCGGCGACACCGTCCTGCGCCTCGAGGACATCGAAGCCGGTCGTGCGCAGATACTCACTATATAGAAAGCGCTGGTCTGGATCGTCTTCGGCGATGAGCACCAGCGGGCGGGGACGGGACTCGGACACGAGGGAAAAATAGCGCATCGCAGACGGGAAGCGCACCGCCGCGAGCGAATTTGCGCCGAGGCGGCGATTGTGAAATTGTATTAAATATTCAGAGTGAAAGGCGGTGCGATGCTGACACGACGCAATGCAATGAAGCGTGCGGCTGCAATGAAGGGAACGATCGTTGCCGGCGGCGTGATGTTGCCGCGTCGATCTCGCCTGGTACTTCTCACGGGAGTCCCACTGCTGGCGCTCGCTCTCGCATGCGATCGCTCGTCCTCCTCCGCCCGACGCGTATCCGCCCGCTCGACGGAGCACGGCGACATCACGCCCATCGAT
>DASZUN010000258.1:0-6465 GCA_035547615.1 Gemmatimonadaceae bacterium | reverse complement strand
TCCTCGCGTTGCTCGGAATGACGGCATAGAGGGCCATGGTCATCCCGAGCGCCGCGAGGGATCTGCTCGCCGGGTCGCGATCTCGACCACCCGGGCAAGATTCCTCGCGTTGCTCGGAATGACAGCATAGAAGGCCATTGTCATCCCGAGCGCAGCGAGGGATCTACTCGCCGGGTCGAGCTCTCGACCGCCCGGGCAAGATTGCCGATTCGCACCGCCGTTTCTCCGCGCCCTCCTCCGCGAACTCCGCGGTAAAACCACTCGGCCGCGCCGCCGAGATCCGTCTGTCAGGAATTGTCCGGACGCCGACGCGGATCTTCTCCTGACAACATTTCGGACAGGCATGGGCGAACTTCCGGCGAGCGCCACCCCTCGCCGGATCCGCCGGCGACTCGGTCACGCCCGTGGCGCGCATCCCCGACATGATTGCGCCGAGAGCCCGCCTCGATGAGCACTGACGCAAGGTCCGCCGGCCTGGCCACCGACGCCGGAATTTCGTTCGCGGCCCCCGCGACCGCGCCGGCCGGCACCCTGGAATCCTTCACATACGACGACGCCATCGTCCGCAAGTTCATGCTCGCCACCTTCGTGTGGGGTCTGGTGGGCATGCTCGTCGGACTGTTCATCGCGCTCGAGCTCGTGATGCCGCAGCTGAACGTCGCCCCGTGGCTGGCGTTCGGACGGCTCCGCCCCCTGCACACCAACGCGGTGATCTTCGCGTTCGCGGGGAACGCCTTCTTCACCGGCTGCTACTACTCGCTGCAGCGGCTGTGCAAGACGCGGATGTTCTCGGACAAGATCAGCGCGTTCCACTTCTGGGGCTGGCAGGCGATCATCGTCGCCGCCGCGATCACGCTCCCCCTCGGCGCGACGCAGGCCAAGGAGTACGCCGAGCTCGAATGGCCGATCGACATCGCGATCGCGATCGTGTGGGTCGCGTTCGCGGTCAACCTCTTCGGCACCATCGCGCGGCGGCGCGAGCGGCATCTGTACGTCGCGATCTGGTTCTACATCGCGAGCGTGGTCACCGTCGCGCTGCTGCACATCTTCAACAACCTCTCGCTCCCGATCTCGCCGCTCAAGTCGTACTCGATCTACGCCGGCGTGCAGGACGCGTTCATGCAGTGGTGGTACGGCCACAACGCCGTCGCGTTCTTCCTCACGACGCCGTTCCTCGGGCTGATGTACTACTTCATGCCCAAGGCCGCCGAGCGACCAGTCTTCTCATACAAGTTGAGCATCCTGCACTTCTGGTCGCTCGTGTTCATGTACATCTGGGCGGGGCCGCACCACCTGCACTACACGGCGCTCCCGGAGTGGGCCTCCACGCTCGGCATGGTGTTCAGCGTGATGCTGTGGATGCCGTCGTGGGGCGGCATGATCAACGGGCTGCTCACGCTGCGCGGCGCGTGGAACAAGGTGGTCGAAGAGCCGGTGCTCAAGTTCTTCGTCGTCGCCGTGACGGCGTACGGCATGGCGACGTTCGAGGGCCCGATGCTCTCGATCAAGAGCGTGAATGCGCTCGCGCACTACACCGACTGGGTCATCGCGCACGTGCACACGGGCACGCTCGGCTGGAACGGCTTCATGACGTTCGGCATGGTGTACTGGCTGCTGCCGCGCCTTTTCCAGACGAAGCTCTACAGCAAGAAGCTCGCGGAGGCGCACTTCTGGGTGGCGAGCTTCGGCATCCTGCTGTACGTCGTGGCGATCTACAGCGCGGGCGTGACGCAGGGGCTCATGTGGCGCGCGTTCGATTCCACGGGCCGGCTCGCCTATCCCGATTTCATCGAGACGGTGCTCAAGCTGATGCCGATGTACTGGATGCGCGCGGTGGGCGGCAGCCTGTACATCATCGGCATGTTGATGTTCGGCTGGAACATCCTCATGACGTGGCGCGCGCGTCCCGCGCAGTACGAGGAGCCGGTGATCCAGGCGCCGCGGCTCACGAAGCAGTACAGCGACCCGCATCCGGGCATGCAGCCCGCGGGCGCGTGGGCGCGGTTCGTGGATCTCGCATGGCACCGCACGTGGGAGCGCCGCTGGCTGCTCTTCAGCGCGATGACGGTGCTCGCGGTCGCGATCGCGTCGCTGTTCGAGATCATTCCCACGTTCCTCATCCGCTCCAACGTGCCGACGATCGCGTCGGTCAAGCCGTACACGCCGCTCGAGCTGGCGGGACGCGACATCTACATCCGCGAAGGGTGCTTCAACTGCCACTCGCAGATGATCCGCCCGTTCCGCCACGAGACGGAGCGCTTCGGCGAATACTCCAAGCCGGGTGAGTTCGTGTACGACCACCCGTTCCTCTGGGGATCGCGCCGCATCGGCCCGGACCTCGCGCGCGAGGGCGGCAAATATCCGGACCTCTGGCACGTGCGGCACCTCCAGGACCCGCGCTCCATCACGGCACGCTCCATCATGCCGGCGTACCCGCAGCTCCTCACGCAGAACATCGACTTCCCGATGATCCAGAAGCGCGTGGACGCGATGGCGATGCTCGGCGTCCCGTACGGCGACGCGGTGAAGCAGGGCGTCGCGGTGACGATGGCCGAGCAGCAGGCGAAGCAGATCGCCGACGGGATCGCGCAGACGGGCGGTCCGACGGGGCTGCAGACGAAGGAGATCGTCGCGCTCACCGCGTACCTGCAGCGGCTCGGCAGGGACATCAAGGCGTCGTCGGTCGCGAGCGCGCCGGCGGCGGCGAGCGTGGGAACGCCCTGATGAAGTCGATCGCCGACGTCGTGAGCGGATCGGGCCTCGCGTTCTACGCCGAGGTCGCGCTCATCCTGTTCCTGCTCGTGTTCCTCGTCGTGGGCCTGCGCGTGCTGTTCGGCGACAAGGGCACGCTCGATGAAGCGGCGCGCCTGCCGCTCGAGGACGACGAGCAGGACGCACACGCCACCACTCCTTCACCCAAGCGCGCCAGCGACGGGAGCACGCATGACGACGCCTAAAGGCGGGCAGGATCACCTGCTCGAGCATTCATACGACGGCATCCAGGAATACGACAATCCGATGCCGCGCTGGTGGGTCTGGATCTTCTGGGCGACGATCGTGTTCGCGATCGTGTACGCGCTCGATCCCACGCACACGCTGCGCGGGCCCGGCCGCATCAAGGACTACGAGGCGAGCATGGCCGAAGCGGCGAAGCGCTGGCCGAAGCCGGCGGCGATGGATGCCGCGACGCTCGGCGCTGCGGCAAAGGATCCGCAGGTCGTCGCGGCCGGTCAGGTCGTGTTCAAGACCAACTGCACGCCGTGCCACGGTCCCGACGGCGGCGGTGTCATCGGCCCGAATCTCACCGATGACTACTGGCTGCACGGCGGCACGCTGCCGGAGATCTACACCACGATCAACGAAGGCGTGCTCGCCAAGGGCATGCCCAACTGGGGCAAGATGCTCAAGCCGGAGCAGGTGAAGGCGGTGGCGGTGTACGTCAGCACGCTGCGCGGTACGCACCCGGCGAACCCGAAAGCACCGCAGGGAGTGAAGATCGCTCAATGAGCGCGCCGGCGGCGGTGGGCCGCGTCCTGCCCACGATGAACGAGGACGGCACGCGCCGGTGGCTCCGGCCCAGGCCGTCGCACGGAAAGCATTTCGTGCGGCGGCGGCGGCTCGCCTACGCGCTGATGATCGTCTTCTTCGCGATTCCGTACCTGCGGATGAACGGCAAGCCGCTCGTCCTCCTCGATCTGCCGCGCCGGCAGTTCACGTTCTTCGGCACCACGTTCCTGCCGACGGACACGCTGCTGTTGATGCTGCTGATGGCGAGCATCCTCATCACCATCTTCCTGCTCACGGCGCTGTTCGGCCGCGTGTGGTGTGGCTGGGCGTGTCCGCAGACGGTGTACATGGAATTTCTCTTCCGCCCGATCGAGCGCTGGCTCGAGGGCGGGCCGAGCGGATCGCGCATCATGGACAGCAAGGGGGCGCGCGGGCTGTTCGCGCCCCGCCGGCTGATCAAGTACGGCATCTACCTGCTGCTCGCGCTGTTCCTCGCGCACACCTTCCTCGCCTACTTCATCGGCATCGACCAGCTCGCGGTCTGGGTGCGCCGCTCACCCGTGCAGCACCCCACGTCGTTCGCGATCATGGCCTTGGTGACGACGGGCATCATGCTCGACTTCACGTACTTCCGCGAGCAGGTGTGCCTCGTCGCGTGTCCGTACGGACGCGTGCAGTCGGCGCTGCTCGATCGGCAATCGCTCATCGTCGCGTACGACGCCAAGCGCGGCGAGCCGCGCATGAAGGGAAAGGTGCGCCCGCCGAGCGCGGGCGACTGCATCGACTGCGGCGCTTGCGTGGCGACCTGTCCGACGGGCATCGACATCCGCGACGGGCTGCAGATGGAGTGCATCCACTGCACGCAGTGCGCGGACGCGTGCGACGACATCATGACGCGCGTCGGCAAGCCGACCGGTCTCATTCGCTACTCGTCGAGCGCCGCGCTCGCCGGAGAACGCGTGAAGCGCGTCCGGCCGCGCGTGATCTTGTATCCGCTGGCGCTCGCGATGACGCTGGGCGGCTTCGCGTTCGCGCTCGGGACCAAGGCCACCGCGGACGTCACGATCCTGCGGGGCCTCGGCGAACCGTACGTCATCGAGGCGGACGGGCGGGTGGCCAACCAGGTGCGGGTGAAGATCGCCAATCGCTCGCGCGCCGACCACCAGTACACGATCGACGTGAGCGGGATCGAGCAGGCGAACGTGATCGCGCCGGACAATCCGCTGCCCGTCGCGGCGGGCGCGACGGAGATGACGACCATGTTCGTGCTCGTGCCGCGCGGCGAATTCCACGATGGCGAAACGCGCGCGCTGATCACGATCTACGACAACGCGGGCTATCGCGAGACGTTCCCGTACCGCCTGGTCGGGCCGGAGGGGCACGACGGCGAGCCGGCGGAACACGGCGAACACGGAGAGCAGGCAAAATGAAGCGTGGACTCGGATGGCCGATCGCCGTCACGCTGATTCTCGCGATCACCGTGGGCGTCAACATCTGGGTCGCCGTCATCGCCGACGACGATCCGTCGTTCGCGATCGAGCCGAACTACTACGCGAAGGCGATCGCCTGGGACAGCACGATGGCCCAGGCGCGCGAGAACGCCCGGCTCGGCTGGCGCCTCGTTCCGCAACTCGGCGCGTTCACGCGCGACACGGGCGCGCCGCTCCACGTCAGCCTGCTCGACTCCACGGGCGCGCCGATCCACGGCGCGGTCGTGAAGGTGTACGCGCTCTACAACGCGCGCGCGGCGACGATCTACGAGGCCACGCTCGCGCCGCGCGACAGCGCATACGAGGCGCGGATCCCCGTGGAGCACATCGGCGAATGGGAGCTGCGGTTCGAGGTCACGCACGGAGGCCAGCGCTTCACCTCGACGTCGCGCGTCGAAGCCGTCGCCGCCGGTCTGAAGACGTGACCCTCGTGCTCGGCGTGCTCGCTGCCAGCCTGCTCGGCAGCGTGCACTGCGCGGCGATGTGCGGCGCGTTCACGTGCTTGTACGCGCCGCCCGGGCGCGCGGCGCGGCTCGCCTCGCAGCTCGCCTACAATGTGGGGCGCCTCGTGTCGTACACGCTGCTCGGCGTGGTCGCCGGCGCACTCGGCGCGCGGATGAACGTGCTGGGCGAGCGCGCCGGCGTGACGCACGCGGCGGAGGTGCTCGCGGGCTCGCTCATGATCGCGTGGGCGGCCGGCGTGTTCGCCGCGTCGCTCGGCGTGCGCATTCCGGTGACGCTCGCGCCCGAGTGGGCGAAGCGGCTCCTGGGGAACGTGCTCGTCGCGGCGCGCGAGCGATCGGAGCGCACGCGCGCGCTGTTGATGGGGCTCGTGACGACGCTGCTGCCGTGCGGTTGGCTGTACACCTTCGTGGTGGTGGCGGGCGGGACGGGCAGCGCGTGGCGCGGAGCAGCCGTGATGTTCGCGTTCTGGCTCGGCACCGTGCCGGTGCTGCTCACGGTCGGCGTTGCGGCGCCGCGGCTGCTGCGGCCGTTCGCGCGTCGCCTGCCGCTCGTGAGCGCGGCGCTCGTGCTCACGCTCGGTGTGCTCTCGGTGGCAGGCAAGCTGCGCGCGCCCGGAGCGCGCGCGCACGACGGAATGCCCATGGGGCCGTCGCATGTCGTCCCCTGAGGTGTTGATGGGAAGCGTACTCGCGGCGCCGGCCGCCGCGGTGACGTGCGCGCACTGCGGGCTCGACGTGCCGAGCGGACTGGTCGAGCGCGATGCGCCGCGGCAGTTCTGCTGCGCGGGATGCCGCACAGCCTACGCGATCCTCGAGGAGCATGGTTTAGGGCTTTATTACACCTTTGCCGATCGGCGCGACGTGCCGGTGCGCGCGAGCGGCCGCTCGTACGAGGAGTTCGATCACGAGGCGTTCCGCGATTTGTACGTGAAGCCGCTCCCCGGCGGCCTCGCGCAGGTCGAGCTCTATCTCGAGGGTGTGCACTGCGCGTCGTGCGTCTGGCT
>DASZUN010000257.1:0-38629 GCA_035547615.1 Gemmatimonadaceae bacterium | reverse complement strand
AATATGAATCTGCTCGCGGCGCAGGGCTGGTTCGTGTTCCATCCCAGCGTCGATCTCCACATCGGCTATCCCGGCGAGGCGTGGGTCAAGGGCGTCACCGACGGCATCAATTCGCTCGAGCAGCGCGGATTGGTGGACGGCACCAAGCTCGGCGTGGAAGGCCAGAGCTACGGCGGCTACGCGACCAACCTGCTGATCACCCAGACCGATCGCTTCAAGGCGGCGGTGAACATCTCCGGCAAGGTCGACGTCATCTCCTTCCTCGGCGACAGCCCGCGGATCGGCACGCGCAATTACAGCGCGGCGGAGAACGGACAGGATCGCATCGGCCAGACGCTCTGGCAGGCGCCGATGAAGTACATCCAGCACTCCGCGATCTTCTATGCCGATCGCATCACCACGCCGCTCCTGATGCTCACCGGCCGCGACGACTGGAACGTGCCGGACACGAACGAGCGCGAGATGTACTACGCGCTGCGGCGGCTCGGGAAGGAAGCGGTGTGGGTGCAGTACGCGCACGCCGGGCACGGCGCCGGTCGCGCGGGCACGGCGGACGAGTTCCAGGACCACTGGTCGCGGATCTTCGGCTGGTTCCGGACGCACTTCGACGAGACCGACGTCGTGCAGGCGGCGCACACGGTGCCATAGCGTTCCAACCCTTTGCCCGCTGAACGCTACTTATCGGTGACTCCAACGCCGATCGGTGTTCCATGCGGGGATTGCTCGCTGCGTCGTTCGTCATTCCTGCCGCGCTCGCGGCCCAGCAGAATTCGCCGCCGAGCGCGCCGGTGAACCTCTCGCGCGCCGACGAGATTCAGTACGCCAGGAGCGCCGCTCCGGCGGATGTCTCGAAGAACGCGACCGTGTGGGTGTTGGAAAGCGGCCATTACGTCGTCGCGGTGAAGGGCACGTCGGGCATGGCCTGCGCGGTGACGCGAGAACATCCCAAGTCGCTGGTGCCCATCTGCGGTGACGCGGAGGCCGATTCCACGGTCATGGCTGTTGCACGCTTCGAGACCGAGGAGCGGCTCGCCGGCAAGTCGCCGGCGGCGATCAAGTCCGACGTCTCGAGCGGCCTGGCATCCGGTCGATTCCGGCTGCCCCGGAGACCAGCGTTGACCTACATGACCTCGTCGGCGCAGGTGATCACCGATCCGAACGGCGGGCATCCCACCCGGTTCCTGCCACACTTGATGCTGTTCTATCCCAACATGCAGGCCCAGGGCATGGGCATCGTCGAGTCGAACAGCATGGACATCCCGCTCCTCGACGAGGGCGGCACACCGATGTCGCGGCTCGTGATCGTGGTGCGCGATTGGACCGAACCAGCAAAGCCGGGTCAGTGACCGACGACCGCGCGCTCGTCGAGCGGTTTCTTCGGGGGCGCGGCGAGGATGCCTTTCGCGCGTTGTACCGCGCGCACACGCCGGCGCTGTACGCGCTGGCGTTGCGCCTCACGGGCGGCGATCGCGGCGAAGCAGAGGACCTCGTGCAGGAGAGCTGGGTGCGCGCGCTGACCGCGCTGCGCTCGTATCGCGCGCAGTCGGCGCTGCGCTCGTGGCTGTGCGGCGTGCTGGTCAACGTCCGTCGCGGCCGCATGCGCGTCGACTGGCGCGTGGTGGACGCGCCCGAGGTCGAGCCGCTCGCCGAGACGGCCGATCCCGACGACGCGATCGATCTCGAGCGCGCGATCGCCGCGCTCCCCGACGGCGCACGCGACGTGTACGTGCTGCACGACGTGCAAGGCTACACGCATCGCGAGATCGCCGACCTGCTCGGCATCGTCGAGGGCACGTCAAAGAGCCAGCTCAATCGCGCGCGGTTTCTGCTCCGGAGTTCGCTCCCATGACCGACCGTTCACGAGAGACAGCGCCGGACCCAGCGCTCGAGGAGCGCGTCGTCTCGGCGGTGATCGCGGCGGGGCTCGTGCGCCGGCGCCGCGTATGGCCCGCGTGGGTGGCCGCCGCCGCGGTGATCGTCGTGCTGCTCGGCGTGACGATGCTTCGTTCGAAGCATTCGCTGACGCGCGGCAACGAGTACGTGGTGCTGCTGTACGAGGACTCGACGTATCGTCCGCCGCCCAACGGCGACAACACGGAGCGGATCGCCATCCTCTCCCGATGGGCGGACAGTCTCGCTACACACGGAGAGTTCGAACGTGCCGGCCGCGTGATCGGGCCGGGGGAGCTCGGCGGGTTGTTCATCGTGCGCGCGGCAAACGACGCCGCGGCGGCGCGCATCGCGGCGTCGTGTCCGTTCAGACAGTGGGGAGGGCACATTGAGGTCAGACGCTTCGAACCATGAAGCGGCCGCCGCCGCGGCGATCCTCGGCGGATCGATCGTGCTCGCGTTGTCGTGCGGCCGGTTGGGCCAGCAGCGCGGTCCGACCGCCGCCGCTCGGTATCCCCACGCCGCGCCACTCAGTGAGTACCGCGAGACGAGCGCGGCGGCAGAGATCGCGCTTGCGCGCTCCGCCGCGCCGCCGTCGATCTCGGCACACGCGGCGGTCCTCGTGCTCGGCGACAGCGGCTACACGACGGCCGTTCCAGGGACAAACGGGTTCGTCTGCTTCGTCGAGCGGTCGTGGGCCGCTGACGTTAACGAACCTGAATTCTGGAATCCGAAAGTTCGCGGACCGAACTGCTTCAACGCCATCGCTGCGCGAACGGAGCTGCCGCAGTATCTCGCGCGAACGCACTGGGTGCTCGCGGGCGCCGGCAGGCAGGAGATCATCGCACGGACGCGCGCCGCGTTCGCGAACCACACCTTCAGGAATCCGGAGCCCGGCGCATTGTCGTACATGCTGTCCAGGGGCGGCTACCTCAACGACGACGCCGCCGGACCCTGGCTGCCGCACCTCATGTTCTTCGTACCACACGGCGACACGGCAGGGTGGGGCGCTGGCAGCGCGGGATCGCCCATCATCCGCGCGGACGGCAGCGACATCGAATCCACGGTGCTGCTCGTCCCCGTGCTGCAGTGGTCGGATGGCTCGCCGGCGCAACCGCCGGCCATGGAGCCGCCGAAGTAGCGGTTACGGAGCGGGCGCGTAGACGCGCAGCTCCGGCTTGCCGCCAACGTTCTCGAGTGGCACGTACACGCGGTGCGTGCGTGGATCCACGGACACGGTGTGCGCGTGCGGCGCTCTGACCTCACCGACGGGCACGAGCTGCGTGCCCTCGAGCCAGAACGCCGAGAGCACTCCGGATTCCGAGGCGACGTAGAGCCGCCGCCACGCGGCATCCCACGAGAGCACGTCGGGATCGTCGCCGACGGCGAGCTGCTGCACCGGCTTCATCGTGCGGAGATCGAGCACGATGAGCGCCGCATTCCCCTCGCACGAGATGAACGCCAGGCGATCGGGTTCGTCGATCGTGAAGCCATGTGGATGGTCGGAGCCGGGAAGGTCATAGCGCTGCACGATGTTCTCGCTCACCGGATCGATCGCGACCAGCTGATTCCTGGTCTGCACGGCGACGAGGATGCAGCGCGACACCGAATCGTAGTGCGTGTTGCCCGCTTCACCGCCCAGCTCGATCGTCGCACGCTTCGCGTGCGTCGCCGCGTCGATCACGACGTCCGCGCCGCCGGCTTCGTCGGAGACGAACACCTTGTCGGCGTTCGGCGCGTACGCGATCCCGTCGGGAAAGCGCATCCCGCCGACCCGAGCGACGATCTTTAGCGTTCTGTCATCGACGACCGCGACTTCGTGCGCTCCGGCCGCGGAGATGTACACCTCGTGATGCGAAGGGACCGCCCAGACGCCCGTCGCGCGCGGCACGTCGGCGATCTCCGCGACGACGCGGTTCTTGTCGACGTCGAACACGAGCGTGCGGCCCGCGTCCATGTGGTTCATGTAGATCCGGCTCGTCGAGGGATCGAAGCTCTGATAGTCGAACCGATTGGCCGGGCCGGGCAGTGGGATCTGCTCGACCAATCTCAGTCCCGCCGCTGGGTGCGCGCGCGAGGCTGAGGCTGGCCTGCGCCACGCCGACGGCGTTATCGAGCTCGGCGTGGCGTCGCACTGCTGCGCGAGAGTCGCACGCGGTGTGGCCACGGACAGCAGCGCCGACAGGAAAACGACGGCGCGCATCGTTCGGCGCGCGGCGCTCATCTCGGACGCGCGAGCACGCTGTCGAAGAACGCGACCGCCGCGGGAAACCAGTTGTGCATCCCCGCGGGGCCGCCGAAGCAGTGCACCTGCTCGCTGTCCGGCATCGTCGTCGGCGCGACGCGCGCGACGAATGACGGCTTGCCGAGCCGCCGTGCTTCGGCTTCGAGCGCGATCACCGGCTGAACGCTCGCGTCCTTCGGCGGCTGGATCATGCGGATGGGAATCGGGATGCGCGCGACCGACGCGAGCAAGCGCGCCTGAAGCGACGCGTTGCCGTTCCAGTTCTGCGCGGCAGTCGAGATCGCGTATCCGGCCCTGTAGCCAACCGGCTGCTCGGCGCCCAGCAACGTCTCGACGCCGCCGAGGGAGCACCCGGCGACGACGATCCTGGTCGTGTCGACGAACGGCAGGTGCTTCGCGGCGGCGAGGCCGGCGAGTTGATCGTCGAGCTGCTCGGTCTCGAGCAGGTGCGTGAGCGTGCGCGCCGCGGAGTCGGCGCCGAAGCGGCGGCGCACGCTGTCCACGGCCGCGCCGATCCACGTGCCGGGCGCGTCAGCGTGCCCGCGGCGCAGCGGCGCGACCATGACATAGCCCGCATCGATGAACGCCGCGCCGACCGGGTCGAACTCCGAGCGCTCCGGCGATTTCGCACGGCCGTGATTCCAAATCACGAGGGGAAATGGACCCGGGCCGGCGGGCTTGTACACGTCGGCGACGAGCGTGAGCGATCCGCTGCGGTAGGTGATGCGCTGCGGGCGCGCCGTCGCCTGCGCCGACACACGAGCCGACAGAATCAGCATCGCCGCGACGAGCGGCACGTTGCGCGCGAATCGAGTACGCATGGATCGACCTCCCGGGAGGTGACTGTCTCCTGGCACGGTGCCGCCCGCTCACACCTCGAGAATCGCGACCCCGTACGGCACCATCTCGTGATCACGCGTCGCGAGCGTGAGACTATGGGCCCGCGCCTGCGCCACGAGCAAGCGGTCGAACGGGTCGGCATGATGCCACGGCAGGTGCGCGCTCGCGCGCGCCTCCTCCGCTCTCACTGCCATGTGCACGAACCCGGTGCGCTCGGCGGCGGCGAGCCAGCCCGTGGGAAGCCGGAGCTTCCCACGCGCACACTTGATCTCGAGCTCCCACGCCGAGGCCGCGCTGAAGAAGACCGTGTTGGCCGGATCCTGGATCGCCTCGAGCGCATCGCGCCGCAGGCGATGCGGGTCGTGCAGCGCCCAGAGCAGCGCGTGCGAATCGAGCAGCAGGTTCACTTCTTCGGTTTCCGCGAACGACGCGCGCGACCGGGTCGCTCGGCGACCTGACGGACGGGCACCGGTTCGACCGGGCCGCCGTAGAAGAGCTCTTCCATTTCGCGATCGGGCTCCCAGCAGTCCGGCGCTTCGTGGACTTTTCCGGCGAGCGCACCGAGCTTGCGCACGCCCGAGACCGCGGAGACGGGCACGAGCTTCGCCACCGGCTTGCCGGCCTTGGCGATGATGATCTCCTCTCCCGCGGCCGCCGCATCGACGAGGCGGGAGAAGTGGGTCTTGGCCTCGTGGATGTTGTAGGTTTCCATTGGACTAAGTCTAGTCCATCTGATGCCGAGCCGCAAGATTGCGCAAGTGGTCTTCTCGCGCGAACGTTTGCGCGGATCCCAGCGTTGTGAGCTGCCATGCCCCAGCCCTCCGTCGTCCGAATCATCGCCGCCGCGGCGCTGCTCGCCATGCCGTCAGCGACCACGGCGCAGCGCCCCGCCCCCGCGCCGTTCACTCGCATCGACACCACGATCGCGATGCGCGACGGCGCCACGCTGTTCACAGTGATTCTCGTGCCGACGCATCAGAGCGGACGGCTGCCGATCCTGATGACCCGCACGCCCTACGGCGCCGACGCCGCCGCGCGCGGCATGATGAGCGGGCAGCGCTACCCGGAGCTCGTGAAGGACGGCTTCATCTTCGTCGAGCAGGACATCCGCGGGATGAACAGGTCGCAGGGCACGTTCGTCATGAACCGCCCACCCGGCGGCAAGACCGACGAGAGCACCGACACCTGGGACACGATCGACTGGCTCGTGAAGCACGTGCCCAACAACAACGGCCGCGTGGGGATGTTCGGCATCAGCTACCCCGGCTGGCTCACCGACGAAGCGCTGATCGGCCCGCACCCCGCGCTCCAGGCCGTGAGCCCGCAGGCGAGCATGGGCGACACGTGGATGGGTGACGACTTCTTCCACCAGGGTGCGTGGCGGCAGACGTACGGCACCGAGTACGCGTGGATGATGGAGGCGAGCAACGACCAGAGCGTACTCCCCACCCCATCACGCTTCGACACGTACACCTGGTATTTATCGTTTCCTAATCTGGATTCTCTGGGGAAGGCGATCGGCGCCTACAACTGGCCCACGTGGCGTCGATTCGTCGCGCATCCGTCGTACGACGCCGAGTGGCAGTCGCGCGCGGTGCCACTCTGTCTGAAGCGCACCACCGTGCCAACGCTCACCGTGGGCGGCACGTGGGATCAGGAAGACCTGTATGGGCCGCAGGCGACGTACGCGGCGCGCGAGCCGAGCGACAGCGCGCATCTCAATTTCCTCGTGCTCGGCCCCTGGTATCACGGCGAGTGGTCGGCGCCGCGCGGCGACTCGCTCGGCAACATCGCCTTCGGCTCGAACACCAGCGAGTACTTCCGCACGAAGATCGAGCAGCCATGGTTCGACTACTGGCTCAAGGGCGAGGGGACGAAAAATTTCCCCGAAGTGCGCATCTTCGATGCCGGCGACAGTACGTGGAAGAGCTTCGACGCATGGCCGCCGAAGCGCGCGATCACGCGCAAGCTCTACTTCCGTGCGAACGGTGTGCTCTCATGGGCGCCGCCCGCCGAGACGACCGCCGCCGCGGACTCGTTCGTCTCCGACCCGAATCACCCCGTGCCGTATCGCCCGCGACCCGTCGAGTGGACGTACGGCCCTGGCTCGCGCTGGCGCCGCTGGATGACCGAGGACCAGCGGTTCGTCGAGGGACGCCCGGACGTGCTCGTGTGGCAGACGTCGCCGCTCGACGCTCCGGTCACGATCACCGGCGACATCGTCGCGCATTTGTTCGCGTCGACGACTGGATCGGACGCCGACTGGGTCGTGAAGCTGATCGACGTCTACCCCGACTCGATGCCCAACACGATGATGCGCGGCTACGAGCTGATGGTGAACGCCGACATCATGCGCGGACGCTACTGGAAGAGCTGGGAGCACCCGACGGCGATCCCGTCGAACGAGATCACGCCGTTCACCGTCGACATCCACGACCAGACGTACACGTTCGAGAAGGGGCACCGGATCATGGTGCAGGTGCAGAGCACGTGGTTCCCGCTCTACGACCGCAACCCGCAGACGTTCGTGCCAAACATCTTCACGGCGGCGCCGTCGGACTACCGTGCGGAGACGCATCGCGTCTTCCGCACGGCGGCCCATCCGTCCAACGTCGAGGTGAAGCTGCTGCCGCGTTAGCGGCGCGCCATGTGCTTCGAGGGGTCGTCCGCGGGATTGACGTACGTCATCGCGAACGGTCCCATCGCGCTCACCTGCACGATCGTGTGCCCCTTCGCGCGTCCGTAGTGGTGCATCGGCGCGGGTGCGGTGATGAACCCGCCGGCGGGCAGCGACAGCATCTTCGCCGCGTCGACCTTGTCGCCCATGCCGACCATGAACGTGCCCTCGATCACCGTGACGTGTTCGTCCGTCGGATGCCAGTGCGGGGCGATGGCGTAGCCGTCCGGCAGGTCGAGCCGGATGGTGAACATCGCCGTCTTGCTCGGGTCGCCCTGCAGCACGGCCATCTTCGCACCGGCGGCAAACACCGCGGGCGCGGGTCCCCACTTGAGTTCAGGCGCCTGTGCGGCGCTCCGAGCGGCATTGGTCGTGAGTGCCAGCGCGACGGCGCCGGCGATCATCGTTGTACGCATTGCTATCCTCTTCGCATTGAGTGACTGGTGGAGTCGAAGAGAATAGGCCTCGCGTGGCGGCATCGCTTCGCCTGAGCGGGCCATCGCGCGCAGCAGATCGCATGGCCCGTTCGGGCCATGCTCACGTCGTCAGACGAGCTGCTCGCGCACCGCGTACGCCGCCGCCGCGGCGCGCGACGGCAGATCGAGCCGCAGCAGCAGATTGGCGACGTGCCGCTTCACCGTGTGATCGCTCAGACGGAGACGCGTCGCGATCTCGGCGTTGCTCATGCCCTGGCAGATGAAGCGCAGGATCTCGCGCTGGCGCGGCGTGAGCGCCTCCCCACGCTTGGGGCTTTCGGGAGCGGCCCGCAGCTTCTGCATCGCGCCTGCCGAGAGACGAGCCTCGCGCTCGGCGGATTCGGCGCGGCCGAGCGCGGCGTACGTGCGCGCCAGCTCGGTTCGAGCGCGTGCGACCTCGAACGGCGCTCCGCTTCGTTCGAATCGCTCGATAGCGGATTCGAACGCGCGCGCCGCGTCGGTCCATGCACCACGCGCAGACGCAACGATTCCGCGCGCGAACGCCGCGGATCCCATCAATGCTGGCGTGTTCAGTCGCGCGGCGAGTCGCTCGAGCTCATCGAGATGCCGCTGCGCGGCCTGCGAATCGCCGAGCATCGCGTGTGCGCGCGCCAGCAGCTCGAGCGCGCCGGCGCGGAGCGTCGCCTCTTCATCGCCGACGTCGAGGGCCGCACGCTCGAGCGTCGCGGCGGCTTCGGCGGCGTTCCCGCGCTCGAGCAGCACCGCCGCGAGCCCGACCCGCGACGCCGTACTCGTTCCCGCCTGCGTGAACAAACGTTCCGCGTCGTCGAGCATTCCCTGGCGCAGCCGCAGCTCGCCGAGGCGCACGAGCGCGTGGCCGGCGATGCCCGGACGCACGAGCTCCAGCTCGCGCGCCGAGACCCTGAGCTCCTCCTCGGCGCGGGCCCATTCACCGCGCCAGATGAGCACACCGGCGTACTGCGTGCGACAGACCGCCGAGAGCGGGCGGAATTGCCAGCGACGGGTGAATTCCTGCACGCGCTCGCACCACTGGGCGGCGCGATCGTAGTCGCGCACGCGCTCGCAAGCGAAGATCTGCCAGCAGCACACGACGCCGACAGCGTGCAGTTCCTTCATCTCGCCCGATGTGGCGGCGATCGACGCTTCGTCGAGACGACGCATGCCGCCGGCGAGGTCGCCCGTGCTGACGCGCGCGAGTCCCTCGAGCGCGAGCGCGGTGAATTCGACGCTCGTATCGCCGACGCGCCGGCCGAGCGCTGCGGCCTCATTCGCGAAGGTGACCGCGGACTCCGGGCGGTGGCCGCGAAAGAGCGCGACCTCGCCCTCGCGGATGAGGAGCCAGCCGTACTCGGGTGACTCGCGGTGGTCGGCGAGGAGCCGCCGCGCGCGCTCGAGCCAGCCGGAGGCGACGGCGGAGTCGCCGCGAAAAGCGAGCGAATCCCAGACGAGCCAGAGCGCGACTCGTGCTGCACCCCGTGCGTCGCCCCGCTCTCGATAGAGGGCGTACGCGCGCTCGCGCGAGTCGAACACCGTTGGCGCGTCGTCGAGCCACCAGGCCGCGAGGCCGAGCTCCTCGAGCGTTTCCGGCGATTCGTGTCCGGCGGCGGTCGCGGCGAGTCGCGCGCGCGCCCGCTCCCAGCCGCCGCGGCGGAGCGCACGCGATCCGGTGGCGTGCTCGGCGTGTGCGTCGCGCGGGGGCATCGGGGAAACTTAGCGGTCGGCGCCTCCTCTCGCGCCCGGCACGTCAGCGGGGCGCCGGGGCGCCGGCGCGGCGACGCCGGTGCAATCCGTGCACAGGGTGCCGCCATGCAAAGCGAGCTGCCATCGGCCGGGCCCATCGTGGTCGCGGTCGTGAACACGAATCCGGACATCGTCCGTTTGCTGCGCATCGAGCTCGAGCGCGCCGGGTTCATCGTGCTCGTGATGCACATCGAGGAGATCAAGCGCGGCGAGGCGAACGTCGAGTCGTTCCTGCGCCAGCACGACCCGCGCGTGATCGTGTACGACGTCGCGCCGCCGTACGACCTGAACTGGCGATTCCTGGATCATCTGCGCCGGTCGACGCTGTTCGGGGGACGCCAATTCGTGCTCACGAGCGTGAACGTGGAGCGCGTGCGCAAGATCGTCGGCACCGACGAGACCGTGTTCGAGGTCGCCGGCGAGCCGCAGGATCTCGATCAGGTCCTGCGGGCGGTCCGCGAGGCCGCGCGCGCGCGGCCGTTGCGATAGGCCGGCGCGCCAGCGGCGAGCCCTCCAGTGCGCGACGAGTTTACCGCAGCGGGCGGCCGACCGCGTTCTCGAGCGCCGCGTAGTCCTTGTGGTAGTCGTAGACCGCGTTGAGCCGGTCGATCACGGCTTTCTCGTACTGTCCGCGCGCGGTGGTCACGTCGAGGAACGTCTTCGCGCCGACGCGATAGCTCTCCTCGGCGAACGCCAGCTCCTCGGTCGCCTTCTGCGCGTTCTGGGTCTGGAGCTCCACCGTACGCTCGGCCGTCACGAGCGTGAGGTACGCCTGCGTGACGTCGGTGGTGAGCTGGAGGCTCCGCGCGCGCACGTCGTACGCGGCGTTGTCGCGCAGCACCTGCGACTGCTCGATCTGGGCTTCGCGTTGCCAGTTGTTGAATATCGGAAGTGATACACTCGCCGAGACGCCGAACGGGCTGCGGTTGAACTTGAAGGGGAAGCCGCTGTTGGACGCGCGCTTGGCCGCGAGGGCGTCGGCGGAGAGGGTCGGCGAGCCGCAGTCCATGGCATTCAGCCCGGCGCCGACGCGAACGGAATCGAACGCGATGCAGCTGTTGTAGTTCCTCGTCTGCGCGGCAATCGCGCTGTTCACCACGTAGTCGGAGCTCGCGTAGGAGAACGAGTTGCCGCCCCATCCCGTGCTGATGGAGAGCGAGGGCAGATACGAGGTGCGGTTGGCGTTGAGCTGTGCCTGTGCCGCGACCTGCCGGGCCCTCCTGGCTTCGACGTCGGGATTCACGTGGCGGGCGAGCGAGAGCAGCGAGTCGAGCGACGCGGGGGGCGCGGTGACGGAGAACGTCGTGGTCAACTGCGTCGTGGTGTCGGCCGGCACGCCCATGAGCTGGAAGAGCTTGAGCTTCTCGATCACCGCCTGATTGTGCGCGGTGAGCGCGAGCACCTGTGCCTGTCCGAGGGCGACTTCGGCGGTGCGCACGTCGAGGATCGTCCCGCCGCCGGCAGCCATCTTCGCCTTCGCGAGCTCGAGCTGCCCGTCCGCGGTCTGCACGAGCGTATCGTTGAGCGCGGCGGTGGCCTGCTGCTGCAGCGCGTTGAGGTATTGCGTGGTGACCTGCGAGCGCAGCAGCGCGCCCTGATTGGTGATGTCGGCGTCCGCGGCATCGCGATTAGCGCGCGCGGCCTTGGGCGCGAAGAGCGCGGCGCCGCTCAGGCGGTAGCTCAAGCCGAGGAAGTAGCTCGACTGGTAGGTGTCGGCGCTACCGGGGATCGGGACGCCCTGGAAGTACTGCGTGCCGGCTTGTTGATAGAGCGCGTTGAGATTGGTCGACGCCGACGGGAGGAGCGCCGCGTACGCCTCGCGCACCTGGGACTCCTGGGTGCGGAGGTTGTTCTCGACCTGGCGGAACGCGGGGTTGTTGCCGTGCGCGGTCTGGACGGCTTGCTCGAGGGTCAGCGTGCGCGGCGCGGGGGACTGCGCGAAGGCGAACGGCGCGGCGAGGGCGAGGAGTGCGAGCGGGGGGAGGAGACGCATGGCGGGGGTCCGGTACGGGATGGGGCGGGAACGAGCCGGGAGCTCATGAGGAAATTCCGTTCCCTCTCCGCGGGCGCCCAACATGCATCTCGTCAACGACTTACGATCGCAGCCGAGCGTGCTGGTTCGGGTGTGGTGTTTGGATGTGGGACGACGTGTTCGGATGCGGACAGTTCCTGTGGCGTGGAACGTGACTGAAATCGCCAGCGGTAGGTTGATGCTAGCTGCTCCCAGAACAACTCGGCCGGGAGATGGCCGTTGGAATATGCGAATCGACGCCGCTCTCGATTTCCCTGTTGCTGCAAGCTCGCCTTTGGCCCACACCCGTAGCTTTGTAATCGCACTCGGCGAGTTGCGGGATTGGACGAGGGACCCGGTCACTGCGATCCGGGCCCCTCGACGGGGTGACTGGGCGTTGCGAGAGTGTTTTCAGTCTTCAGCGGCATAGGCTTCTTCAAAGTCCCAAACGCCTGCGGACTCGCCGTCCTCGAGCAACGCGTACACCGTTGCGAGGTTGGCTGAGTGGGGCACATCGATGGCGATCAGGTGTTCCGTCGCGCGCTCGTAAGTACAACCTTGCTGCTCGATTGGGTTCCACGCGCGGTTGAATTCGGGTGAGCCCAGTTCCGCAGGAGCTTTGATAAAGGCGCGATAGGTCGAGTGTCCACTACGCAGCGAGATGCCTGCCATCATAGGCCTTCCATCCTCCTGCTTCGTCGTCACTACGTCCCCGAAACTGACTCCCTTCGCGTAGAAGGGTACGCTTCGGATTCGATAGAGCCCATCGCTGACTTTCTCCGCCCATACGGTTTCCGTCACGTATCCGTGCCAATCGCCGGGTGGGAGGAGGAGTACGATTTTCTCCAGGTGCTGTGTCTTCGCCATAAGAGGGGATCTGACGGGCTGAGCCAGGTTACACGGCTGCGACAAGGAACGCTGCGGGGTGAATGCGTTCGCAGTTCAGACACGGCAGTAAAGACAATCTCCGGGGTTCGACGCGCCGGCGCTGAGTGCCGTAGCTGTCATTTAAGAACTGGAATCGGCGAGTGCCCCTGCTCGGCGGGGGCATCTCGCCTCGGCGCCTGAACCGATGAATTGCTCGGGGTAAAGTCGCTCCGCGACACGCGGAGCCCAAGTCGCGCGGCGACTGAAGCGATTGGAGCGCTCGGCCGAGTTGTTCCCGGCCGAGTGGCGCTCGCCACTCAACGTCGTGGATGGCTTTCTCGCACGTACACGCCGGCACGCACGACGCCCCCGCCCCGACCCAAGCGGGAAGTGCGTTGAGAGCACATCAGCGACTAAGAAGAGAAGCCCCCGACCAGTGTATTCCGATCGGGGCTTCTATACAATTAGACAACTCTACTGCCACTCGCCTCGATCACGCTTCATCCGCGTACTCTGGTAGGACACGTTCGCTCAGAAACCGCAGACGTGAATCGAGCATCGCCGCTGCTTCCTTTGTCGGGGCTGCGTTAACCGGCATGAGCTCCGTGACCGGCCGTCCTTCGTTCACGGCATTGACCCACTCACGCATCAGATCGACGTAGAGCACAAGTGCCTCTGCCGGATTCGATGCTTCGTCGGTAACGAGATATGCGGGCGGCACATCGCCAACGATGACCCAGAGCTGTTCGTCGACGTCCGCGCGCCCTGGGATGATGCGCACAAGGAAGATGCCGATTACACCTGGTACAGCAATGCCAGAGTAGAGCTCTTTCACGCCAGCACACCAGTCAAACGAGCTGATAAACTCACCGGCACGCCGGACCAAGGCGTCAAGCTCCTTCGTCTCCCCGGCGTCCTCTCCGACCAACTCGGTCAGTGGGACCACCTTCGACATATCGACCGTCATTGCTGCGCGTCCGGTTGAGGGTCTCTTGGAGGTTCTGGCTTCGGCTCGGGATCTTTCTTGCTTCGACTGCCCCAGCGCTTGAAGTCGCCTTTCGACTTGTGATGATCAACGTGATCATCTGGCGTCAGTGGAATAATGTTCGTGGCATCGTCCTTTCCGCCATCGGCGAGTGGGCAATCATGATGCGCCACACATCCCGGTGGCCAAGGCTGACCATGCAGACCTTCCCATTCCTTCTTCAACGATCGACCAGAACGCCGCTCCAGGACTACGGTCGACGCATCAGCTGCCGCGCGAGTCGACAGCGCCGGCTCGCCACTTGGACCGGCCATGTAATCGAGCACGCCAGCAAGTGCGAGGCCGCCGATCGCAATCCAACCCGCGGGACCACCGACACTGATGGCTCTAACTGCTGCGCCGCCACCGCTCAAGACACCAACACCACCCGTTCCACACAACTCAGGACACGGCCAGAGGCCCAGCGGATCAGAGAAGTTTACGGGATCGCTATTAGCGAATCCATATAAATTACGTCCGCCCGCCAACCCGATCGGATCCGCCTGCGTGAACTTCCCCACCCGCGGGTCGTAGTACCGGTTCCGCATGTACATCAGCCCCGACGCATCCACCTGGCCGTCCATCAGGCTTCCCACCCAGACCGTCACGCTCGGCACGGTCGCGCGGACATCCGAGGCGAGATACGGATCACGATCCTGCGCCGGCCAGTAGAACGACGTCCGTCCGCCGCCCAGATACGTCCCCGCTTCATAGCCGCCGCGCCAACTGAGATGCGGGACGATTCCGACCAGCCCGGATTGCCCGTTCTTCCACACGATCAGCGGATCGTCGATCGCGCCACCGTGCGTGTAGTGCACCGAGCCTTCGAGATCGGAGCCCAGCGTCGCGTCGACTTCGGTGCCGCTGCTCGTCGCGTAGTACGGCGCTGACGCGCGCGTTTCATTGAGCAGCTGATCGCCATCCCACACGAACCGGTCGACGGTCGAGAGACAGTCCGTCGTCGTGAACAGGTTGCAGCTCGAGTCGCGCTGGGTGCGCATGAGCACACGCCTGCCGAGCGCGTCGTAGCGGTATTCGAGGAACGTGGTGCGTGCCGCGCCATTCGTCCCGGTGAACCCGCTCTGCTGCGTCACGCGCAGCTTCTCGTCAGCCCCGTAATAGCTCCGGGTCCAGTGCGACCCGGTGAGCACATCGTCGTACACCGCCGGCGCGTACGTTCCGGTCCGCCACGCCTGTGCGATGGTCCCGGTCGCATTCACGTTTCCGGAGCCGTCGTCCTGCTCGTACGCGAGACGCTCCATCGTCTTGATGAACGGCTCCGCTCCGCCGACGTTGCCCGGCAGCGATTGCGTCGAGCCGTTCACCTGCTCGCCGGATACCACGAACGCGGTACGCCGCCAATCGTCCTGCTGTCGGTTCTCGTCATGCTGCGTGACGTTCCCCAGCGCATCGACCTGGTACTCATCGGTCCAACCGCTGCCGCGATCGCGGTACGACGCGATCAGTGCACCCATGCCATCGTACGCCATCGTGGCGTTGTTGATGATCACTCCGCCGGCCTGTGCGTTCGTGATCTTGTTCCGGCTGTCGTACGTGAGCACGTCATCGTAGACCAAGCCCCACGGTGCCGTCTCTCGCCTCTCGACGAGCCGGTCGTCGTCGTCATACAGCCGCAGCTCGCTCATCTGAGCGCCACCCGTCCCCACGATCGTCCTCGAACGCAGTCGGCTCGCCCCGTCGAACACGAAGTTGATCGACGCTCCGTTGTCGGTCATGCCGTCGAGCAGCCCGGTATTGGGCTCGTAATGGTAGGTCTGCGACATCGCAAACTTCGGCGCGCTGCTCGACATCAGCGTGCGATGGCCCGACAGATCGTACTTGTACTGCAGCACGCTCTGGTGCATGAAGCTGTTCCGGAGCGTGACGCGATCGTACGCGGCGATCCAGGCGGTGTCCGCCGACAGCGCTCCGTTCGAGTAGTACGCTCGGTGCACGCGTGCATCGAGATTGTCCGCGGCGAGTAGGTTGCCGCTCACGTCGTACGCGAACAGCGCCGTGTCGGCAGGCAGATCGAGATTCGAATCGAAGCCGCCGGCGACGGCCGTTCCGAAATACGGGAATCGGAACGTCCGCGGGTTCACGACACCCGCGACCGAACACGCTGAGCTGCAGGCCTCCGCCGGGAACGAAACGCCAGGCGTCACGCGCCGAATCACGCGATTCAGCGAGTCATAGCTCATTTGGATGGCGAAGCCACGCTTCGTCGTCCACAGCGTCACATTGCCGGCCGGATCATAGGTCCAGCGCTGTACCCGGCCCGCCGGATCCGTTTCGCTGAGCTTCCGATGCGCCGCATCGTACGTGTATCCGACGTGCACGCCAGGACCCGGGTTCGCGATCCGGTCGACGCTCTTCAGGTTGCCCTCAGCGTCGTAGCTGCTGTTCACGACGAGCGAGCTCGCCGCCGCGCTGCCGTTCAAGCCGCCGACGTAGTACGTCACGGCTGGCGCCGCCGTCGTATCGCTGCGTACGCGATCGGCGAGATCGTAGATCATGGTCTCGGTGACCGCCTGCGGACCGGACGGACCAATCATCTGCTTCACACGGCCGATCGGATCGCGCACGTAGGTCGTCGTGATGCCGAGCGGAGTCGTGACCGTCCGCAGGTTTCCCAGTTCGTCATAGCCGTACACGGACCAATGCACGGCGCCCGGCGCGATCAGCGAATCCAGTTGGTTCGCCGGGTTGTAGCGATACGTCGCCTGTGTGGAATCGCCCCTGCCATCGCGCTGCCACGAGCGATTGCCGTGCGCCCCGTAGTTGAATCGCATTTGCTCGCCGCTGGGACCCACCAACTGGTCGAGCTCATCCCAGACCGGATCCCACGTGTACGTCGTGGTCGCATCGCCCCCGCCATAGGGCGCGACGTCTCGAATCGTCTCGACCAGACCGCGCGCGTTGTACGTCGCGACGCTCGTGAACCCGTTGACACGCCGGAGGCTCGCCGGGAGCAGCGCGAACACGGTGTCCCGGGTGATGGTGGTCCTGTGCCCGCCCGCATCCATCACCGTATCCGGCGCCCAGAATCGATCCAGGTAGAACCGCGTCGTATCGCCCACGTCGTTCCGCGGTCCGTCGACGAGCGTGTACAGCCCGCCGGGCTCGATGGCTCTCGGACAACTCGCCACGGCGCGGCTCTCGCCGGCGCAGATGGTGGTGACGAGGTTGGAACCGCCCGTTCGAGACATGTCGATCGTGACGCTGCGCAACTTGCTCGCTTCGTCATACTGGTACGTCGTCGCATCCTGCAGACGGTTCCAGCGCGTCGTGATCAGTCCGGTGGATTGATCCGGCGCGTAGCGCACCACGGTCGTATCCGGATCGGTGATGCTCGCGACCAGGTTCGTGAGCGAGACGTGCTGCAGCACGGTGGATCGCGGTGTCGCGCCGAGCGGCGGCGCGTCGACGCGTGTCAGCACGGGCTTGCCCGCGTAGAGATCGCCGTAGGCGAACCGGTATACCGGTCGCGTGCCGGTCGGCGGCGCGGGAAGACTCACGACATCGAGCAAGCCCGTGGCGTCGTAATGGAATGCGGTCGAGTCTCCGCGGCGGTTGATCGTTGCGATCTGCCGGCCACGCGAATCGAACCGGACGTGCGCGGAGTCGCGCAGCCAGCGGAGATAGCCGCCATCGCCCGTTTGCGTGAGCACCTCGGGGCGCTCGAGCATCGGCGTCACGGTCCAGCGTCCGGCACCCGCAGGCGAGAAGAGCCGCGTGCTCCCGTCGCCGCCGATCCAGAGCCGCTGCGTCGGATCCGCGGTGTTGAACGACAGATGCTCGAGGCCGTCGAGCCACCATCCGCGCCCGTAGGGTGAGGCGTGCCGATCGACGACGACGAGCGTGCCGGTGTCGGTGGCCTTCGCCGTGGTGTCCGGCAGCGCGACCACCTCGTACGTGTACGTGTAGCTGCCTTCGGGCAACGATTGCGCAGCCGCATTGAACGTCACGCCAATTCTCCGCGGCTGGCCGTCACTCCAGTTCGTCCGGACAACCGTGTCTCGGCGGACCGTGAGCGACGTTGCGGCGTTCGAGATGACGACGGTGCTCCGGATGCTCGTGGGGTTGGTCCCCGGGGCGACGCGCACGTCGGCGGCGATGGTGAGCTGCGTCGACGCCGCGGCACTCTGATAGACGAGCGTCGGCGTGCGCGGAGTGTTCATCGTCGTGGTCGTCGGCAGCTCGTGCACGATCCGCAGGTCGCCACATTCGTACGCCGCATCGTCGCCCGCGGCGATGCTGAGACAGGCGCCGCGGCTCACGCTCGCGCCCGGATTCACGGCCGCCGTTTGCACCGCGATCGCCGCGCCCTGCGCCACGACGACCGAATCCACCCCGGTCATCGTCGCATTGGTGTTGCTCAACGCCGCTGCCGTGAACCTCAGGCTCCCGGCCGTGCCGCTCATGCTCGTGGAGTAGACGAGCGTCGTGTCGAACACCTGGTTCGGAAGCAGCACGGGGCTCGTGCCGGACCGCGCCACGCAGTACACGCCGGAGCCCACGCACGTCGCGCTCCACGTGTACGCGGTGGTATCCGTGCCCACATTCGTGATCCGGAACGTCTGCCGCACGTAGTTCTGCCACGGTCGGACGGGCAGCACCTGCAGCTTGGGCGTGACCGCCACCGCGGCATATTTGCCGTCGTAGCGGAACACGATCGAGTCGGTGGCCTGGGACGACGTGCCGGCGTTCACGGTGACGCGCATCGTCCCGGTGGTCGCGGCGCCGCCCACGTAATCGTACGTGAAGAGCGGATTGGCGCTCGAGCCCGGATCCAACGTGAAGGTCCCATATGTGAGCTGCGTCCAGTCGTCGAAGCGACAGTTCGCGATGAATCCCGAGCAACTCACGGTGGCGTCGGCGTCCGCCGTCTCGTTTCCGGTATTCGTGATGATGAATGAGACTTCCTTTCCGCCCGCGCCGGTCCAGACGACCTGATTGTGGCTGCGGGCCGGCACGACCGCGAACGAGATCTGCGGCGTCTGCGCGAGCATGTAGGCGACCGCCGAGTCGCTCGCCGTGCCCCAGGTGGTATCGCTGGAGGTCGCGATCATGGTGACGGAGCCGATCTGGCCCTCGAAGGCGGGGCCGCGCGGAGCAACCATCGGCACCACGCGTTGCCCCGGGGCGACGGTGATGACCGTGTCTGGCATCTCCCACGGGACGAAGCTGATCCCACCGGTCAGCTTGAACTGGAGATGGTACGTCGCGGGTGCGGTGCCGAGGTTCGTGACGGGAAACCACACCGTCCCCAGGTATGATGGCGGCAACGTCAGGGTGGCCGGATCGGGCGGCTGGACGCGAGGCTGAAACAGCGATCGCGCATTCCCTCCGTCCGGCGACGGCGTTCGGATGGTGTCTGTGGCGGTGGCGGAGACCGATTCGCCCGTGGGGGAATCGAACCGCGCCGTCACAGCCACCGTCGATTTCGCCAGAGCCGTCGCGGGCGCCATGAAGCGCACGCTCACCGAATCCGTCGCGCCGGCAGGGAGCGTCACCGACGACTTATCGACGCCGCAGCCGCTCATCCCGCCGCAATTCGGCGCGAGCTGGTAGGTCGCCGTCCATTTGCCGGCATTCGAGATCTTGAATTCCTGCGCGGCAGGCGACGCGGCATGGACGTATCGCGTCAGACCCGTCGTGGCGACGGCGGGCTGCAATTCGGAGACGGGCGGGTAGTAGTTGAGCGCAACGCTGTCGTATCCGACGACGACGCCGGATTGGTTCGTCATCCTTGCCGTAACGACCTGCCGCCACGGCTCCATGTACTCCAGGTATACCGAATACCCGGAGTCCTCGCAGTCGAGCGTCGGTCCGTAGCTATAGTACCAGGCGTCGAGATGATGGCCCATGAACACGACGTCGCGCGTCGAACCCCCATCGCCCCGGGGTACACACCAATCGACATACATCGTCACCACGGAATCGACGACGGAGCCGTCCGGTGGCGTTATCCTGACGGGCTTCACGCCGGCGAACGACGCGTTCAGCGGCCAGGGCTTGGTCCACGACAGGTGGGCCGTCCCTTTCCGAACCGCCGTCGTGTCGTATCTGGGCCACACCGAAAGCGTGATGTCGCTCGTGAGTGACGAATCCGGCAACGTGATCGGCACCGTGATGAATATCGACGGTCCGACGCCGGTGATCTCGCGAGCGCCCTGGAAGAGGCAGGTCGGCGGCACCCAGAAGGTGTAGTACGTGAACGCCCAGTGTCCCAACAGCTTGTAGGGCCCGCAGTCGAGAGAGTACATCAAGTCGTACTGGCTCGCTGAAGGAATCGTGACGAGAAACGTGACGGTCGCCGTCCGGGTGCCGTCCGCGTTCGGCGAGTAGACATTTGTGGCGGTCACTCCCTTCGGCGTGCCCGGCGTGTACCCCACCTGGGATCGCAGTGCGCGAATCGGCAACATCAGCGCGAGCGCGAAGCACGAGAGAATCGCGAGACGTCCTCTGAGCTCGCGCACGAGGCAGGCGAAAATCGACACGGGGAACGCTCCGGGTGGGTGGCGGAGCCCCTCCCTAAAGCAACGCGCGGGCCGGCGAAGGCCCGCGCGCAAGGTCATGCGGTTATTATATTTATAGCATACCACTTTTGGTATCCGTCGCGCCCGTCGCACCGCTCCCGTGCGACTCGGCGCGACTCGGCGCGACTGTCGCACGCGGCGCGACGATCGCGAGTCGCTTCATCCGCCGATACAACGTCGCGCGATGCACGCCGAGTCGCCGTGCCGCGGCGTCCGCATCCCAGCCGGCGCCCTCGAGCACGTCGACGAGCGCACGACGCTCCGCGTGCGGCACGCTGGGGAGGGGCGAGACCTGCGCGACCGTGCGCCCGGACAGCACCGCGGCCACCGTGCGCGCATCGATACTCGCGCCCGAGAACGCCGCCGCAACCTCGACGACGTGCTTCAGCTCGCGGACGTTCCCCGGCCAAGTCGTGCTCTGGAGCAGTGCGAGCGCGTCTCGGTCGATCGAGATCTCCGCATCGCGTGCGCGCCGCGCGAAGTCCAGCGCGAGCAGGGGGATGTCGTCGATTCGCTCGCTGAGTGCCGGCACCGGAATCACGACGCCGCCGAGCCGATGCCGCAGGTCCGCCCGGAACCGATGCTGCGCGACCAATGCTTCGAGATCTTCGTTCGTCGCGGCGACGAGCCGGAACGCGCTGATCGCGTCGCGCGATGCGCCGATCGGGCGGAACGTGCCTGTCTCGATCGCGCGCAGCAGCTTGGCCTGGAGCGGCAGCGGCAACCCGCTGATCTCGTCGAAGAACGCCGTCCCGCCGTTGGCCTCGCGCAGGAACCCGAGCGATTCGCGCAGCGCGCCGGTGTAGGCGCCCTTCGTGTGCCCGAAGAGCGCATCCTCGAACATGGATTCTCCGATCGCACACACGTTGAACGCGACGAACGCGCCGGAACGGCCGCTGCGCTCGTGCACGAGTGCCGCCACGAGCTCCTTGCCGGCGCCCGTCGGGCCGTGAATGAGCACCGGCAGCGTCGTCGGCGCGATCGTTTCGACGAGTTGGCGCAGCGCGCGCATCGGCGCGGAGTCCCCGATGAGCGCATCCGCGGCAAGCGCGCGGATCACGGCTTCACCTTCTGAGCACGATCGCGCATCGGCGCCGAGATGCGCTCCGCATCGGCATCGCTCCGGATCACGCGCGGAGTGAGAAACACGAACAGCTCAGTCTCGGTCGTGGTTCGCGCCTGCCGGCCGAAGAATCCCCCAAGCAACGGAATGCGCGAGAGGATGGGGATACCCTCGGACTGGACCTGATGCTCGCGATCGGTCAATCCGCCGAGGACGATCGTCTGCCCGTCCTGTGCGAGGAGATCCGTACGAATCGATCGGGTGGAGATCACCGGCGCGTTGAACGCCGTCTCCGTGGTGGCGTTGCTGACTTCCTGCGTCACGTTGAGCTGCACGGTGCCGTCGATGCTGATCGTTGGCCGCACGGTGAGCTTCGTGCCCACATCCTTGTATTGCACGACCTGGTCGCGGACGGCATCCTCGGTCGGCAGCGCACGCGACACCTGCACGAACGGCCGCTGGCTGCCGACGACGACCTCCGCCTGCTCGTCGTTCGCCGCCAGCACGACCGGGCGGCTGAGGATCTTCACGTCGCCGCGCCCGACGGCGGCGCTGATCGTGGCGTCGACGTCGATCCCGGAGATGCCCATCACCTTGAGGGTGAAGTCGCCCAGTCCGGCGTTGCCGGGCGTGAACGCGCCGCCGATCGTGCTGTTCTCGGTGTGCGCGATTCTCTGCTGCGCGACCGAGGCATCGACGCCGAGGGCGAAGCTCCGGTCGCGACGCGCTTCGACGATCATCACTTCGATCAGGACTTGTGGCGGTCGCACGTCGATCTGCTGCACCGCGGACTGGATCAGCTCGAAGTCGACGCGATTGGCGCGAATGAGCAGACTGTTCGCGCGCGTGTCGGGCACGATCGTCACGTCTCCGGTGAGCGTCGCGGCGTGAGTCGTGGGCTTCGGTCCCGTCGGCAGCACCGGCGCGTCGACTGCGGGAACCTGATTCGCTCGCAGCTCGTCGGAGAGCGTCGTCGCCACGGGCGTTGCGCCGGCGGGATTCGCGCCGCCATGCCCGAACAGTGCGTTGATCGAATTCGCCACGTCGGTCGCGCGCGCGTGTTTGAGCGGGACCACGAACAGCTCGGGCGCGCCGGACGGACGCGCGGGTTCTGGCAATGCTTCCCGCGCTGCCGCCGGTCGTTCGATGGCTCGTGTCTGCACCGGGGCCTGATGGGGACGAGCGCGATACGTGCCGCTCGCGCTGTCCGCCACGAGCTCGTACCCCTGCGACTCGAGTAATCCCCGCAGCAGCCTGGGCACATCCGCCCGGGCGATCGGCCGCGGCGTCTCGAGCGTGACCTGCGGGCCCGCGGTCGCTCCGGCGAAGATCACCGGACGGTCGAGATACTGTTGCATGATCTCGACCGCCGATCGGAGCTCCACGCCCGCGATGCGAATGGTGACGCTGTCGCCGGACCGCGCGCGTGCGCGCGTACTGTCCTGGCCAAAAGCGCCGCGGAACGGAAGGAGCGCACATGCCGACACGAGCGCGAGTGCCCAGGCGCTCATGAACGGCCGCCAAAGCGGAGCACCCACGTCGTATCGCTCGCCCGCACGACGACGCTGTCGCGCGTGACCGCGCTGACCGTGATCTGGTCGAAGCGACTGCCCGGCCGCACGACGGCCCCCGGCGGCTGGCCCGGGAGACCGTCGATTACCGCCGACCACGGCGGGCCTCCAACAATCGCCTTGAGGACGAGCTGCGGCCGAACGGCAGGCGCCTCGGCGACGGCAGGCAGCCCGTCGGCGGCGGGATCGAATCGCACGGACGGCGGCGTGTTGGAGAATCGGAACGGATCGTTGTCGACGAGCATCGCGATCGACGAGTCGATCGCGCCGGAGTCGATACGAGCGCTCGACGTCACGCTCGACACCTGCGCGCCCGCAACCACGACGTCGCCGAACGCGCGGCGCCAACGCACGACGCCGATCGCAACCGATCCGGTCGCGATCGCCGAGAGCAGGGCAACCAGTGATCGCGCGCCAGTCACAGGTCCCCTCCGCGCGTGAGCCGCGCGAGCCCTTCGACGAGGACATCGATGCGCAACGCTTCCGTCTTCGCCTCCGCGGCGGCGGGATCAGCCTGCGTGACGGTGATCTCGACGAGCCGCAGCATCATCTGGCCATCGTCAGTCGCACGAAGGAGATCACCGAGCCCGATCACGTCCGCAACACCGGTGAGCCGAACGTACACGTGAGCCATGCCGTTCGACTGCGCGCTGTCGGCGCGGAGCTGCATCGCGCCGACCTTGACCGCCGACGCATCGGCTATGTCGTCCAGCGCGCTCGCGAGCGCGGCCGCCGCGGCGTAGGCGGTCGACGCGTGCAGAAGCGACGAGTCGAGCACCGCCAGTCGCGCGTTCCGCACCCGGAGCGAATCGCGCAGTGCGGGAAGCGTCCGGGCTGCGCGAGCGACGGCCGTGCGCCGATCGAGTAGCGCCAGTGCCTCGGCGACGCGCTCGCCCTGCCATTGGCGGACGCGCGGCAGGCCGCGTCCACCCCCAAGCATGACCACGATCGCGATCGTTCCGACCGCGAGCACACGCCGGTCGCGCGATGAGAGAGCGCCGCGGCGCATCAGTGCGGGCTCCGCGCGCGCGGGTCGCGCCGCCGCGAGCCCGCGTCCACCGATCGCGGGCGCTCGAATCGGATCGACGCGCGCTCCATCTGTGCGTTCGCCGCCGATTCGCGGGTGATCGATCCCACGAGGCGCGGCGCAACAATACGCCTCAACGGAACGAGCTGAGGCAGCACGTCCGGCACGTGCGGCGTGAGCACCATGATCGTTCCCGAAAGAGAGTCGATGTGCAAGCTCACGATCGCCGTCGATTCGGGGAGCGACCGCGTGAGATCGCCCAACAGCGCCTGCACCGCTCCGCGGGATGCCTGAAACCGCGCGACTTCGGAGAGTTGCAGGCTCGTGCGCTGCAGCTCGCTCGCCGTGCGGGCGGCGTCGACCTCGGGCGCATGCGACGCGGTCGCAACCGACGAGTCGTGTCGCAGCAGCCACTCGGCATGAATGCCGGGCGCTGCATACGCCCAGCAGAATGCCAGCGCGGAGAAGCTGGCTGCCGCGGCGATTCCCGAGCGACGTCGCCGATGGACCCGTACATCATGTTCCGGGCTACGCCAGGCGAGCGCACGATCGGTCGCCAGAAGGGCCGCACCATACGCGATCGCGAATTCTGACGCACCATCGGGAAGCGCGTGCGGGACCGCGAGACTCGGTGGCTCACGATCCGGCCCCGGCGCGACGACGGGCGCGAGCGCCACGATCATGCCTCTATCAATAGTAGTGATGCGATACGGGACCGAATCGACGCAGCAGCGGTGCTCGCCGGGCGGAAGCAGTCGCGCGACGGCGACGACCGCGCTCGTCACGGCGACTGCAGTCACGATTCGTCCCCGCACGGCGGCGGCGATCTCGCTCGCGAGAGGCGCGTCGTAAACCGTCGCCCAGCATGATCCGTCCGAACGCCGCTCGACCGCGCCAACAGCGACCTCTCGCCAGCAGTGCACGAAGAACGCGCTCGCGTTCTGACGCACCAGCGCTCTCACCGCCTGTTCGCTGCCGAGCGGGGGCAACCCAGCGAGCTGCCGCGTCCGACTCGCCGATCCACCGAGTGCAATCCCGGCGATGCGGGAATGCGCTCGACGCGCGGGCGCGCGACCGAGGAGCCCGGCGACAGCTTCGCCGATCGATTCGTCCGACGCGAGCCGCACCTCGTCGTGCCAGACCATCGCTCCGTGCCGCACGAGAACGGCGCGCACCCGCTCACGATCGACGTGAACGCCGAATCGCTCCTTCATTCGGAGCTCCAGACGCGCGCCACCATCGTCCTCGAGCCCACGCGCACCAGTCGAATTCGAATGCCGACGGAGACTTGTGGCAGCCCGCGCTCCACGGCCGCTGTGACGATCCAGGCATCGGGGGTGGAGGTCGACGCGCGCACCGCGTCCGGAAATCGATCGCGGAGCGACTCGGCCGCGAACTCGGGCACGGAGGAGCCGATCGATGCGAGATCCAGCAACCCGCCGTGCTGCTCGCGCGCCGCGACAATCGCCATTGCCGTCTCGCGCGTGATCCCTGGAATCGACATGAGCACTTCGATGGAAGCGTTCGCGAGAGAGATGCGACCCGCGTCCGTCGAGAGATCCGACACGACGAGTGAATCAGCCTCGAAGCCGCGAACGAGACGGAGCTCCCGAATGTCGGCGAACGCGGTGTCGGGCGGCGGTTGTCGACCGTTATCCAGGTACCAGTCGCGCTCCGCGCCGAGCGGACGGGCGACGTCGTCGCTGTCGCGCCAATCCGCGACCGCATCGGCGAGCGATTCCGCGCGCTCGCCAAGGTCCAGTGCGCTGAACAACCGCGCGAGCGACTCGCGCGTCGCGCCATTCACGTCGAGCCGCGCTCCGGCTGGATCGAGGAAGACGCTGCACGTCGACGCGGCGCTGTCGACGAACGGCCGCAGGTCGCGATCGATACTCGTCCAGCGGATCGCGGCTTCGTCCACCGAGGATGCACTCGCGAGGTCCTCGTCGATGGCGGCTCGCGCGCGCGCCATGCAGCCGCGCGCCTCCCATTCACCGCGCTCGATCGTGATCCGGTTGCGCGCGGCGTTCACGGCGAGCCTTCCGCTCAGTGCCGCGGCCGCGGCGAGCACCGACGCGACGCTCATCACCCACAGCGTGGTGAGCATCGCGAACCCGGATCGGCACGGCCTATTCATGCATCACTCCGAGCGGGAACACGATCGTGTCGCGCGTCGCGACGACCGCCATCGCGCTCGGCAGGCCCAAGCTCGACGACCAGCGCGTCATCCAGAGCGTGTCCTGATACGGATCGACGAATCGGAATTCGGCGGCGCCCTCGATCGTGAGCAGGCGCAACGGGCTCCCCGCGGCGCGATCCGCCGAGATCAGGCTGCTGTCACCACGCTGATCGAGCAGCAGTCGCACGCGGCACGGCGCCATCCAGCCGCCTGGCGTGTCGCACAGCGTGCGGAACGACGCCGCTCGCGCCGTCCCTTCCAGGCCCTGCGTCGTGTCCGCGCTCGGCAGGGCATCGAGGATCAAGCGGCGGAGCATACGCGCGCCGTTCGCGGCCCGCATCGTGTGCACACGCGCCGTTGCGATGCGAATCGACTCGTCCCCGATCTGGTCGAGCAGCAGGATGCCGCCGAGCAACGCGAGGCCCGCGATGGAGAGCCCGGCGATCAGCTCGATGAGCGTGAATCCGCGACGGTCAGCGGCTCGCATCGATCGTGTCGGGCCGATACAGCGTGGTTCCGAGCGCCGCGGCCGAGGTGTCGGATGCGGCAACCGTCACGTCGAACAGCGCGGGCGCCGCTCGGACAACGTCGAGCGTCCAACTGCGGTGGTGCGAGCGGCCGACTCGCCCGACCAACTGCGCGCGCGAGAGCGACGCCAGCCAGTCCATCTCGCGCGACGCGTCGAGGCTCGCCGCATCCGCTCGATCGAGCGACTGCATCGTGTGCGCGGTCTGCCCCAGGAGCGTGACGAGCGCCGTGCCGGTGAGCGCAAGGAGCAGAATCGCCACGAGCACGTCGATGAGCGCGAACCCACGCCTCGGCCTATGGGTCATGGGATCGCGTGCCGGCGAGCGGGTCCACGTGGAACTCACTGTCCGCAACGATGCGCCCATCCACGTGCAGCGCCGCACTGACGGCACGCCCGCCCTCGGCCGCGTCGATGCGAACGGCGCGCGCGCGATCGACGACGCCGGCGAGCGAATCGGCGGCCAGCCAGGCGAGATCGGCGGGATCCGGCGCGCTGATGCGACGCGCCGCGAGCGTGGCCATCGACGCGATGATGCCGAGCATGACCACCGTCACGAGGAGCTCGATGAGCGTCGCGCCGCGGCGGCGCATGAATGCGCGGCTCATGCGGCCGGCCGCACGCTGTAGATCGCCTGGAGCAGCGCGGCGGCGATGAGCGCGACCACGCTCGCGAACGTGAGCAGCAGCATTGGCTCGAGCATGCGCACGGCCGTGCGTACGACCTGATCGACGCGCTTCTGTTCGATGCGCGACGCGTGCTCGAGCATCGAGACGAGGCTTCCCGACTCTTCGCCGGCGCGGATCAGGCTGACGGCGGTCGGGGTGCACGCGTCGCAGGCGGCCAACGCGGTCGACAACGAATCGCCCCCCGAAATGCGCGCCCGGGCCCGTAGGATCCGCGCCTCCAGCGCCGCATCGCCCGACGCGCGCGCCGCGAGTCCGAGCGCCGTCGCGATGGGAACGCCGCTGCCGAGGAGTGCGGACAGCGACATGGCCGCGCGCGCGGTGGCCGCGGAAAGGCGGAGCGTGCCGACCAGTGGCGCACCGAGGAGAACGCGGTGCCAGTGCTCGAGTCCGGCGGTCGTCCCTATCCACGCACGCCAGCTCGCCGCAACGATGCCGAGTCCGAGCGCGACCGGTATTACCGACGCGTGCGCGACCGCGGCGATGCGCAGCACGAGCCGCGTGGACGTGGGGAGCGTCTGTCCGAGATCCGAGAGTATGGTCGCGAAGCGCGGGAGCACGACGGTTATGAGAACTGTGATGGCGAGCACGCCCGCGAGCGCGACGACCGTCGGATAGGCGAGCGCGGACCTGAGCGCCGCACGCATTTCGGCGGACGACTCGCTGAGTTCCGCGGCGCGACGGATCGCCGGCCCGAGTCCGGCCCCCGCTTCCCCGGATTGGATGATCCCGATCACCAGGGGCGGAATCGCGAGCGACGACGAGTCGAGCGCCGACGCGAGCGTGCGGCCTTCCCGGATCTCCTGCCGGATGCGCGGCACGTGCTCGCCCCATGATTTCGGCGCGAGCCCTTCGAAGATCTGCAGCGCGCGCGCGACCGGGAGGCCGGACTCGACCAGGTCGGCGAGCATGCGGAAGCCGAGTGCCAGGTCGGCCACCGCGATCGGCTGGCGACGCTCGCGCCGAGGGCCCCGGTCCTCGATCGACATCACGAACAAGCCGCGCGCGGAGACGCTTGCGCGTGCGGCATCGGCGGTTTCCGCGTCCACGGAGCCGCGCTCGGTCGCGCCACTGATGGCAATCGCTTCGAAGGCGTAGACTCGCTGCACGGCGGCTATGGCTGTACGGGTCCGTTCCATGACGTGATGTCGGCGTTCTCGCCATCGCCGCCGGGCTTGCCGTCCTTGCCGAGCGAATAGAGGTCGTACCCGTTCGGGTTCATCACTCCGGGCGATGCGTACACATAGGGCTTGCCCCAGGGATCCAGCGGCACGAGCTGCCGGAGGTAGGGGCCTTTCCAGTTCTTGGGCGGTTCGCCGCCGACCGGGATCGTGCGCAGCGCTTCGAGTCCCTGCTCCGTCGACGGATAGTCGTCGTTGTCGACGCGATACGCGTCGAGCGCGAGCGACATGATCTGGATCTGGCTGCGCGCGGTGCTCCGCCGCGCCTCGCCGACGTTCCCGAAGAGCGAGGGCGCGACGATCGCAGCGAGGGTTGCGATGATCGCGATCGTAACGAGCAGCTCGATCAGCGTGAACCCCGCTCGCACGCGCGTGCGTTCAGTGTTGGACGACACGCGCCACCTCGTCGGCCGTCGTCAGTCCCGCCTCGACTTTTCGCTTGCCGTCGTCCCGGAGCGGCACGAGTCCATTCCGTTCGGCGAGCGCGCGCAGCTCCGAGCGCGGCGCGCGCGCGGCGATCGCGTCGCGCAGCGCGTCGGTCACGGACATGAGCTCGAAGACGCCGATGCGGCCCGAGAATCCGGTTCCTCGGCAACGCACGCAGCCCGGATCGGATGCGCCGCCGCACGTTGCACACACGCGCCGAACGAGTCGTTGCGCGAGCACGCCCTCGAGCGTGGCCGCAACGAGGTAGTCGGGAATGCCGAGATCCAGCAGCCGCGGCACCGCGCCGATCGCGTCATTCGTGTGCAGCGTACTGAAGACGAGGTGTCCGGTCATCGCCGCCTGCACCGCGATCTCGGCGGTCTCCTGATCGCGCATCTCGCCGATCATCACGACGTCGGGATCCTGTCGGAGTATGGCGCGAAGCGCGGCGGCGAAGGTCACGCCCGCCTGTCGATGCACCGGCATCTGCGTGATTCCGGTCAGCTGATATTCGATCGGATCCTCGACGGTGATGATCTTCTCGCGCGCCGCGTCGCGGCGCTGGAGCGCGGCATAGAGCGTCGTCGTCTTTCCGCTTCCCGTCGGTCCGGTGACGAGCAGCATCCCGTGCGGGCGCGCCGTGAGCTGCTCGACGACGTCCAGCATGTCGCCGGACATCCCGAGTGCATCCAGGGTGACGGGCCGTCCGCCGTGGTCGAGCAGCCGCAGCACCACGCTCTCGCCGTACATCGTCGGCACGGTGGACACGCGCAGATCGAGCTCGCGCGCCTCGAGCCGCACGCGAATGCGCCCGTCCTGCGGCCGCCGCCGCTCGGCGATGTCGAGCTCCGCGAGCAGCTTGATGCGCGAGACCACCGCATGGTGCAGATGATTGGGCGGTTCTGGCGCCGGCGTGAGCACGCCGTCCACGCGGAAGCGCGCCGAGAGCCCGTTTCGCGACGCCTCGAGATGGATGTCGCTCGCGCCCGCATCGTAGGCGTCGCGCACGAGCAGATTCACGAATCGAATTACCGGCGGCTGATTCGCCATGCTGCGCACGTCCGCGGTGGTGTCGTCCGCGCCGACGTCGGCGCGCGCGAGCTCGATGGTTCGCTCGGAGCGCGTCGTGAGCCGCTCGATCAGCCGTTCGAGCTCCGGTCGATCGACCGTTTCCACCGCGCACGGACGGCGGTACGCGAAGGCGACGTCGTCGACGCCCGCGAGCAAGGCATCGTCCGTCGCGGCGAGCACGAGCGCGCCATCGTCCGAGAAGGTCTTGGGGCAGACGCGATGATGCAGCAGGTATTCACGCGTGAGCCCGGCCACGAGCGTGAGCTCCGGCATCAGCACGCCCAGCGAAACGGCGCGTCGCGAAGCTTCCGATTGTCCGCGGCGCATGCGGCCGCCTGCGTCGCATCGTGCGCGAGAGCGCCAAGTTCCACTGGTGTGCCGGCGAGCCGTGCCGATTGTGGCGGGACGAGAAGCTCGAGTCGCTCGAAGGTGCCGCGCCTGTTCTCCGCCCCGGCGGCGATCGACGATATCGTGCGGCGTACGGCCGCGATCGACGTATCGCGGAGATCGACGAAGGAGCGGTGTGCGCCGGGATTCACCGAGGTCGAGTCGAGGCGGTGCGCCAGCAATTGCTGGAGCGCGCCGAACGCGCCGCTGTCGTCGGGGATGCAGCGATCGCCGCGCGACGACGGCGACCGGCGGAATTGCCAGATGCCGGTGGTCGCGACGCGATCGATCACCTCGTCGCGATCGTCGTGCGCGACGACGATCACCTCGGCGACGTAGCAGGCGGGTTCGGCGGCGATGTGCACCGCAGGCGCTGCGTGCGCCGGGGTCGCATGCAGCGCCGCGAGCAGAATCAGGATTGCACGTCCCATGGATGCCTCCGCGGGGCACCGAGCGCGCCGAGTGCGGCTCGCGTGCCATGAGTGTTTTGTGAACTGCCGGCGTCGCGCGCCGCGCGGCCCGTGCGCAGACGCGGGCGCGGCGGCGGGGACATCGTCGGCGATCAACATGGGAAGGCGAACGTCGCGGAGCGGCACGATCCTGACGCGCATCGCACCATATGATTGCGCGCGCGGGCCGCGATGATGGGATCCGACTGTTATGACATTTGTGATTTACGCCACACGAATGTGGAAAACGTCACAATTCGCCGGTGTAAATGACATGAACACGCACTTGATCATTCGCTGGTGCGTGCCGATATATGGCGCAGAACTACACGCAGCACGCGTACACTCGCCGACTCAGGAGGTCGGGCGTGATGGGATCTGAAGGCATGCTCCGGCACCTCGCGTTCTTCGAGGAGCTGAGCGGTATGGATGAGTCCGATACGAGCTGGCGCGCCGTGAGCGCCGGCTTGGTCGTGATGCGATTGGTGGACAGATGGATCGAGGATGCCTCGGTCAGCGCGCCGATCGACGCGTGGGCGATGAGCGCGGTGCGCGAGGCGATCGCGCAGGTGTCGGAGACGACGCCGATTCGTCGCATTCTCACGTCCGTGGTCGACGTGATGGTGGCGTCGACGCCGGCGGACCTGCACGCGCTGGTGCCGCGCTTGATGGCGTATGGTCAGGCGCTCGAGTACGAAGCCAAGTGGGCGCTGGCCGGCGACGTGTACGGAACGATCACGGCGCACGTGCATCCGGTCGAAGATGCCGACCTGGCGACCGGCGCGCACTTGCAGCTCGGCTTCTGCCTCCGGACGCTCGGTGAGTTCGAAGGCGCGATCACCACGTACGAGCGCGCCTCCGCGATCGCGCTTCAGGCCAACGATTTGATCGGTGTGCTGCGAGGTCGGCTTGGCGTCGCGCGTGTCGTGAGCTTGCGAGGCAACATTCCGGCAGCGGAGTCGATTCTCGCCGATGCGATCGAAACCGCGCGCGAGCACGGATTGGATCAGGTTCGCTCGGCCGCGCTGATCGACCGTGCGTACATCGCCGGTGTGTGCGACCAGCATGATCGAGCGATTCGCTACTCGTACGAAGCGCTCGAGCTCTCGACCTCACAGCGCACGCGCGACCGCATCCTGAACAACATCGCGACCGCGTTTCGCTTTCTGGGTCTTCGGGGCCCGGCGCGCGACGCTTACCTGGTTCTCGCGACGACGGCCGATGAGCAGTACATCCGCTGGATGGCGGAGTTGAATCTCATGGAGCTGGCGGCGCTGGACGGCGTCGAACTCCAGTTCGACAAATTCCGGCGCGATCTGGAATCCGCGGATTTGAGCCCGCAGCTCCGTGTCACGTATCTGCTACACGTCGGTCGCGGGTATCACGCCCTGGGCCGCGCGGAGTCGGCGATTCCGTATCTCGAGCGCGCTATCGAAGTCGCAGCCCAATACCAGTTCAATCAGATGGTGTTCGAAGCTGAAGCCGCTTTGGCGGCAGCACGACGGGGGTCGCGGGCCGACGTCGCCAGCGCGTCGACGGTTCCGGAATCCCTGCAGGACGTGGTCGATGCAGTGCACGAAATGCGGGAGACGGCCGGCGTCGGATAAAAAAGGGACCGGCATTGCGCCGGTCCCCGAGGCCTTACACGCCGATGATCTCGCTGTCGGTCAGACGCAGCGGCCGTCGGCCTGGACGTACCCGCTGATGCACGACGAGCTGGGAATCGAATCACCCGACACATCGCGATGCGCCGAGCTCGGCGCCACCCGCGACGACGTTGGCGAAGTCACCGAAGCATCAGAGCACGCGGCGAGAGCCAAGGAGGCAAGAGCGAACGCAACGACTGCAATCGGACGACGGGACATGGGTGCGATCTCCATCTAGGGCGGGACACCGTGCGGTGTGGTTTTCTTGGCGGGGAACAACTGCACGGCATTCTAGGGTCGCGGCCCGAAGCGTAAACTCGCATTTTGTGTCAGGTTATTGCGTTTTTATGTCATCGGTGCCCGATACTCCCTATACGTGGACGTCGTCGCGTATCTCCCCAGGCCGCTGCTGTCACATCTCTCGATCGTTCTCGGAGCCGATCACTCCCTGAGCGCGGCGGGGAGCTGGGCTGAGCTCCAGGCTATCGTCCAGCGGGATCCACCTGACCTACTGGTGGCCGATCCCGCCGCCGGTGGAACCGTCGAAGTCGAGACGCTCGAGCACCTGCGACGACAGTTTCCCTCCCTCCCGGTGGTCGTCTACACCATGCTCTCTCCTCTGGGCATGAAGGCGATCGTCCGGCTCGCCAAGTCCGGGGTCGAGCACGTGGTCCTCGGCCGGTTCGACGACGAACCGCGCACGTTCCGGGAGTTGCTGGAGAGCATCCCCGCCTATGCATTGGGCGACCAGATGCTGCAGGCGCTGGCGGCCTCGCTCGCGAAGCTGCCGGTCACCGTGGTCCGGGCGATCGACCAGCTCTTCCGTTCGCCCCAACGCTTCAAGAATGCGCAGGACCTCGCGGACGCCGCGGGGATGAATCTCAGAACGCTCTATCGCAATCTCGAACCCGCCGAGCTGTATTCGGCGCGCACGCTCGTGGTGTCGGCCCGGATCCTCAGGGCCTACGCCTATCTGCAGGACCCTGGTCGGTCGATCAAGGATGTGGCGGCCAAAGCCGGCTACCACTCCCCCTGGCAGCTCTCACAGCAGATGCGCGAGCTCACCGGGCGAACCACCGAACAGGTGCGGCACGAGGTCACTGGACAGGCGCTCGTCGCGATGCTCGCGGAGCACGTACGGCGCAGGAGACGGAAGGACGAATGACGTGGCAGGTCGTACCCGGCGGATCCGGGATGCAGGCATCACGGGCGGCGAGCCCACAGACGAAGGAGCCGGGCGTGTTCGGCAAGCAAGTGCGGGTCCTCGTCGTCGATGACGAACCGTCAATCTGCAAGGCGCTGGTCATGGCGCTGTCGCGCGCTGGCTATGATGCCACCGCCGCGCAGACGGGCGAGGCCGCGCTCGGCATCCTCCGCACCCAGCACGTCGACGTGATGCTGATCGATCTGCGCATCCCCGACATGCGCGGCGACGTCATCTTCGAGGTCGCCATCGGCCACCAGCCGCACCTTCGCTACCAGACGCTGTTCATGACCGGCGACATCACCGACCGGGCCCAGAAGCTCATCGGGATCTGCAAGTGCCCGTTCCTGCGCAAGCCGTTCGACCTGCGCGACATGTTCGACTCGGTCGCCGCGCTCGCGCCGAGGATGGAGCAGGACGCGGCCGGCTGACGTCGAAGTTCGTGTTCGGAAAACGCGAGAGACCGGGAGACCGGTCTCTTTTTATTTCCCTCGGCGTCGTGCCGCCACGACCAGGCGCGCCTCGCGCGCGATGTCAGCCCGCCGGTGAGCCGGCCGGCGCCCCCGCACCGGTCGGATCGGCCTCTTCCCGCTCCGACACGGCGTGCCCCGCCTCGCGCAGCTCGCGCGTGAGGAAGAAGTTGAGCCCCGTCCGGATCACCGCCGTCGCCGCGAGCTTGCCGATCGCCTCCCAGCTCGGCGCAACCGAGGTCGACAGGATGTCGGCCGCGAGCTGAAATTCGAGCGCCAGCGCCAGATATCGGCCGAGCGTCAGCCGCACGTCGGTGAACTCGGCGGCATGCCGGTGCACGAGCGCGCGAAGGAACCCGATGAACGCGAGCAGCACGCCGAGCGCGATGGCCAGCGCGCCCGCCAGCTCGGCGCAGAGACGCAGGATCTCGACCGCGGAATCGATCTGCTGGGTGTCCATGCCGATGCCGCGGGGCAAGTTGCGTTCTCCCGATTTCGCGGCCGGCACGGCCCCCCGCCAATGCAGCGGCAGACTCGCCAGCGACGGGGAAATCGATCTCTATTCTTTATACGGCGTGCGTTCGTTTGCTGATGTCATTTGCGCGGAAGCGAGTACGATGAGCGCCAACGCATCCGCTCAGCCGAATGCCAACGATCCGCGGCATCCCAGGGCCGTACAGATTCTATTTCTACAACTTCGATTGCATGGAGCCGCCGCACGTGCATGTCGAGCGCGATAACGCACTGTGCAAGTTCTGGCTCGACCGGATAGGCCTCGCGTGGAACTCGGGCATCTCCCCTGTGGAACTGAACCGGATTCGCCGCGTTATCTTCACGGAGAGGTCCCGCATCGCGGAGGCGTGGCGTGAGCACTGCGGCCGCAGGTAACAGCCCCAGGATTCGATCGATCGAGGTTACGGATCGTCGGATCATCGCGAACCTGGACGACGAACGCACGATAAGCGTGCCAATCGAGTGGTCGTGGCGGCTCGCACGCGCAACGCCGGAACAACGCGCGAATTATCGACTGATCGGCGGCGAGGGCGCGGTCGGATTGACCGCGGGTCAGCGCCTGAAATTGCCAGTGACGATCACCTACTGGCTATCCGACTGACGGCGACCGTCGCTCCAGCTCGTTCCACCGGTCCACCGCCCGCCTGAGATGCGGAATCACGATCGAGCCTCCGACGATCAACCCGATCGACATCGACTCGAACACCGCGTCCCGCGACACGCCTTCCTCGGCGCACCGCACGAGATGATACGTGACGCAGTCGTCGCACCGCAGGACGAGCGACGCCACGAGCCCGAGCAGCTCCTTCGTCTTCACGTCGAGCGCGCCCGCCTCGTAGGCGCGACCGTCCAGCGCGAAGAAGCGGTTGATGACGAGATTGTTCTCGCCGAGGATCTCGGCGTTCATCCGCTCGCGAAACGCGCGGAACTCGGCGAGCGACGCCGCGACATCGCCGGCGTGGTCGTGCGGTTGTTCGCTCATCGCGCGCGCTCCGTCACATCTTCCAGGCGCGCAGCGCCTTGAGTGATTGCTCGAGCGCCAGCCGCTGCGCGGTCTGGGTCGACTCGGCGAGCAGGCTCTCGTAGGTCGAGATCGCCAGCTTCAGAGCCACCACATCCTGCTCGTCGTTCGCGAGACTCGTCGCGTTGTCGGCGAGCGCCGCGCGCGCGAGCTGGTCCTGCGGGAAGCGCCGCGTGACCTCGAGCCACCGCTCGACGCGTTTGCGCAGATCGGACTCGGCGAGCGCCCACAGGTGCCAGGCCCCGCGATTGTCGGGATCGATGGACTTGGCGCGGGATGCGAGCGCATTCACGGCTTCCGGTCCGCGGCCCGCGAGCCAGTACGAATTCGCGAGCACGACCATGGCCTGCGCGTCGTTGGGCATGTCCGCCACGATGCGCTCGTACAACGGAATGACCACTTCGGGCATCTCGCGAAAGTTCTGCGCCGCCGCCTTCAGCAGCTCGGGCGCGGTGCGCTTCGCGAGAGCGCGCAGCTGGTCGAGCAGGAGGCCCAGGTCGCCTGAGCGCTGGTACGATTCGACATAGCCCGCGAGCTCGTGGGACGGGTCGTAAAACGGGCTCGCGGAAGGGGATGGTGAGGCTGAGGACATGCCGAAACGTAGGGACCCGGCACGAACTTCGCAGCGCGGGGTACGAGCAAGGAGCTGGGATCGGCGAATCCAGGGTTGCGCCAACTGAGGCAAGTGGCGATACTCTTGGCGTCCGCCGGCTCGACCGCGACGTCGTCCCTCAGGCTCGTACGTCAGGGTCCCCCGGTTCCTCGTCGATTGAGCGACCAGGGCCAGACGTCGAAAGCCGCGCCGTAGCGCCAGCATCGTTGGAAGCGCGTGAGGTGTCCGCGCCCCGACGGTTCCGACAGCAGAGCACGCGTCGCGTCGTTTTTTATCCCGTCATACAGAGCGTTTCATCGCCATCGCGGCTTCCGCGAGCGATCCGACGAGCATACGTCCGTGTGCGTCATGGGTGGTTCCTGTGGGCACTCGACGACTCGTGAAGAAGCAGGGCCCGACCAATACACGGGCAATCGCAATCGAAATCACCATTTGACCCACACAATCGCATGACCGAAAGTCGACGCCCCCCGCGGCGCGGACGTGGTAGACGTCCGTCCAACCGGACCGGCGCGGAAACCGGTGACAACCCGTACCGCGAGGATGCCGAGGGTGCGACCGCGCCGGACACCGACGTCGGTCCCACCGTCGAAGCACCGCCGGAGCCGCGCGCGGAATCGAAACCGGAACCGCGCGAGCCACGCGCCGAGCGAGTGAACGCCGATGAATCAGCGCCGCCGCCGATGCCGTCCAGGCCGGCGAACGACGGCGGAGAATCCGGCGGCAATGGCGGCGACTTTGCCGGCGGTGACGCCGCGATTCGGACCAACGGCAATCAGCAGTTTGGCGGTCAGCCGCAGCAAGGCTATCGCGAGCGCCCCGACCGCGGAGACCGCGGCGACCGCGGCGACTTCCACGACCGGCGCAACGGACGCCGGCACCGGCGCGGCAGAGGGCGCGGTCCACGTCGCGACAACCAACAGGGTGGCGGCGGCGGTGGTGGTGGTGGCGAGCCGCGGCAGCAGCAGCCGCAGCAGCCCATGCAGATCACGCCGGTCGGCGAAACGCGCGGCTGGTTCGACACCGCGCGCGATGCGGGCTTCATCCGCCGCGCGGCGGCGAGCTATCTCGCCGAGCAGGGCGACGCGTACGTGCCGCCGCACGTGGTGCGACAGTTCGCGCTGCGTCGTGCCGACCTGATCGACGCGGCGATCGGCTACGATCAGCGCGGTCGTCCCACGGTCTGCGAGATTCGCACGATCAACGGCGAGGATCCGCAGATCGCGGCGAAGCGACCGGAGTTCAACTCGCTGCCGGCGTCGTACCCGGAGCGGAAGCTCTTTCTCGAGACGGGTCGTCCGGCGAAGGGCGGTCCCGAGCTCACACGTCGCGCCGTCGATCTCATCGCGCCGATCGGCTACGGCCAGCGCGCGCTGATCGTCGCGCCGGCGCGCGCCGGCAAGACGACGCTGCTGCACGCGATCACCGAAGGCGTCGCGGTCAATCACCCCAACGCCGTGCTGCTCATTCTGCTCGTGGACGAACGCCCGGAAGAAGTGAGCGAAGCGATCTCGTGGGGCGTGGGCGAGGTGATCTCGTCGAGCTTCGACCAGCCCGCGCAGCGGCACGTCGAGGTCACCGAGATGGTGCTCAACCGCGCGCATCGTCTGGTGGAGAGCGGCAAGGACGTGGTCATCGTGCTCGACTCGCTCACACGCATGGCGCGCGCGCACAACACCGCGGAGCGCGGCACCGGCCGCACGCTGTCCGGCGGCCTCGATGCGACCGCGATGGCGAAGCCGAAGGCATTCTTCGGCTCGGCGCGGTCGATCCCTGAGACGTCCGGCGGCGGCTCGCTCACGATCATCGCGACCGCGCTGGTCGAGACCGGCTCGCGCATGGACGACGTGATCTTCGAGGAGTTCAAGGGCACGGGCAACTGCGAGATCAAGCTCGATCGGAGTCTCGCCGAGAAGCGCATCTATCCGGCGATCGACATCGCGACGAGCGGCACGCGTCGCGAGGAGAAGCTGTTCCGTCCGGATCAGATCGACAGCGTGTACACGCTGCGCCGCGGCCTGAGTCAGATGCCGCCGCAGTCGGCGATGGAGTGGCTGATCAAGCGCATCGCGGCGACGGCGAGCAACGACGCGTTGTTGGCGGGGCTGTGATGCGGCCGTAGGGTGGCAAGGCGGCCGCGCTCTCGCGCGGCCGCCTTGCTTTGTTCGACTGTCGAGTCACAGAGTCGTGCTGGATTGACCGATCAACACTTCTGCGAACTGGCATCTGGTGAAGACGGCGTCAGCCGCTCCAGTGTCGCGGAAGATCAGCGTTTGATAGCCGTGCGCGTCGATCTCCTTTC
>DASZUN010000256.1:0-2567 GCA_035547615.1 Gemmatimonadaceae bacterium | reverse complement strand
GCGTGCCGCCGATGCACTCCGGAAGCGACGTCGTGGGTGCGGCGACGATCCCGCCGGTGGGATGATAGGCGAGCGACTTGAGCGTGAGCAGAGAACGGATCACCGGCTCGCGCAGCTCGCCCTTGTAGGTGCAATGACTCACCCATCGACGCCAGAAGTCTTCCGTCACCTGCAACGCGCGATCGGGATCGACGGAGCGTGGCGGCGCCAGATGCGACGGCCCCCAGGTCATCGTGAATGCCACGCGCTCGCCTTCGGCGACGGTGAACTCGCCGACCGTCGTGAAATTCTCGCCGTGCAGCTTCACGGCGGAATCGATGACGATCATGTCAGGGCCGGCGATCGCGCGCAGCCGACCGTCATCCAGCCGGCTGACCCACGGCACGAGCGATCCGTAATCGAAGCGGAGAATGATCTCCGTGCGCATCGCCACACGCCCGCGCTTTCCCACCACCATCCGCACCACGTCCGACCGGCCGTCGCGGAGCGGCATGAAGTCGATCAGCGTGACCGCACCGTCGTCCGTCTCGAACTCCGTCTCGAGAATCATCGTGTGGTCGCGATACTGCCGACGCACGCGTGCATTCGGATCCTTCGGCGAGACGAGCCATCGGCCATGCTCCGGCTCGCCGAGTAGCGCGGCGAAGCAGGCGCCGGAGTCGAACCGCGGCCAACAGAGCCAATCCATCGAGCCGTCGCGCCCCACGAGCACGCCCGTCTCGCAATCGCTGATGAAGGCGTAGTCTTCGATACGGGATGGCATGTCAGGCCAGCTCGATCACAGTTTTCACATCATCCGGCTGCGAGGCGAACGCGTCCTGCCACTTGTCGAGCGGGACGCGGCGGGTGATCAGCCGATCGAGCCACGCGCGATCCGCCGCCGCCAACGCGCGGATCGCCGATTCGTAGTGACGGCGGTTCGCGTTCACGGAGCCGAAGATCACGCGATCGCCGAGGACGACCTTCCTGTTGATGTCGCCGACGTCGAGCGATCGTGGCGTGCCGGGCGCCGAGACGCCGGCGAGGCAGACGATCGCGTCAGGCGCCGTGTGAGCGACGACACTGAAGACCAGCGCGGCCGCCCCCGTGCATTCGATCACCACGTCGAAGTCACTCGGCAGCGCATCGAGGCTGCCCGAGTGGTACGTGGCGCCGAGGTCTCGCACGAGCTGCGGCTTCCGGCCGTCGGTCACCCGATCGAGCACGTGCACGTCGAGATGCCGTTGAACGCCGAGCATCGCCGCGAGCAGGCCCACGGGGCCGGCACCGGTGATGAGCGCGCGTCGTGGAGTCCAGCGCGCCCGCCGTCCGATGTGCTCTACGTGCTCCCACGCCTTGGCGACGACACTGGTGGGTTCCACGAGCACGCCCACCGCGCCCAAGGATGGCTCGACGCGGACCGCGAACTCGGGGTCGAGCCGGAAGTACTCCGAACCGAAGCCATCGAGCGCCTTGATACCGTGCTCCGTGTACAAGCCGTTGCGGCACATATCCCACTCGCCGACGGCGCAGTTCTCGCACGGCACCGGATCGGGGTGCCGAACGATGCCCACGACGAGATCCCCCTTGGCGAATCCGCTGCCGGCCGGTGCATCTTCGATGCGGCCGAGCGACTCGTGGCCGATGATCAGTCGCGTGTGTCCGGGCGGCGCCGTGCCGTACGCGCCGGAGATGATCTCGCGATCGGTGCCGCAGACCCCGAGCCGCATCGCGCGAATGAGCAGCGCACCGCGATCCGGACCAGGTACTTTGAAGCGTTCGAGCTGAACGGAATTGGGAATTCCAGGCTCGACGGTGATGCATCGCATCGTTTCCATAGGGCTCTCGAACCAGTGCAGAATTCGCACCGCCGGACACAGCCATGCGCGCCGACGTGCACGTGATCGTGGTGATGGGCGTGTCCGCCGCCGGCAAAACCGCCGTCGGCGAGGCACTCGCGCGCGCGCTCGGCTGGCGATTCGTCGAGGGGGACGACTACCACTCCGCTGCCAACAAGGCCAAGATGCATCGCGGCGACGCACTGACCGACGCCGATCGCGCGCCGTGGCTGCTCGCGCTGCGCGACGCGATCGCACACGCCATTCACGAGGACGATCACATCGTACTCGCCTGCTCGGCCCTCAAGCAACAGTATCGCGTGATGCTCGTTCCCGACGATGCCCCGCCGGGCGCGGTGCGATTCGCGTTCTTGAATGTCCCCCGTGACGTGCTGGAGCAGCGCGCACGACATCGTCATCACCCGTTCGCCACGCCGGCGCTGCTCGATAGTCAGCTCGCCACGCTCGAGCCGCCGCGCGACGCAATCTGGCTGGACGGGACGAAGTCGATTCCGGAGATTGTGCACTCGGCACGCGCAGCGCTCGCCCTCTGAACGTACCCGCGCCCGTGAAACCCATCTTCTTCAAATCGCCGGCCGAATTCCGTCGTTGGCTCGTGACGCATCACGCGACCGCGACGGAGCTGCTCGTCGGCTTTCACAAGGTGAACACGGGACGCCCGAGCCTCACGTGGCCGCAGTCGGTCGACGAAGCCTTGTGCTTCGGCTGGATCGATGGCGTTCGCCGCCG
>DASZUN010000255.1:0-15659 GCA_035547615.1 Gemmatimonadaceae bacterium | reverse complement strand
CAGCTCTACGAGGTGCAGATCCGCACGCGCGACATGCACCGCACCGCGGACTACGGCATCGCCGCGCACTGGCGCTACAAGGAGGACGCCAAGTCCGACGAGCTGGACCGGCACCTGTCGTGGTTCCGGCAGGTGCTCGAGCTGCAGATGGACGCGAAGACGCCGGACGAGTTCCTCGAGTTCCTCAAGCTCGACTTGTATCAGGACGAGATCTTCGTCTTCACGCCCACCGGCGACGTCATTCAGCTCCCGAAGGGCGCGACGCCGATCGACTTCGCCTTCGCCGTGCACACGGAGATCGGGCTCCACTGCGCGGGCGCCAAGGTGAATGGCCGCATCGCGCCGCTCTCCCGGCCGCTCCGCAACTCGGAGACGGTCGAGGTGATCACGTCGACGACGGCCAAGCCGACCCGCGACTGGCTCGCCCACGTCCGCACCGGCCGCGCGCGCCACAAGATCCGCCAGGTGCTGAAGCGCGAGGCCCAGAGCTCGGCCGAGAAGCTCGGGCAGGAGATCCTCGACCGCGAGGTGAAGCGGCGGCGCCTGTCGAAGATCGACGACCATCAGCTCGACAAGGCGGCGCGCGCGCTGAGCCTCACCGACGGCACGCACCTGCTCGCCTCGATCGGGCAGGGCGACGTGAACATCGCGCTGGCGCTCAAGCACATCTACCCGGACGTGCACGACGCCGACGCGGCGAAGCCGAACGTCTTCGAGCGCTTCGTCGACAAGGTGCGCGGCAGCAAGGGCGTGCGGATCCAGGGCGTCGACGGCCTGATGGTGCGCTACGCGCAGTGCTGCCAGCCCGTGCCGGGCGACCTCGTTGTCGGCTATGTCACGCGGGGCCGCGGCGTGAGCATCCACCGCGCGGATTGTCCGAACCTGCTGCTGCTCGCGCACGAGCCGGAGCGCCGCCTCGAGATCGACTGGCAGGAAGCGCAGGGCGAGCGGTTCGTCGTGCGGCTCGCGCTGGAGGGGAACGACCGCCGCGGGCTCTACGCCGACGTCGCGTCCGCCGTGAGCTCGACCGGGACGGACATCAAGAGCATGGATCTCCGGAGCACCGACGGGCGCACCATCGGCTCGATGCTCGTCGAGGTCGAGAACCTCACGCATCTCGAGAAGATCATGCGCGCCACGCGGCGGGTGAAAGGGATCACGGACGTGGCGCGACGGGAGCGGTTGACGGCGGAGTAGCTTGGGCGGTGAGACGCCGCCCGGCGTCGCTCGTCTGGTGAGAGATGACTACTCCGATGCTCCTCTGCGAGCACCCCGCGGACACGACGCGGCCGCGCGGGTTTCGCCGCGTGTGCGCCGTCTGCGGCTCCTACTGGGACACCGACTCGCTCACGCAGGTCGTTCCCTACGACGCCGGGTATCCCGAGCAGCGCGGCCATTACGATCCACGCGTCGGCGAGCTGAAGGCGCGCACGCTGCGCGAATGGCTCCGGCTGGGCGCGATCGCGCTCGACGGGAAGCGGGTGTGCGAGGTCGGATTCGGCGGCGGCTCGTGCTTGCCGGTGCTCGCGGAGCGCGCGAGCCACGTGACGGGCCTCGAGGCGAACGACGCCGCGATCGATCGCGTTCGCGCGACGGGTATCCGGGCGGAACTGCTGTCGGTCTTTCATCTGCCCGCGGCGCTCGAGCGGCCGATCGACCTCTGGATCTTTCAGGACAGCTTCGAGCACATCCCGGATCCCGCGGCGTTCGTCGACTGGATGCTCCGGAACAGCGCCGCCGATGCGCAGATTCTCATGGTGCTGCCGCGCGGCGATTCGCTCTCCCAGCGGCTGCTCGGCCGGTTCTGGCCGCACAAATTGCCCGACCACCAGTTCCAGTGGTCGCGCGCGGGGCTCACCGAATTCATGCGCCGCCGCGGCTTCGCGGTGGCGCGCGAGTTCTATCCGCTCAAGTTCGTCTCGCCGCAGATGGTCGTCGCGCACTTCCTGCACAAGTTCGGCGCCCCGCCGTCCGTGAAGAAGTGGCTCGGGGGCGCCGCGCTCGCCCTACGGTTCAACTTTGGCGAGATGGGTTTCGTGTTTCGCCGCGGCGACGACTGAGCCCTTCGCCGTCGAATCGCGCATCGCGATCGCGCCGCCCGGTTCCGGCTTGATCCGCCAGATCGCGAAGAAGTCGTTGTCGTAGATCTTCTCGCCCACGCTCGCGACGGTCGCGGTCAGCAGGGAATCCCGCGCATCGATGAAGCGGTCGAGATCCGCGTGATACCGCTCCGGATTCGCCCACGGCCCCCACAACCCGGCGCGACCAAGGATGTAGTAGTACCCCTTGTCGTACATCTCGTCCGCGAGGTGCTTGTGCTGCACGTAGATCGCGCCCGACGGCGGCGCGACGCGCGGCCGGCGCACGTCCGTGTAGTAATTCACCGCCGACGGGAACGCGGCGGGCGGATTGAGAATGAGCGCGACCGTGTTGCGGCCCGTGTAGTAGCGATACGCCGCGTCGAAGACGTGGTCGACGAGAATCTTCTGCCCCGGCACGCTCACGGAATCCAGATCGGCCTTGAGCGCCTGGATCGCCTTCGGGTCGAAGAACGCCTTCTTGAACGTCGCGTCTTCGCTGATCGAGTTCGCCATCAGCGCGCCCACGAGCACGATGCCGCCCGTGCGCGCGAGCCGATGGCCGGATTGCATCAACAGGACCGCGAGCGCCGCCGACGCGACCGCGTAGAAGGGGAGCACGAGCAGCGTCGGATAGTACTGCCCGACCCACAGCTCGCTGAATAACGCGAGGAACGGCAGGGCGGCGATCAGCACCACGATGGGATTCGCGGCGGCGTCCGCTGCCGAGCGGAGCGATGCGACGCGACGGCGCAGGATCGGGAGCAGCGCCCAGAACGCGGCGACCGGGAAGAGCAGAAGCGAGAAGCACCGCTCGACTCTCCCGACGAGCGTCGTCCAGAGTCCTTGTTCGTACGCGACCTTCACGGCGGCATCCGTTCCGCGCTCGATCGCCTGATAGCGCAGATCCTGCAGCCACGCGTGGACGCCGCCGAGCGCCCACGCATTGGTCGACCACTTGGTCGCGAGCGCGAGCGCCGCGCACCCCGCGAGGATCCCGAGCACCTTGATCGCCGGCGCGCCGAGGCGCCGATAGTGCGCGAACGTGATCGCGGCGATGAGGAGCGGCGCGAAGAACCAGAAGTCGTACGAGGACATCATCGTGAAGTACACGAAGACGCCCGAGGCCACGAGAAAGCCGCGCCGCTGCTCGCGGAGGTATCGCACGAGGAAGTACATCGCCCCGAAGCCGAAGAACGCGGCGTACGGCGCGTGGTGCAGATAGTCCGCGTGCTGGATCCAGAGTGGATTCACCACCCAGAGCGCGAGCGCGAATTGCGCCGTGTCACGCGACCAGTAGGCGCGGAGGAGCTGGTACACGAAGAAGAGCGCGCAGAACGAGAAGCCCAGCGCCACGAACCGGAATTGCGTCAACGTGGAGAAGCCGAAGACGACGCGCTCGACGCCGTTCATCACGTCGGGCAGCTGGGGATAGTGGGTGTATCGTGCCCACGTATCGGCCGGCGTCATCTCGTCCAGGTCGAGCACGTAGGGCGTGAAGCGCAGCTTCAGAAATCCGTACTTCTGGAAATTCCGGCCGGCGGTCATCGCGTTGTAGTCGGACGCCGAGTCGCCCCAGTTCAGGCGCGGCGGGTCGAACGCGTGCACGACGCAGTAGACGAGCACGGCGGCGACGCAGATGAATCCCAGATTGCGCCACGCGACGGAGAGCGCGTCACGCAGGGAGGCCCGGCGGCCCTGCCGGACGGGCGGATGTTCCATCGGAGTCCAGTTCACGGGAGCGGCGGTCGGATCGAAGAGTCCTTGAATGCAGCGGTTGTCGCCGCGACACGGAGCTTCTTCGCTCGTGTGCACGCACGGCGAGCATGCGATCTTGCGATAGTGCATCGTCTCGTCGAGCTGCCAGCTGTCGCGCAGCAGCGTGCTCGGCGCGGTCGGCCCCCAGTACGACACGCACCGCCGGCCGGCGATGCGCGCGATGTGAAGCAGCCCGGAATCGATGCCCCAGAACTCCGGCGACTCGCACACGAGCGCGGCGGAGCCGGCGAGCGAGCGCTCGCCGCAGACGTTCCGAAAGCGCAGGGCGGGAAACGCAGGCGCCAGCGTCGCGATGATCTCGTCGGCCAGCGCGCGGTCGCGCGGGCCCCCGAGGAGGAGCACGCTCGTGTGCTCGGGCCGCACGTTCGTCCGGAAGACCTCGAGCCAATGCGCTGGCGAGAGCATCCGCTCGTGCGCGAGGTCCGAGCACGCGAAGCCCACGCACACCTGCCCCGACACGACCGGCGTCGACGCGTCGATCCCCGCGGCCGCACGCAGCGCGGATTCGCACTCTGCCCGCGTGGCGATCGGCGTCCCGAACAGGTCGCCGATTCGATCGTAGAAGTGGTAGCTCCCGGACGACCGATTGAAGAACACCAGATGGGACGCGAGCCCGCGGCGCCAGAAGATGTCCTCGAGCCAGAAGCTCACCCGGTTGCGCGCCATCGTCAGCGTCGTGAACACCGTCGTCAGCCGGCTGTGCACCTCGAGATCGACGATGCACTCGGCGCGGAACGTCTGCAGGAGCACGCGCGCCGAGGACCAGAGAATGCTCGCCGCGCTCCGGTCGTCGATGATGCGAATCTCGTCGAAGACCCCGAGAAGCTCCGCGAATGGCCGAACCGCCGGCGTCGTGATCAGGACCATGCGAACGTTCGGGCGCGCCCGGCGAAAGCCGAGGAGCATCGGCATGGCGATCAGCAGGCTGCCGCCGCCGAGCATCTTCACCCACACGACCTCGCGCTGAACCGTGAGGTCATGGTTGCGGCGGAGGATCGCGCCAAGCAGCATGGCGGCGGGACGCAGCACGGCGATCCCGAGCCGCCCGACATAATTGTCGACCTTCCGCTGCATCTGGACGCGCATACTTCAAAGACGGCTGCGGTGCGTAGAGGTCAAATGCCCGGCGCCCCGTTGCCGAGCGGGCTCAGGGAGCGTCGCCGCGAAGCGAAAGGCGGGTGAACAGGTCCGAGAGCCACACCTGATTCGCCGCCGGCAGTCGGCGCAGATACACGTCGATGCTCACGGGCTGCCACGACGCCCCGGGCAGCAGCGATGCGGTCGCGAAGCTCAGCGTCGGGCGCTCGCCGGCGCGGATCACCAGCGGGAACCGCGTCTGCGAGACGTACGGATCGAGCGAGATGGGCAGCGCGCTCGAGGCGCCGGAGATCCCCACCAGGTACCGGGGGAGAGCGCCGACGATCGGGAGGACGTGCAGCGGATTATGAATCTCATATTCCACGTCCACCTCGAGCAGCATCACCGGTGTGGCGATGGAATCCGGAATCGGCGGAAGCTGCACCGCCGGCAGGTTGGGCGGCACGCGCATCCCGAACAGAAATTGCGGCGCGGGCGCCGGCGTTGCGCGGCGTTCCCAGAAGAACGACCACGGGGTGCGCGAGGAGACGTCGTACCAGTCGAGCAGTGCGTCGTAGAATGCCCATTGGTCGTTCTCGATCCACGGCTCGTACTGCGTGTACGACGGCCGAACCGTCTGCACCAGCTCGGGGCGTTGCGCGCGGAAGGTCTCGAGATACTTGCGACGGTTGGCGGGGCCGAGCGCATGGATCACGTAATCGAACGACGGGTTGAAGATGCCGTTCCGCGCCTCGATCCAGCCCGAGTATGTGGACCAGAGTGTCGGGGGTCGTCCGCCGGCTTCGCGGTGGCTGTCGATCGCCGCCTGCGCTTCGCGCAACGTTTCGGGCCAGATGCCGTTCACGCCGAAACGTTCATGGTGCAGGCCATAGTCGACGACGATCGCCGGCACGGAGGTGGCGAGCGCCGCTCGAAGAAGTGGAATCGAGGCGAATGCCCACGCCGTCACGCCAAGCGCCACCACCGTGACGGCGCGCGGCGATCCGAGCCAGCCGCGCCGGCCCTCCCGAGCATCGGACGCGGCGGCAAATCGTGACAACTCGAGCAGCGCAACGAGCAGCAGGATCCGCTCGCACGGCTCGACGTACGACAGCGTGAAGACGCCGAGCAGCGACGTGCACGAGATGGCGCCGTACGCGAGGAGCATGGCGAGCGAGATGCTCCAGCGACGGGTGCCGGCATCCGTCGCGCCCCAGAATCGCCGCAGATAATAGACCGCCGCGGCAATCGCGAGCACCGGCGGCAGCCCGATGTGCGGCGCCGCGAACAGCATCCGGAACCCAGCGCCCCACGACGGCACGAACGTGTTCGGCGGCGCACCGAAGTACCAGTACTGGTCCATCGGCACGAGTCGGAAATTGTAGCGCAGCGCGCCGCGCGCGCCGGTGATCCCTGCGACGCACGTCAGCGCCACCATCAGCGTGAGCACCGCGATGGCGAGCGTGGCGCCCCACTCGATGAGCTTCGCGCGCCGGTCCTCCCGTCGGAGTGCCGCGACGAATCCGACGATCGCGTAGGCCGCGGTGACAGCCAGCCCCTGTTCGGTGCTGAGGAAGAGCGACACGCCGAGCATGATGCCGGTCGCGATCGTCCGCACGCGCCGGCGCCCGATGGCGTACACCGCGGCCGCGACGAGCGTCGGCAACGTCGATCGCAGTCCGATCATGCTGTTCATGGCGAAGAACAGCGACGAGAGCCGGAGAAGAAAGCTCACCGCGAATGCGGCCACCGCGAGGCACAGCACCCGTCGCCAATCACTCTCGAACGCGCGGAAGAAGACGAGCAGCAGCGCCGGGAATGCGAGCGTGCTCACGAACTCCCGGGCCAGCTCCGAACCCGGCAGTCCGCCGCCGAAGATGCGGTAGAGCCAATAGTGCAGATATGGGATGCCGAGTCCGTGGAAGTACTGCCAGTCGATTCCCGGCCGAAATCCCGCGTCGATGCGCCGGAGCGCGTTGTAGAGCTGGAACGGACCGTCGATTGCCGAGCCGGTGAAGCGCGTCGCGGTCTCGAATGCGACGCTCAGCGCCGCGACCGCGAACGCCGAGAGAAGGATGACCCACAGCGCGTACGCGCCGCGGTCGGCCCAGGACCCGGTGGGCTGCTCGTCAGCTGTCAGGATTGGCTCTCCGGTGAGGACCCGAACAAAACCCGAGAAGGGCTGTTATATTACCCACCATGCCGCGCGCCGAATTCGACCTCCAGGCCCCGTTCCAGCCGGCCGGCGACCAGCCCAAGGCCATCGCCGAGCTCACGGCGGGGCTCGAGCGTGGAGATCGATTTCAGACGCTGCTCGGCGTGACGGGCTCCGGCAAGACGATGTCGGTCGCCAACGTGATCAAGAATCACGGCAAGCCCACGCTCGTCCTGTCGCACAACAAAACGCTCGCGGCGCAGCTCTATGGGGAGTTGAAGAGCTTCTTCCCGCACAACGCCGTCGAGTACTTCATCTCGTACTACGACTACTATCAGCCGGAAGCGTACGTCCCGACGACCGACACGTACATCGAGAAGGACGCGTCGATCAACGAGGACATCGACCGGCTGCGCCTGCGAGCGACGTCGAGCCTGATGGAGCGCGACGACGTCGTCATCGTCGCAACGGTTTCGGCAATCTACGGCCTCGGCGATCCGGTGTCATACCGCGAGCAGATGGTCACGCTCACGGCCGGCCAGACGATCGAGCGCGACGACATCCTGCGCTCGCTCGTGAAGATCCAGTACTCGCGGAACGACGTCGCGTTCGAGCGCGGCACGTTCCGCGTGCGCGGCGACACGGTCGAGATCTTCCCGGCGTACGAGGAGCAGGGCGTCCGCGTCGAGATGTGGGGCAACGAGATCGAGCGGATCACGAAGATCAACGTGCTGACCGGCGAAACGATCGCCAACCTGCAGCGCGCGGCGATCTATCCGGCCAAGCATTTCGTCACGCAGCGGCCGACGCTCGAGCGCGCGGTCAAGCTCATTCGCGCCGAGCTGGGCGACCGCCTCGCCGAGCTCCGCGCCGCCGGCAAGCTGCTCGAGGCGCAGCGGCTCGAGTCCCGCACGAACTTCGACGTCGAGATGATGCTCGAGATCGGGACGTGCGCGGGGATCGAGAACTACTCGCGCCACCTCTCCGGTCGCGACGCCGGCGAGCGGCCGGCGTGCCTCTTCGATTACGTCCCGGACGATTTTCTCGTCGTCGTCGACGAGTCGCACGTCACGCTGCCGCAGATCGGCGGCATGTTCAACGGCGACCGCGCGCGCAAGCTCACGCTCGTCGAGTACGGCTTCCGCCTGCCGAGCGCGCTCGACAACCGGCCGCTCATGTTCGACGAATTCCTCTCGCTCACGCCCCGCGCGATCTTCGTGTCCGCGACGCCGGGCGATCTGGAGCTCCGGCTGTCCGAGGGCGTCGTCGTCGAGCAGATCATCCGGCCCACGGGCCTGATCGATCCTGAGATCGAGATCCGCCCCGTGCGCGGGCAGGTCGACGACCTGCTGAACGAGATTCGCATCCGCGAGCGGAAAGGCGAGCGCGTGCTCGTCACCACGCTCACCAAGCGCATGGCGGAGGACCTCACCGATTATCTGCAGCAGGTCAGCGTGCGCGTGCGGTACATGCACTCGGACATCGACGCCATCGAGCGCATGGAGATCGTGCGCGGGCTGCGGCTCGGCGAGTTCGACGTGCTGGTCGGCATCAACCTGCTGCGCGAGGGGCTCGATCTGCCCGAGGTCTCGCTCGTCGCGATCCTCGACGCGGATCAGGAAGGCTTCCTGCGCAGCGACCGATCGCTCATTCAGACCGTCGGCCGCGCCGCGCGCAATGCGCACGGCCGCGCGATCTTCTACGCCGACCGGATCACCGGCTCCATGCAGCGCTGCATCGAAGAGACCGGCCGCCGCCGTGAGCTGCAGGTGCAGCACAACCTGGAGCACGGTATCACGCCGAAGAGCGTGAGCAAGAGCGTCGACCAGGTGCGATTCATCACCCGCGTGGCCGACGCGCGAGCGGAGCGGGAAGAGAAGAAGGTCGCCGAGCCGGCGCGCGGCTACGCGGTGATGGACACGGAGTCGCTCGAGAAAATGCTCGATCAGCAAATGCGCGACGCCGCGGCCGCCATGGACTTCGAGCTCGCCGCGCAGCTCCGCGATCAGCTCTTCGAGCTGCGCGCTCGGCGCGACACCGCGGCCAAGAACAAGATGGCCGCCGGCGCGGCGCGCGGCGGGCGCTGACCGATGCACGATCCCATTGTGCCGCCGCGGGCGGAGCAGGGACACCTCGCGTGCACCGAGTCCGAGCTGGTCGCGTGGGGGGAACGCTTCGGCCGCGTCGCGCAGCCGCCGCTCGTCGTCACGATCGCCGGTGAGCTCGGCGCGGGGAAGACGACGCTCGTTCAGGCGATCTGCCGTGGCTACGGCGTCACCGATGAGGTCACGAGTCCCACGTTCGCGCTCGTGCACGAGTACGCCGCGCCCAAGTCGCGCGTGTATCACCTCGATCTGTATCGGCTCAAGAGCCCCGACGAGTTGACGCAGCTCGGGTGGGACGAGCTCATGGCGGAAGAAGCGCTCCTGCTGATCGAGTGGCCCGAGCGCGCCGGCGGCCGGATCCCCCATTTGCACGTGCCGATCAGTCTCCAGCATCTGCCGCACGACGCCGATCGCCGGCTGCTCTACGCTGGAGGCCACGTTTGATCACGCTCGCGCTCGACGCCTCCACGTACGAGGGCGACGTGTGCGCGATCGTCGACGGCGCCGTCGTCGCCGAGGCGAGCGTCGCGATGAAAGGCGCGCACGAGGAGCGGCTCATGCCCGCTGTTGCCGACGTGCTGGAGCGGGCGAAGATTCGCACCACGGATCTCGATCGCATCGTCTGCGGCGCCGGACCCGGCAGCTTCACGAGCCTCCGCATCGCCGGCGCGATCGCGAAGGGCATCGCGACGGGAACAGGGAAGCCGCTGTACGCCGTTCCGTCGCTCGCGCTGATCGTCGCGGCACCGGACGTTCGGCCGGGACGGTATCTGGCTGCGATCGACGCGCTGCGCGGCGAATACTACGTCGCGCTGTACGACCGAGCAGATTCGGGACGCGTCGACGAGCTCGAGACGGCGCGCGTGGTAGCCGCGGGCGATGTCGAGCAGCTCGCGCACACATACGATGGGGCGATCATCAGTCCGTCGCGTTTCGCGGATGGCGCGGTGTCTCGTCCGCGTGCCGCATCGGTCGTGAATCTCGAGGCGATGCTCGCGACCCGCGGGCCGGTCGACATTGCCAGTTGGGAGCCGTCCTACGGCCGTCTCGCCGAGGCGCAGGTTCGCTGGGAGTCGGCGCACGGCAAGCCGCTGCCCACCGGATGAAAGTCACGATCGAGCCGGTTCGCGAAGAGGATCTCGCGGGCGTGGTCGGGATCGAGCGCGCGGCGTTCAGCGATCCGTGGTCGCCGCAGTCGTTCCGGGATGCCCTCGATCATCCGGCCGTGTATTTCGTCGCGGCGCGCGATGACGCCGGGCTCGTCGTGGGTTATGTTGTGGCCTGGCTCGTGGCGGACGAAGGCGAGATCGCCAATCTCGCGGTCGCGCCGGAAGCGTGGGGCGGCGGCGTCGGAGCGCAGCTGCTCGATGCCGCGCTCGCCGAGGCGGTCGCGCGCGGCGTCGCGAACATGTATCTGGAAGTGCGGGACTCGAACGAGCGGGCTCGCCGGCTATACCGCTCGCGTGGTTTCGAGGAGGTCGGACGGCGGCGAGGGTACTATAGGCGTCCGGTGGAAGACGCCATCGTGCTGCGGCGCACGCTGACGCAGATGGATGTGTGAAGTGCAGTGGGAGCGGTGCAATAGAAATCGTCGATGTGCGTTGATTTGTTTGCACATCGACACGGACTGGATCATACCGTGAACGGCGAGGTCATCGATTCTCTCGCCAGGAGGCAACAGTGAGCCGTAGCTTGAACAAGGTCATTCTGATCGGAAACCTCGGCAACGATCCGGAGGTGCGCTCGACCACCGGCGGCAACCGCGTCGCGACGTTCTCGCTCGCGACCAGCCGCTCGTGGAACGACGCGTCCGGCTCCAAGCAGGAGAAGACGGAGTGGCACCGGTGCGTGGTCTGGAACACGAAGAGCTCGCAGCTGGCCGACATCGTCGAGCGGTACGTCCACAAGGGCGACAAGCTCTACGTCGAAGGCCGCATCGAGTACCGGCAGTGGACGGACAAGGACGGACAGACCCGCTACAGCACCGAGATCAACGTCCGCGAGCTGATCATGCTCGGCGGCGGCAAGGGCGGTGGCGGCGACTTCGACGGCGGTGAAGGCGGCACGCGCCGCGCTCCGGCTCCCGCGGCCAAGGCCAAGGCGCCCGCGGGCGGCGACGACTTCGAGGACTTCCCCAACGCGCTGAACGAAGAGGACGACGATCTGCCGTTCTGATCGGGCCATCCGCCGATCGCGTACCGAGGGCCCGCGGCCAGCGCCGCGGGCCCTTAGTCGTTGCGCTTTCGTGCGTTGGATCACGTTTCCCTCGCGTGCCTCCAATCGTCACCTGTCGCAGAGGCTGGCACCGTTCGCCGCCGAGGTCGCAGGTCTTTCTCTTTTCGTTCGGAGTTGACGCTATGCTCGTGCGGGCTGTCCGCAGCCTTCACCGCGGGCGCGTGGTGCGCGCCGTGGCCGTCGCGGTCGCGATCGCAGCGACGCGCACACAGACGCTGGTCAGTCAGCAGCCCGCGCCGTCACAGCCGAAGACGCACACGGTCAAGCGCGGCGACACGCTGTGGGATCTCGCGCACACCTATCTCGGCGACCCGTTCCTGTGGCCCGAGATCTATCGGCTGAACACCGACGTCATCGAGGATCCGCACTGGATCTATCCTGGCGAGGTCCTGAAGCTGCCTGGCGAGCCCGCGAAGGTCGTTGCGGTGTCGCCGCCGCAGCCTGAGCCGGCGGCGCCCACGCCGGCGCCCGCTCCCGCCATGCGTCCCCCCGCGCCGGTTCCGCCGGCGCCTGTAGTCGCGGTGGACACGTTCAAGGCCGCCCCAACGGTCCGTCGCGGCGAATACATCGCGTCGCCCTGGGTCGATGCGCGCGGTGGCCCGCGCATCTCCGGTCACGTCATCGAGAGCGCGGAAGTGCCGGGCATCGCCTCGGCCGATCGCACGCGGCTCAATCTCTACGATCCCGTGTTCTTCGCGCCCCCCGCGGGCGACGCCGCGCCCGAGCACGCGCGGTACCTGACCTATCGCCTCGGACCCCTCATCGAGGACTTCGGCCAGATCGTGATTCCGACAGGCATCATCGAGGTGACGCGTGCGCCGCGGAACGGCGAAGCCGCCACGGGTCGCGTGGTCGCGCTGTTCGGGCAGATCGGCGAGAAGGAGCACCTCATTCCGCTCGACAGTGGATCGATTCGCGCCGGCCGACCGGTCGGCGTGGCGAATGGTCCGGCGGGCAAGGTGCGTTGGGTCGACAACGAGCCGGTGCTCCCGTCGATGCAGCGGTACGTCGTGCTCGACATTTCCGGTCGGAACGGCGTCACGACCGGTGATCAGATCGAGTTCTACCAGCCTCGTCAGAAGCCGGCGGAAGGCGAGTCGCTCGCGATCCCCGAGGTCCCGCTCGGCCGCGCGCAGGTGCTGCGCGTCACGCCCTACGGCGCGACGGCGATCATCACGTCGATCGACCAGCCGAAACTCGAGGAAGGCACCGCCGCGCGCGTCGCGGCGAAGATGCCGTAACCTCTGATCCCTCAGTAGATTTGGGCGGTCGACCATGATCGCGATCGCCCATTTCATCGCCATCTCCTGCTACCTCGGCGCCGCGGCAATTGCCGCGGCGCCTTTGGCGCGTCCGGTCCGCGCGCCGATCGCCGCCGTGCTGGGCGTGCTCGGACTGGGCGTCGCGGCGCACGCGTGTGCACTGCTCGCGTTCGCCTTGCGGTCGGACGCGGTGCCGCTCACCGGGCTCGGACCGGCGCTCTCGTTCGCCGGAGCGGCGCTCGCGCTCACGCTGCTCATCGTGGAAATACTCGCGCGCGACGTGAGCCTCACGCTCGTCGCCGCGCCGCTCGCGGCTGTGCCGACGATCTTCGCCAACGTGATCGGCATGGCGCCTGGCCGCTCCGCCGAAGGGATGCGCGGCATCTGGCTGTTCTCCCACATCGCCCTGAGCTTCGTCGGGATCGCGGCGTTCGCGACGTCGGCCGCGGCCGGCATGATGTACCTCGTGCAGCGACGCGAGCTCAAGTCGCGGCGGTTCGAGGTGATCTTCCGGGTATTCCCGCCGCTGGCCACGCTCGATCGCGTGAATCACCTCGCGGCGATCGCGGGGTGGCTGGGGCTCACGCTCGGGGTCGTGCTCGCATCCACGTACTCCGTGGAGTACCACGAGCTGAACATGCCGCAGCTCGTGTGGGGCTTCGGCGCGTGGCTCGCCGTCACGTGCATCGCGCTCGGACGGCTGGCCCGCGGCTGGCAGGCGCAGCGCGCCGCGAAATACTCGAGCGTGGCGTTCGTGATCGTCCTGTTGCTCTACGTCGCGTTCCGCGTCGCGGGGCCGGCCACGGGGCAGTTCCTGTGAGCGCGGGGTTGCGCCCGTGGCGCTGACGGTCGTCGGACTGAACCACCGGGGCGCCGCGCTCGACATTCGCGAGAAGATCGCGTATCAGCCGAGCGAGATGGATGCCGCGCTCGGCGCGCTCCGGCGCGAGACGGGTGCCCGGGAAGCCGTGCTCCTGTCGACCTGCAATCGCACGGAAGTCTATCTCGTCGACGGGGAGCGCGATCCGTCGTCGAGTGTCTGGGAGGCACTCTCGGCGCGACTCGGGCGCGACGCCTCATCGTTCGGGTACGTGCACCGCGACGAGACCGGCGCCGGCCACCTCTTCCGGGTCGCGAGCGGACTCGATTCGATGGTCCTCGGCGAGGCGCAGATCCATGGTCAGGTGCGCGACGCGTGGGAGCGGTGCCGAGCGCACGCGGGGCCGATTCTCAATCGCCTCTTCCAGACCTCGCTCTCCGTCGCCGGCCGTGTGCGCAACGAGACGGCGGTCGCGCGCGGCGCGGCGTCCGTCAGCTCGGCGGCCGTGCAGCTCGCGAAACAGATCTTCGGGTCGCTCGGCAACAAGCGCGCGATGGTGCTCGGGGCGGGGGAGATGGCGGAGCTTGCCCTCGAATGTCTCGGGGACCAGGGCGTGCGTACTTCGATCGTGGCGAACCGCACGTTCGAGCGCGCGACCGAGCTCGCCGCCCGCTACGGCGCGAAAGCGATGCGCTACGACGAATGCTGGACCGCGCTGGCCGACGTCGACGTGCTGGTGTGCTCGACCGCGGCGCCGCGCCCGGTGGTGTACGTCGACCACGTGAAGCCCGCGCTCGCGGCGCGGGGCGACCGTCCGCTCTGCATCCTCGACATCGCGCTGCCGCGCGACGTCGACATGGCGGTGGGTCGGTTGGCGAACGTGTTCCTCTACAACCTGGACGACCTGCAGGCGGTCGTGTCGGCCAATCTCGAGCGCCGGCGCGCCGAGCTCCCGACGGCGCAGGAGCTGATCGACGGCGAGGTCGCGCGCTTCTGGGACTGGGTCGCCGGCCTCGCCGCGGTGCCGGTGCTCACCGAAGTGCGCGCGCGCATGGACGAGCTGCGCGCGCGCGAGCTGGCCCAGGCGCTCCGCCGGATGCCGGACCTCCCCGAGGAACAGCGTGCCGCGTTCGAGGAGTTTTCCAAGACACTAATGAACAAATTCTTACATCAGCCCACCGTGCGGCTGCGGGCCGCGGCGGCCAACGGCCGCGGCCTTGGCGCGGTCGACCTCGCGCGATACCTGTTCGGCGTCGAGTCGCCGGCGGACGCGTCGCACGAGGCGGACGCCGAACCCGATCGCGACGCATGACGGGACGCGTGCTCGTCACCGGCGGCGCGGGCTTCATCGGCTCGCACGTCGCCGATCTGTTCGTCGCGCGCGGATGGGACGTGGCGATCGTCGACGACCTCTCGAGCGGCAAGCGCGAGAACGTTCCGCCGGCCGCGCGGTTTCATCGGCTCGACGTCCGCTCACCGGAGGCCGTCGCGCTCGTCGGCGACGGGGACTTCGACGTCGTCGTCCACCTGGCGGCGCAGATGGACGTGCGTCGCAGCGTGGCCGACCCGGTGTTCGACGCCGGCGTGAACGTGGTCGGGACGCTCGGGCTGCTCGAGGCGGTGCGCCGGAGCGCGAGGGCGCGCGCGGCGCGCGTCGTCTTCTCGTCCACGGGCGGCGTGCTGTACGGCGAGCTGGCGTCGCCGCCCAACACCGAAACGACGCCCAAGGAGCCCGACTCGCCGTACGCGATCGCGAAGCTCGCCGCCGAGTACTACCTCACGTACTACGCGCGCATTCACGGTCTCGACACGGTTTCGTTGCGGTTCGGCAACGTCTACGGCCCGCGGCAGGATCCGCACGGCGAGGCCGGCGTCGTCGCGATATTCTGCGGGCGCATTCTCGAGGGACATCCACTCACCGTGTTCGGCGACGGGCTGCAGACGCGCGACTACATTCACGTGAGCGACGTCGCCGAGTCGGTGTGGCTCGCCGCCACGACTCGCGTCGCGCTCGGCGCGCGCATGGACGAGCGTGCGTTCAACATCGGCACCGGCGTCGGCACGCCGGTGCTCGACGTCGCCAAGTACCTTCTGGCCGCCGCGAGCACGAACACTCCGATCGCGTTCGCGCCGAAGCGCCCCGGCGAG
>DASZUN010000254.1:0-4657 GCA_035547615.1 Gemmatimonadaceae bacterium | reverse complement strand
GAGGCGAACACGACCGGCAGCAAGGCGAACGATGCGGCGATGCTCGCGGACGTGATCGTGATCAAGGAGGAGCTCGAGCGGATTCGCGAGCAGGTGGAGAACCTCGAGTGAATCCGTTTCCGGTCATCCTCTCGGCGCCCTCGGGCGGCGGCAAGACCACGATCGCGCGTCGGCTGCTGGAGCGGCGCACGGACGTCGGCTACTCGGTGTCGTGCACCACGCGGGCGCCGCGTCCTCGCGAGCGCGACGGGATCGACTACCACTTCCTCGACCGTGAGGAGTTCTTGCGGCGGCGCGCGGAAGGGGATTTCGCCGAATCCGCCGAGGTGCACGGCAACCTGTACGGGACGCTCCGGAGCGAGATCTCGCAGGTGCTGGACTCGGGCCGCCACGTCATCATGGATATCGACGTCCAGGGGGCGCGCCAGCTCCGTCAGGCGTTTCCGGGGTCCGTGACCGTGTTCGTGCTGCCGCCGTCCGGGGAGGTCCTCCTGGACAGGCTCCGGAAGCGGAAGACCGAGTCCCCCCAACAGCTGGCAAAGCGGTTAAATTCAGCGCTGGAAGAACTTCGGGCCGTCGAGGAGTACGAGTACGTCGTGGTCAACGACGACCTGGAGTCCGCGGTGCTTCGCGTGGAGGCGATCCTCGACGCGGAGGTCGTGAGCCGGCAACGGGTCAACGGCCTGCGGAATCAGGTCCAGACTCTGATCGAGCGCCTCGAGCTGGAAATCGACAACCATTCATGACGGACTAGGCAATGCGAGTGTTCACTCCCGGCGAGATCGCCAACCACGCCGCCAACAAGTACCTCGGGGTTCTCGTGGCCGCGAAGTACGCGCGCGTGCTGAACGAGTTCCCGCGCGATCGTTCGTCGTCCCGCGAGAAGAAGCTCACGACCCGTTCGCTCGAGGAGCTGGCGAAGGGGGACATTGTGTACCACGTGGTGCCGCGCCGCCGCACGGAGTAACGCGATCCGCCCATTCGACGGCTCTCGCATCCTCCTGGGGATCACGGGGGGAATCGCCAGCTACAAGTCGGCGTGGCTGGCTCGGTTGCTGACGAAGGCGGGCGCCGACGTGGATACGGTGATGACGCCCGCGGCACTGGAGTTCGTCGGGGCCATCACGCTGGAAGCACTCACTGGCAGGCCCGTGCACACGGGCCTCTTCGACGCCGGTCGGGCGCTCGATCACATCAAGTTGGCGCGCGCCGCCCGCGCGATGGTCATCGCGCCGGCGACCGCGGACTTCATGGCCCGCGCGGCCGCCGGACAGGCCAACGACCTGCTCACCGCCTGTCTCCTCGCCGCGAGCTGTCCCGTGCTGATCGTGCCGGCGATGAACGACCACATGTGGGCGCATCCGCAGGTGCAGCGCAACGTGGCCCATCTCCGCGGCCTCGGCTACCGCGTCCTCGACCCCGAGGAAGGCCTGCTCGCCGCCGGCGAAGGGCACGGGCCGGGACGTATGCCAGAACCTGAGTCCATATTTGCTCACATAGGACGTCTATGTGAGCCGAGCGGAACGCTCGCGGGCACCCGTGTGCTCGTCACCGCCGGGCCGACGCGCGAGACGCTGGATCCGGTGCGGTTCATCTCGAATCACAGCAGCGGCAAGATGGGCGTCGCGATCGCCGCGGCGGCGTGGCGGCGGGGGGCCGACGTCGATCTCGTGGCCGGCCCGATCTCGGTGGCGCCTCCGGTCGGCGTGGCCGTGCACCCGGTCGAGTCGACGGAGCAGATGGCCGCGGCGGTGGAACGGTTGCTCCCGCAATCGGACGTGTTGGTGATGGCGGCCGCGCCTGCCGATTTTCGACCGGCGATGCCCGCCAGCTCGAAGATCAAGAAATCGAACACACCACCAGACGTGCCGCTCGCGCCGACACCGGACATCCTCCTCACCACGCGTGGTGCCCGCCGTCCGGGCGCCGTCATTGTGGGCTTCGCGCTCGAGACCGACGATCCGGTCGCGAGCGGCCGAGCCAAGCGCGCCGCGAAGGATCTGGATCTCATCGTCGTGAACGACGCAACGGAATCGGGCGCCGGATTCGGCGTCGACACCAACCGCGTCACGCTCGTCGCGCGCGACGGAACCGAAGCGAGTTTGCCGCTGATGCCCAAGACCGAAGTCGCGGATGCCATTCTCGACCGCGTGGAGACGTTGATCGGTGGACGCTAAAGAGGCGCTACGCCGCTACCTCGAGCAGCGGCGCGAGATGGGCGAGACGGAACTCGTGCTCGATCGCATGAGCGTGGAGGAAACGCTGCGCCTGATCGGCGCGGCGGGCGGCGCCCCCGCGGACGCCGCAAGCGCGCGCGGACCGGAAGCGGACGAGCGCGCGGCGATCTCGCGCGTGGTCGCCGCGACGGGCGATTGGCGCGAAGCGCTGCGCGCCGCTGGCGCCACCCCGGACGCCCCACGGAAAACGAGCGTGCGCGAGAACGCCGACGCGGTGCAGCCCCGAGAGGCGACGCGCGGCGACGACGCACCGTCCGCCGCGTCGCCGGTGCCGCAGGCTGCCGCGCCTGTGCCGTCGGTCGACGCGCCCGCTGGCCTCTCGGTCGGCGCGAATGGCCGACAGCTCTTTGGCGGCGATCTCGAGGCGCTCGATTCGCTCGACGCGATCACGAAGCACGTCGCGTCGTGTACGCGCTGCCCGCTCTATTCGACCGCGACGAATCCCGTGCCGGGCGAAGGCAATCCGCACGCGGAATTCATGTGCGTGGGTGAGGCACCCGGCGCGACCGAAGACGAGACCGGGCGCCCATTCGTCGGCGCCGCCGGTCAGCTGCTCACAAAAATTCTCGGGGCGATCGATCTGCGCCGCGAGGACGTGTACATCTGCAACGTCCTCAAGCACCGGCCGCCCGGCAATCGAAATCCGCGTCCGGAAGAGGTCGCGGCGTGCAGTCCGTACCTGATTCGACAAATCGAGTTGATTCGTCCCAAGGTGATCCTTGCACTCGGCACGTTCGCTGCCCAAACTCTTCTCGACACAAAGCTCTCGATCGGGAAGCTGCGTGGACAGGTGCACCGGTACTACGGGGTGCCTTTGATCGTGACCTATCACCCCGCCGCGCTTCTCCGGAACCCCGGATGGAAGCGCCCCACTTGGGAAGATGTCCAGCTCGCCCGTCGAATACTCGATAGCGCCCCAAAGCCTGGCGCGTGATCCGTACCGCGACCGGCGTCCTCCGTATTCGGAAGACGCCGAGCAAGCGGTGCTGTCGGCCATGCTCATCGACCAGGACGCGGTGCTCCGCGCGGTCGAGCACGTGGACGACACGATGTTCTACGCCGAGCGCCACCGCCGCATGTTCCGCGCGATGGTCACGATCGCCGAGCGCGGCGGGGTGGTCGATCCGCTCACGCTCTCCGAGGAGCTGAGCCGGAAGGGAGAGCTCGACGCCGCGGGCGGGAAGGAGTACATCGGCTTTCTCGTCGACGCGGTGCCGACGGCGGCGAACATCGAGTATCACGCCGCGATCGTTCGTGAGAAGGCGATCCTCCGCCGGCTGATCGAGGTGTCGACCTCGATCGTCGCCGAGGCGTTCGACGGCAAGCTCACCGCGAACGATCTGCTCGACGAGGCGGAGTCAAAGATCTTCCAGGTCGCCCAGCAGCAGACGCGCGACGGATTCACGCGCATCAAGGAGCTGCTCTGGCCGACGATGGAGCGCATCGAGGCGCTGCAGCGCGGCGGGAAGACGGTCACCGGCGTGGCCAGCGGGTTCGCCGACCTCGACGAGATGACGTCGGGCTTCCAGCCCGCGGATCTCATCATCGTCGCCGCGCGTCCGTCGATGGGAAAGACGGCGTTCACGCTCAACATCGCGCAGCACGCGGCGATCGAGCACAACGTCCCCGTGGCGTTCTTCTCGCTGGAAATGAGCAAGGAATCGCTCGTCCAGCGCATGCTCACGTCCGAGGCGCGCATCGACGCCCAGCGGCTCCGGAAAGGCATGCTCCGCGACGACGATTTTCCGCGGCTCGCGCGCGCGGCCGGCATTCTCAGCTCGGCGCCCGTGTGGATCGACGACACGCCGGGCATTAGCATTCTCGAAATGCGGTCCAAGGCCCGGCGGCTCAAGGCGGACGCCGGCGTCGGCATGGTCGTCGTCGACTACCTGCAGCTCATGCAGGGCCCCGCGAACTCCGAGAGTCGCCAGCAGGAGGTCAGCCAGATCTCCCGTGGCCTGAAGGCGCTCGCCAAGGAGTTGAACGTGCCGGTGATCGCGCTGTCGCAGTTGTCGCGCGCACCGGAACAGCGGACCGGCGACAACAAGCGTCCGCAGCTCTCCGACCTCCGCGAGTCCGGCGCGATCGAGCAGGACGCCGACCTGATCATGTTCCTGTACCGGCAGGAGTTCTACGACGGTCCAGTCGACAAGGACGGGAATTCGCTCGAGGGCAAAGCCGAGGTGATCGTCGGCAAGCAGCGCAACGGCCCGATCGGGATCGTGAACCTGTTCTTCCAGAAACAGTACACGCGCTTCGAGTCGTACTCGCAACGGCAGTAGCACCGACCGCCCGGAACAGCATTTTTGCCGCGGAGAACGCAGCGGACGCGGAGACCCTCGTTGTGTTTTTCCTCTGCGACCTCCGCGTTTTCCGCGGTAAAATGTTCTCGGCCGCGTCGATATGATGCTGATCGGCCG
>DASZUN010000253.1:0-8805 GCA_035547615.1 Gemmatimonadaceae bacterium | reverse complement strand
CGCGACGCCTCACGTCAGCGACGCGCGCGCCGCGCAGCGACCGCAAGCGCGCCGGCGAGATGCGGCGACGGAGCGCGGGGTGCAGCAGCGTCACGCTCGCGATCACCTTGCCGGACGCGGCGGCGCGCAGGCGGCGAACGGCGGATTCGACTTCGGGCAGCTCTGGCATTCGTGCGCGCGGAACGGTTGACCGGCGATTCGGGACCGAGGCAAGTTGCACGCGTGTCTTCTCCGACTCAATCCGTTCGCGCCCGCCAGCAGCATGCGATGGCCGGACGCTCGCCAGAGGTGCGGCGAACCCTCGCAGTCGTGCTCGCGCTCAACGCGCTCGTCGCGGCCGTCAAGATCGGTGTCGGCGTGCACACGGGCGCGCTCACCGTGCTCGGCGCGGCGCTCGAGTCGGGCCTCGACATGCTCAACAACGTGATCGGGATGATGCTCGTCGCGCTCGCGGGCCAGGCCCCCGACGAGGAGCATCCCTACGGACACGACAAGTTCGAGACGCTCGGCGCGCTCGGCATCGTCGGCTTCCTCTCGATCTCGTGCTTCGAGCTGCTGCGCGAAGGCGTGTCCTCGCTGCTCCACGCCCGCGCGCCGAAGCACATCAGCGTGGCGGAGCTCGCGCTCATCTGCGGCACGCTCGTCGTGAACGTATTCGTCGTGGGCTACGAGCGAAGCCGCGGCCGTCGGTTCGGGAGCGCGTTCCTGCTCGCCGACGCCGCGCACACGGCGAGCGACATTCTCGTCACGCTCATGGCACTCGCGTCACTCGTGCTCTCGATCATCGGCCTGGCGCGGCTCGACGCGGTGCTCGCGATCGGCGTAGCGCTGATCATCGCCTGGAGCGGCGTGCAGATCCTGCGCGAGTCGATTCCGATCCTCGTCGACCAGCGCGCGATCGAGGCGAGCGCGCTGCGCGCGGTCGTGCTCGGGGTGCCCGGCATTCACGACGTGCGTTCGGTGCGCTCGCGTTCCACCGCGTCGGGGCAGTTGTTCGCCGAGGTGACGATCGGTGTGTTGGGCGAGACGTCGGTCGACCGGGCGCACGAGCTGGCGGACGCGGTCGAGGCGGCGATCGAACAGGCATTCGGCGCGTCGCAGGTGACGGTGCACGTCGAACCCGCATAAGCACTTGCGCCGCAAGACGTAACGTCTAGCTTACGCGGCATCTTCCACCGCGACTCGGCATGGCCCGACCGACGCGCTCCCTCAAGTACGAGTACGAGCTGTTCGTCGAACAAGAGATCGAGAACTACAAGGAGTCGGTGCCGCGCAGCGTGCTGCTGAGCATCGGCGACGAGGCGGTGTCGGTGCTCTCGGCCGCACCACAGTTCGCGCTCACGGAGCTGCTGCTCTGCGAAGAGGTCGACCGCATCATCGTGAAGCGGTTGCGGCTGCCGAGCTACGAAACCTGGCGCCGCCGGCGCGTGAAGCTGCTCGACGAGCTACGCCGTCCCGAGCATTGGGGTCTTCGTCCGGATGATGTGCTCGTGCGCGCCCTTCCGCCGTCCTATGAAGGGCGCGTTCTCGTTGCGGGCGCCGCGGACGAATCCTCGGCGCTGTATCTCGCGGCGAATGGCTGCGACGTCACGACGCTGGCTGACGGATTCGACACGCTCGAGCGCGTGACCCAGGCGGCGATCGGCGCCGGGCTGTCGGGCCGCGTGCACGCGCAGCTCGCCGATATCGCGAGCTGGCGACCGGACATGCCGCTCAGTGCGGTGATCGTCAACCCCGCGGTGCTCGCGAGCCTCTCGGCGGACGAACGCGCGCGCGTGATCGAGGTGTTGCAGAGCGCGACGGCGGACGGCGGCGTCCATCTCGTGCAGACGATCGTGTCCTCGGGGCGCACGTCGGGAGCAGTGTCGCTCGAAGAGCTCCGCAGCCAGTACCGCGGCTGGAACGTCACGGTCGAGCGTGCGGACGGACGCGGCAAGACGTTCATGGCCAGGAAGGGCGCGGCGTAGGGCGTCTCTAATCGACGCAAGCGTGTCGAATCGCATGTATCAAGACGACACAGGCCGGCGACTTCGCCGGCCATTCGTTTTTGTAAGCCGTTGTAGAACAGCGACTTACTAATCTGCTCTGCCTGGCATCGCTGCTGCTTATGTGGCGGCTCGTGGCGGCAAGGCCGCCATCCCCGTCCCCGACCGCTCTGGCGACCCCGTTCTCGCCATCGGTCGCGGGCGGAGCCACTCAGCCGAATCGAGAGTTCTAGTATATGAAGGAGACCATCAGCAGCGCGGCGGACCAGGAGCCGATCGGCATCGTCATCTCGCGTGGGTCGCGACAGGAAGCGGTCCCCATGTTCCTCGCGTACGTGTGGGCCCCGGCGCCAGAGGATACGGACGCGCTCGAGGTGCAGGCCGCGTAGCCGCGAGCCCGCCCGTCCGATGATGCGAGGCCACTCATTCGTGAGTGGCCTCGTTTTTATTTGAGCTCGGTACGGCGCTTGCGCTCGTCACCGGTGTGAGTGACGCGACCACATGGCAGCACGAGCGCGAGGCGCTTCTCGGACGTCGGATTTCTGACCTGCACCTTCGAATAGAAGGATCACGGGTCGAACGTCTGGTCGCCGCGCTGTACGGCGAGCTCGCGGCGAAGGGGATCGCGTTCCGGCCGCCCGTCTACCTCACAGACCAATGGGGCTGCCCGGACGGCACGCCGCTGATCGGCGTTCCGTTCTATCTCGCGGACGCGCGGCTGGAGCGCGTCGAAGCGGAGATGTCCGCCGGAATCGAAGGCGACGCGGAGTCGATGCGATACCTGCGACACGAGTGCGGTCACGCGATCAACTACGCGTTTGCATTGTACGAACGCCCCGAATGGCGCAGCCTGTTCGGGGCGTTCTCACAGCCGTACCGCGAGCGATACCGCGCCGATCCGCTGTCGCGCGACTACGTGCGCCACATTCTCGGGTGGTACGCGCAGAAGCATCCCGACGAAGATTTCGCCGAGACGTTCGCCGTGTGGCTGACGCCGGACATCGATTGGCGCGCGACGTACGCCGGATGGCCGGCGCTCGAGAAGCTCCAGTACGTCGACCGGACGATGCGCGAGCTCCGGAGCGCGCTGCCGCAGTCGCCGATTCCCGAACCTGACGACCTGCCGGTGGACGCGATGCGGTACACGCTCGCCGAGCACTACGCCGAGAGCGAGAGCGCGATGCCGATCGAGGATGCGCGCCAGTTCGACGTCGATCTGCGCGGGATCTTCGTGTCCGCGAACGACGCGCCGGGCGGCGAGCCGGCGCACCTCTTCATGCAGCGCCACTACCGCGAGATCCTGTCGCGGATCGCGTACTGGACGAGCGAGCCGGTGAGCGTGGTGCGATCGCTCGTCGATCATCTGTCGCGCCGCGCGGCGGAGCTGGAGCTGCGCGTGGGCGGCCTCGAAGCGTCGACGCTCGTGGAGCTCACGGCCTTCGGCACGGCGGTCGTGATGCACCACCGCTTCACGCACACGCTCGGCCGCACGTCGCGCGGCACCCGCGGGCTGGCGGAGCGATGAAGATCGTCCTGCTGCACTCGGCCGACGCGGCGGAGCCGCCGGTCGATCCGGTGATCGAGCAGATTCGCGACGCGCTCGTGTGCGCGCACCATGATGTCGCGGTGCAGACGACGCACGACGACGCGGTCGCGCTGGCGACCGAGATTCGATCGTGCGCGCCGGACCTGGTGTTCAACATCGCCGAGTCGTTCAACGGCAAGAGCGCGCTCGAATCGAACGTCGCCGCACTGCTCAATCTGCTCGGCTGCCGCTACACGGGATCCAGCCCGTCGGGTTTGATCCTCGCCGGCGACAAGGCGCTCACCAAGAAGCTGCTGCAGTTTCACGGCGTGCGCACGCCGGAGTTCGCGGTGACGTACCGCGGCGCGTTGGACTGGGCCGGTGATCTCGATTTTCCCATGATCGTGAAGCCGCCGCAGGAAGACGGGTCGATCGGCATCGAAGCGCACTCGCTGGTGCGCGACGTCAAAGGGCTGCTCGAGCGCATCGACGCGCTGCAATCGGAATTCGGGCAGCCGGTGCTCGTCGAGGAGTTCGTCGACGGACGCGAGTTCTACGTGGGCGTGCTCGGGAACGAGAACGCCGAGGCGCTCCCGATCATGGAGCTGGACTTCTCGGGGCTGCCCGCGGACCTGCCGCGCATCGCGAGCTGGGACGTGAAGTGGGGCGACGACAGCGCCGGCGGCGGCGCCGCGTTCTCCGGGACGCGCTCGGTGTTCCCGCGCGACCTGGATGAGGAGCTGGCGAATCGAATGCGCCACGTGGCGACGGAGGCGTTCCACGCGCTGCGGCTGCGCGATTACGCGCGCATCGATCTCCGCGTCACGGCGAACGGCGACGTGTATGTGATCGAGGTGAACCCGAACTGCTATCTCGAGCGCGAGGGGGAATTCGCGCGCGCCGCGGCGCGGTGTGGGCTGGACCATCCGGCGCTCATCGAGCGCATCGTGGAGCTGGCGGTCGCACGCTACGCTCGGTAGCAAAAAAAGAAGCCGGCGCGAACGCCGGCTTCTTTTGAACGTGAACGTCGCGAACTAGCGACGGCCCTTCTTGGCGGACTTGCGGCCAGCCTTCTTCGCGGTCTTGCGAGCACCGCCCTTCTTCGCGGCCTTCGTCCCGCCCTTACGGGCAGCTTTCTTTGCAGCCATGGTGATCTCTCCATATCTGGAGGTTCGTGCTCTCATCCGATCCCCCGGTGGATCGGCGAGACGGCAGCCATCGCGCTTCGGCTCACGCCATGTGCGCTGCGACCGCCGCTACGCGTGTCTCCGCGGAGACGCGCGAAGTCCTTGGTCCTGCACCAGCATCATGCCCAACGACGCCTGCGACGCGTGCAACGTCACGTGCGCGACGCGGCGAGCGGCGAAGGGTCCGTGAATTGTCGATGAGGATGTCGCCGCGGCGGGACGAGCATGGCGACGTTCGAGGGGAGACGAGAGCGGCGGCCGCGTGGCGACCGGTGATGGTGTCGATGGCGAATCCTGCGTTCGCCGCCGTGATTGTCGACTGATGCTGCTCTCGTCGAACCTGACCCACGCAGTACCCTCGTGCCGTTTTTTCGCATCGCGCGGCGCGGATCGAGCGCCGCGCGCGTTTAGTCATCTATCGCGAATATAGGATTGACTTTTTCCACACGCAATAGCATCCGGCGCAATCCGTGATCGCGACGCGCATCGCATCACTCGCCGCCGCGACGCGCACATCATGCAGGACGTGCACCACGACTGCGAAATTCGACGAAGTTCACCGGCATGTGCGCACACTTCCCCGGTTCGTCGGGCCGTGCGAGCTTTCGTGCGCGGAGCCGCCGCGTCATGTGACACGCGCGGCTGCGCGCACCCACACACATCGCATGCGAGGCGCCGAGTGAAAGCGCTTGTGAAAGCCACGGCGGCCGCCGGATTCGTCTTGAAGGACGTTCCGGTGCCGACGATTCGAGAAGACGAAGTACTGATCAAGGTTCGCCGCGCCGGCGTGTGCGGCACCGACGTGCACATCTACGACTGGGACGCGTGGGCGCAGGGCCGCGTGAAGCCGCCGATCGTCGTCGGCCACGAATTCGCCGGCGAGGTCGTGCAGGTCGGGCGGCTCGTGACGGACGTGCACGAGGGCGACCGCGTGACGGCCGAGGGCCACATCGTCGACGGCCGCTGCCTGCTCTGCCGCACCGGCAATTCGCACGTCTGTCCGTACACGAAGATCATCGGCGTCGATCGCGACGGGTGCTTCGCCGAGTACATCGCGATGCCGGCGACCAACGTCTGGCATCTCGACGACGACATCTCGTTCGACATCGGCGGCATTCACGACCCGATGGGGAACGCGTTCCACACCGCGCTGACCGCCGAGATCCCGGGCGCCACAGTGCTCGTGACGGGCTGCGGCCCGATCGGCATCTTCGCGGTCGGCATCTGCAAGGCGGCGGGCGCATCACGCATCATCGCGTCGGACGTCAACGAGAAGCGGCTCGCGCTGGCGAAGCAGATGGGCGCGCACGACATCGTGCACCCGAACGAGGCAGAGGCGGTGGTGAAGCGCCACACCGACGGCCTCGGCGTGGACGTGGTGCTGGAGATGTCCGGCGTGCCGAGCGCGATTCACCAGGCGTTCGCGCTGGTGCGCGTCGGCGGCCGCGTGCAGATGCTCGGCATCCCGTCGAAGAAGGTCGACATCGACCTCGCGACCGAGATCATCTTCAAGGGGCTGACGGTGTACGGCGTCGTGGGCCGGCGCATGTACGATACGTGGCTCATGATGACGCGCTTCCTCCGCTCAGGCCAGTTCGACCCCGCCCCCGTCATCACGCACCGCTTTCCGCTCGAGGAGGCCGACGAGGCGATCCGCGCGATCAAGTCGGGCGAGGCGGGGAAAGTGATTTTTGAAATCGCGTAACTCGTCCATGGCCCGTAGCCGGTGGTCCGTGGTGACCACGGACGACGGACCACGGACCACGGACACGGAGACACCATGTCACTCAACAAGAATTTCACGAACGGCCTCGAGTCGACGATCGAGCAGCTCAAGGCCGACAAGGTCTACAAGACGCTCAACTATCTCGAGTCGCCGCAGGCCGCGCGTGTGAAGATGGAAGGCCGCGGCGACGTGCTGATCTTTTCCTCGAACAACTATCTCGGCCTGAGCGACGAGCCCGCGGTGATCCAGGCGGGGATCGACGGGCTGAAGAAGTTCGGCGCGGGCACGGCGAGCGTGCGCTTCATCTGCGGCACCTACACGATCCACCGCGAGCTCGAGGCGGCGCTGGCGAAGTTCGTCGGCTGCGAGGCATCGCTCTCGTTCGTCTCGGCGTGGAACGCCAACGAGGGATTCACCGGCACGATCGCGCAGGAAGGCGACTTCGTCGTCTCCGATGCGCTCAACCACGCGTCGATCATCGACTCGATGCGCCTGGCGAAGGCGATCTCCAAGTGCACGACCGGCGTGTTCAAGCACGGCGACATGGACGATCTCCGCGCGAAGCTCGCCGAGCAGAAGGCGGCGAAGCGGCGGTTCATCTGGACGGACGGCGTGTTCTCGATGGAAGGCGCGATCGCCAAGCTGCCCGACATCCTCCAGATCGCGCGCGAGACGGACTCGGTCGTGGTCGTCGACGATTCACACGCGACCGGCGTGCTGGGCAAGAACGGCCGCGGCACCGCGGAGCACTACGGCGTGCTCGGCGAGGTGGACGTGATCACCTCGACGCTCGGCAAGGCGCTCGGCGGCGCCGCGGGAGGATTCGTCGCCGGATCGGCCGCACTCGCCGATTATCTCACGCAGCGCGCGCGCCCGCAGCTCTTCTCCAACGCGCTCCCGACGACGGTCGCGTCGAGCGCGCTCCAGGCGGTGCGCGTGCTCGAGCAGCATCCCGAGCGCGTGCAGAAGCTGCGCGACAACACGACGTATTTCCGCGACCAGATCACCGAGGCCGGCTTCAAGCCGATCCCAGGCGAGACGCCCATCGTGCCGATCATCGTCGGCGAGACCGCCGCGGCGATCCAGATGAGCAACATGCTGCTCGACGAAGGTGTGTTCGTCACGGGATTCGGATTCCCGGTGGTGCCGCAGGGCACGGCGCGCGTGCGCTGTCAGATCTCGGCGAGCCACTCCAGGGACGACATCGACGTGGCCGTGCGCGCGTTCAAGAAAGTCGGCGCTAGACTCGGCATCGTACGGTGATGATGAGCCGCTTGTAGCTGGCGACGTCGTCACCGGCGACATGGGTGACGACGGCGCCGCAGCGACCCCCGTGCAGCATCCACGGCACCAGCCAGGCGTTCACGTCCGGCGAGAGATGCCCGATCACGTCGCCGCCCGGCGCGTGGACCCAGACGTTGGGATCGTCCGTTCCCGGCGGGTCGGGAACGAGGATCAACCGATCGCCCTCGTGCAGCCGATGCACCACGTCCGTGCGCCGGCCGAAGACGGTCCCGTACACCGGCGTGTCGAATTCCTTGCTGCCTGGAAGAATGGATGACATGCGCCTCGCAATGTGAGCCCGGTCACCGGCTTGGTCCAGTCCGCGACGGAAGCGCCGCACACCGGCGCGGCGAGCGTGACTGTTTCCCGGGTTGTGTCGTCCGGATGAGGAAGCCGGACGCACGGCCCGCTCATCCATTGTCGAGGTTTCGTATGCGAACGATTCGTGCCCTGACGATTGCAGCAACCGTCGTCGCGGCGATTCCCACGCTGGCCGGCGCACAACGCGGCCGTCCATTCAAGGACGCGTGGTTCTGGGGTGTGAAGGGCGGCGGATTCGCGCTCGCGGACACCGCGCAGGCGTATCGCCAGTCCGGACTCGCGGGCTTCGACTGGCTCATCACCAGATCGCACGGCGGCTTGTACGTCTCGGCCACCAAGGCGTTCATCACGCAGACGGCGCTCGTCTTCCGCGATCCGACGGCAGCGGACAGCGGGCTCCGAGCCGTGAACGTGAAGGGGTTGCGCAAGCTCGACATGGCGCTGGTCGGCTTTCCGGGCGAGAACCTGATCTTCCACCCGTACGTCGGCGTGGGCCTGTCGCTGCTCGACGTTGCCGATGCGCAGCCGCAGCAGCCGTTCGCGAACGCGGATCAGCTCTCGTTCGCCAACCAGCAGATCCAGGACGGGCGCGCGGGCTTCACGCCGTTCTTCCTGCTCGGCGCGCAGTGGCGTGTCCGCTACCTCTCCGTGTTCGCGCAGGGAACGATGAATCCCGCGCAGAAGAACTTCCTGTTGTACAACGGCCGGCCGTACAACTTCTCGTACGAGCTCGGGCTGCGCTACAACGTGGGCTCGTCGATCGACCGCAACAACTAG